>CAYSZM010000026.1:0-38761 GCA_964435365.1 uncultured Victivallis sp. | reverse complement strand
TTTCGCGCTCGGCGTTTTTTCCGCCGGTCCGCCGCCGCGGCTGCTACATGCATTTGTGCCACCTCTGCCGCACCATGCTGGTCTGCGGCTGCGAGTTCGACGGGAAGGTGATGACCGCCCTTGAAATGACCTTCGAAATCATTCCGAAATTTTACTGTCCGGAAGCCGGGCGCTGGCTCGAGCACATGCCGACCGAAGGCGGCTTCCGCCTGGAGAGCTCCCTCTTTCGCGCCGTCGTTCCCGGGCACGACCTCGAAACCATGTGGTTCCTGGCCCAGGGCGCGGAACTCGCCGGAAACCGCGAAATCCTCGACCGGATTCCGGGATGGACCCTTGAAATCTTCGACTACGCGACCGATCGTGAGAACGGCGGACTCTTCTACTACATGGACGCCCTCGACAAACCGCTTGCCGACGGCCGCGACATGGTCAAGGGCTGGTGGACCCATAACGAGGGCCTGCTCGCCGCCGCTTTCGCCTACCGGATCTCCGGCGACGAACGGCTGTTCGAGCGGTTCCTCGAAGTCGACGACTGGAGCTGGAAGTACTTGCGCGACCCCGATTACCCCGAATGGTTTGGCCTGGTCAATTACGACGGGTCCGTCTGCAACGGCTTCAAGGGGTCCGTCAACAAGACCTTCTTCCACCTCCCGCGCGCCCTCTACAACTGCATTCAGGTCTTCAAATCCTTGCAGCAGGACGGCCGATAAAAAGAGGGGAGGGGAATTTCGTTCCCCTCCCTTTTTTTGTCCCGATTGTCCGCGCTCCGAAACGCTATTCTTTCCCGTCCTGAGACAGCAGCAGGTTCCGGAAGTCGGACATCCGGAGCGGTCTCCCCGCTCTGACGTTGTCCAGATTCCGTTTGCGGGTCTTCAGTTTCCAGCAGAAATTGGGTTCGATCACGATCGAATAGATTTTCTCCGGATCAATCTTCTCCGGAGTATATTCCGGGTAGACAGACACTTCGTTCGCTTTGACCCAGTTGGAAATCTCGATCAGCTCTTTGCCGGTCAGGGTCGCCGTGAGCTGTTCGGCATCGCGCTGCCGGGTTGAAAAGTCCGCGACGGTGTAGCAGGCGGGGTCGTATGCCTTTTCGCCTTCCTTGCCGGCCCGGATAAACGCATAGTCCGCTCCGGCGTTCTCTCGCATTGCCTGCAGATAGGCTTTCAGCATATGTTCCATCGACGCATATTTTTCCGGCATCAGCCGGTCGCTTCCCGGCAGATTGCGCCATTTCCAGCCGTGGGTGAACTGCATGTCCCTCCGCTTGTATCCTTTCAGATCCCAGACCGTCAGGTCGGGGGCGTCGATCCGGTTTTCTCCGGTGGTGCCGGTCATCAGCTCGGTTGCCTTTTTCAACCACTCCCGGCTGTTTTCCGGCGAACCGAAAGGCGCAATCCAGAAAATCATTCTCTGCGGCGCCAGCGGATTGTAACAGGCGAGGCAAATCCCCGATTCCTTGAGCGACAGCGGCTTTCTGCCTTCGACGAGGAGCTCCTGCTCCGCATTGATCTTGAGCGGCAGGCCGCTTTCGATTCTGGCCGCAAGGCTGTTCTCTGCCGGAGTTCCGAGCAGAATCAGGTTGTTTTGCCGGATATCCTGTTCGGTGACGTCCTTGTCCGCTTTGACCGGGAATTGCCCGAGGGCCATCTCGATTCCATGCCAGGAGCAGTGCGTCGACAGAAGGTTCGCCGCCTTTTCCAGCAGGTTATCGCGCTCGTCATCTCCGCCGGTTCCGTAGACGATCAGCAGGGGCTCTCCGTTGTAGAGGTCGGCGGCGGCTCCGGCGCGATACGGCCTGATGTCGGTTCTTTCGGGAGTCCAGCTGCTGGAGAGAGACGCCTTGCCGGCCTCGTTTGTGATGTAAAGCGTCTCCGGCAGCGGAGCCTGACAGGTCAACTGCTCGGTTCCGACTTGAACGAGCAGGTTGTTTGCCCGATCCACCGGCGCGGACTTCAAATCGACCGCCAGAACCTCGATGTTCGACCGCCTGACCGTGAGCAGCTGTTGGGGACCGAACCCGCTGAACGCGGCAGTCGCGGTGGCCAGCCGGTGCGGCTCCTCGAATTTCAGGATCGAAAGCCAATAGGCCTTTCCCCGGTCGGGAGTCTGGCAGCTGTAGGTGACCGCGGAGGGCTTCTCCGGCCTGAGATGGCTCATCATCCAGTCCGCGACCGGATACGGGTCGGTAATTCCGTGGCCGGCGTCCGGAAATTCCTTGTGCGCCACCTGGTAGCCCAGTTTTTCCAGCTGGTCGACCGCAAAACGGCTCTGGTCGATGGATACGACCCAGTCCACCTGTCCGTGCTGGTTGAAGACCGGAACGTTTCTCAGGTTCTCCAGGTAAAGTTCGTCGGCCCACCCGTAAAACGGGGCGGCGGCGGCGAAGAGGTCCGGGTGACGCGTCGCGGTGACCCAGGTTCCGCGTCCGCCCATCGAGTAGCCCGTCAGGCATATTTTCTGCGGATCGATCGAGTACCATTTCCGCATGTACTCGATCACCTGCATGACGTCGTTGTCGCCGAGGCCGGTATAGCCGGTGTCGCCGCGTCCCCAGGGCATCACCTCGATGTAATGTTCCGAAAACTTGTCGAAAAACGGCACCGGCCGACCGGTATATCCGTGCAGATTGACCAGCAGCGGATAGGTTTCATTCGGATTGTAGTCGTTCGGAACTTTAGTGACGAAATGCTGGCCGCTGCCGTCCGCCGGAGAATAATAGGCAGACCAGAATTCGCCGCGCTTGCCTTTGAGCGCATCTTCCCCTTTTTCGAGTGATTCCAGAATTCCGGTCAGATAGGCGAGTTCCGCAAACTTCTTCTCATCGACGACTCTCAGTTTGCCGTCGATGATGTTGAAAAACAGCGCGACGACTCCGCGGTGGCGCTGAATGAGTTCCGGGGCGTCCTTCATATCGTCCAGCTGGCGGTCAAGACCGTATTTCTCCGTCAGTTCCTTCCGTTGCGCGGTGAACTTGCGGATCGCCTGAAACACACCTGCCATCGGCAGAGAGACGGTGCAGGCTCGGTCCTCCGCCCTGACCTCGAAGTTGTTGTAATTTTCTCCCTCGGCGGGAAGAGGAAGCGCGATGGTCGCCGACGCGTTCCCGGTTTCGTCCGCTTTCAGTTGCCCTTCCGCAACCGGCTTGCCGTGATTGAGCACCTGCACGGACTTTCCGTCCAGAGCCGCGACGCCGCTGACGAGGATTCGAATGGCGGATTCCTTCAAATCGTATTCCGGTTTTGCCGTCAGTTCCACCGTCGGCGCTGCTTTGTCGTCCAGCCGGAGGCCATACAGCCGGTTGCGGGCCTTATGCGGTTCGAGTTCCGGGTAGAACGCGAGGTGGTGGGTCACTTTTTCTTCGACATTGTCACAATCGTTCACCCAGATCTGGAACCAGACGTCCCGGCCCTTTTCCGCCGTAATGCCGAGCGTGCTCCACGGCAGCAGCATTTCCATCACATATTCGTGATCGGAGAGTTTCTGCCGTTCGATTTTGATCTCGGCGGGATTCTTCTGCATGGCGCCGGTCCGCAGATCATAGAATTTCGCGACGGGGGCGAGGTGCCCTTTAACCATTCCGGGAGTGATGATCCACTGGCACAGCCCCTGCCGGTCTTTGTCTCCGCACAGGAACACTTCGATGCTGTCCTGGTCGTAAGGCGCGTCATGATTTTCCAGAAACTGATTGTCGGTGACGCGAATCAGGACAAGCAGCCCTTCCGGGTTCCAGGCGAGACGGAAGTCGGCACTGAGGTCGGACGGCGTTTTCTTCTCCTTGCCGACCGGAGTCATGAGTTTGACTTGAAACCCGCCGTCCTTCCAGTCGTCGGCTTTTCCGTCGATGGTCACGTGGTCCAGTTCCGGGATGGAAAATGACGCCGGCTCCGCGGCGTTCACCATGCCGGAGGAGATCAGGCCGCAAAAAATAATCGAAATCCTTGAAAAAAACGTTCTGCTGCGACGGCTTTTGCTCAAAGTGTTCCTTTCCCCGAAAAAATCCGAGATTTTTCCGATCCGCTGATGGGTTGTCCGTATTTTTATTTCTATGGGAATTGGGGGTGAATACGCGGTAAAGAATACACCTGCCGCGCCCTCCCGTCAAGCGCGGAATCCGGGTTCCGCGCGAGAATTCGAGGAAATAAGAGCTTATCAACTAATAATGGAAATGCTATGATGAAGCGCCGGATAGACAGTCGCGCAGTTGAAAAAAATCGGGGATATTGGAGATATCTACGATTTTTTTCGACAAGTGAATGGCTGTCCGCCGCAAATCAGGGCGTTTTCGTTTATTAGTTGATAAGCTCTAAGACCGGCTGTTAAAACGGTCAGGGCTGGTTCGAATCCAGGATGGTGAGCTCGGGGTGGAAGATGACGCGGTTGTCATGGCCCAGGAGGAGGTCTTCCATGATCTGCCAGGCCTTTTCCGCCATCAGTTTCGGGGAGTTGAAGACCATGACGGGGCGGGGAAGGAGGCGGCAGCTTTCGCCGTCGGTGACGATGCAGATGTCTTTGCCGACGGCCTTTTTGCGCGCCGCCAGGAACGAGTAGACGGCGGGGAGCCAGTAGTCGTTGCAGATCAGGGCGCTGGGAGGGACGGGGGTGTCGAACATCTTTTCCAGCGAAGCGATCAGTTCGGGGCCGCCGACATTGGCGGGGGCGACGTATTCGGGGTAGATGCGGACTCCGCTTTCGGCCATCTTCCGGTAGTAAACCATCAGGCGGTTGAGCTGGACGATCGAATCGAACTCTTCGCGGTATTCGTGGATGAGTCCGATGCGGGAGTGTCCTTTGGAGCGCAGGTAGTCGATTTGTTTCTCCATCATGTCGGGGGCGTCGATGATGGCGGGTCCGGCGCTGACATGATAGGAGGTGGTCACCGGAATGGCGAAGACGTTGAGGGAACGGACGAATT
Organism: uncultured Victivallis sp.; assembly: GCA_964435365.1. Classification (GTDB taxonomy): domain Bacteria; phylum Verrucomicrobiota; class Lentisphaeria; order Victivallales; family Victivallaceae; genus Victivallis. Next base: position 33,846 of record CAYSZM010000026.1, on the reverse strand, counting down.
TGACGATCTCCTCATTGCCGGGAGAGACGAGAAAAGCGTCGGTGATTTTGTTTTCCGCGATGAGGTCGCGGTAGGCGAGGATGCTTTCGTGAAAGCCGACGCGGTGAACGTACATCGAATAATGTTTTTCCGTGCCGATGTCGAACAGATATTGGACCAGCTTGATGTTGAATCCGTCGATCGTCATGTAACCGGCCTCGCTGCAGGCGATGACATCGATCCGCCTGCGGTCGACGCGGCGGCTGTTGAGGGGGGAGCGGTAATACCCCTGGCGCGCTTTGGCGACAAGCAGCCCTTTTTCCACCAGGCGGCCGATGCTTTTGAGGATCATGACCTGCCCGAAGGCGCTGTTTTTGACCAGCTCCCGGACCGGCGGAAGTTTTTCTCCCTCGGCGAGACGGAGGGTCATCAAATTGACGTACTCGTCGGCGAATTGCTGCTTCTGTACCCGGCTGTTGGTTTTCGGCATGGCGGTCTGTTTGTTTTTTTCTGTCAGGTGTTTATTTTTTGATTCCGGGATCGTAAAAGAAATGATTTTACCCGGAAAACCGTTGTTTTTTCTTTTAAAATAAACTATAATTTGAATAAAACAAATCAGAAAACGAAACAGAACCGAAAATAACAACGGCGGCATTCGACACATTGCCGCCGGGAAACAGAAAGGTGGCTACGATGGAACACTCCCGCATGAAATTCCGTTTTACTTTGATTGAGCTCCTGGTGGTGATCGCAATCATTGCGATTCTCGCCTCAATGCTGCTTCCGGCGTTGAATCAGGCGCGGCAGAAGGCGAAGTCGATTTCCTGTGTAAACAATTTAAAGCAGTTCGGGCTGGCCTTCTCCAGCTATGTCGCGGATTACAAGGGGCACCTGCCGGATTACCGCGGATCGGCGCTGCCGAGCGAATACCGCGAGTGGTCGCGCATCAATGTGATGGGGCCCTACGTCACTTACGCCAAGGCGGACTCCGCCGGTCAGCTTCTCGGCGGTATGATGGTCTGCCCGCAGTTGAATTCCCCGAAGGCGGAGATGAGCTGTTATATGGGGAACTATTTCGCCTTCAACCGGGGCGACGCCAACTTCGTCAATCTGAAAAATACGAAATCCGCCTCGAAGGTTTTCCTGCTTGCGGACGGAATGCTGATTTACGGGACGCCGCTTTCCGCGACCAAGACCATCAGCTACAGCCTGGGCGACATCGACTATCAGCGCCACGCTTCGGGGCAGCTCTTTTCGGAGACGATCTCACGGTCCAACCTTCTGATGATGGACGGACATGCCTCCTCTCATCCCAAGCGGGATTTTTCCACCAAAAAGATTGCGCAACGGCTGGTCGATCTGTAATTGTGATTCCGTTCAGGGAGATTTCATGAAGACGCTTCTTCTGCTGCTGACTGGTGTGCTGTGCGCCGCATGGCCGGTTCTTCCGGCCGCGGCGCAGGATTCCCAGATGAAAACCTTCCCCCGGAAGTCGACGGAGGAGTTGGCGAAAGACGCCGACATCGTCCGGCTGCGCGACAACATCGTCGCCACAGTCATGGAACGGGAAGGCCGGAACTACAATGAGAAAATGGTGGCTGACATCCTGTCTTCCCTGCGCGAAGACGGTACCTGGCCGGGGATCGACTACAATTTGAAGGCCACCGGCACCTGGCCGTGTTCGGACCACATGGCCAATTTGCTGCGGCTGGCCTACGCTTACAATCGCCCCGGCGGGAAGTTCCATCACGATCCCGCCGTGCGCAAGGCGTATCATACCGCGCTGAGCGGGTTCGATGCAAAAGCGATCCGCAACGAACGCGGCGAGCGCGACACCCGGGGCGGCAACTGGTGGTTCTGGAACTTCGCCGTTCCGATCCAGCTCGGCAAGTCGCTGCTGCTGATGCAGAACGAGGTCGAACCGGCGCGGATGACCGCGATTCTCGATTCGATCGAGTGGTGCATGCAGAACCCCTTCGACTGGTACATGTCTCCGGAATTGGCCGGGGGAGGGCAGAATCCGGTTTCGGGCATCACCGGCAACCTTTATTTTGCGATCCTGACCGGGAACGCGGAGAACATTCAGCGGCTTTCGCAATATTTTTCCGACAACATCCGCATCTCCCACGCGCCAGAGGAGGGTTTCACCGAAGACGGCGGTTTCCGGGCGCATTATATGCTGGATGTCGGCGCTTATTGCGCGCAGTTCCTGACCGACCTGCAGATGTTCCACAGCTTCTTCCTCGGCACGCGATTCCAGATCGGCCGGGACAAGCTCGACCTGATCGCGCGGAATCTGTACACCGGGATGCTGTGGCTCGACGATTGCGGCTATCTCGATATGGGCGTATGGGGGCGGCATGGCCGCTGTGCGCCGTACGACCGCCGGCGGACCGGATTCCTGGCCGACACGGTCACGTTTTTTGCCGGGACGCCCAACTCGTACCAGCTCCAGTTTCAGAAGCTGGCGGAGTTGCAGAAGACGAACGCGCCCTTCTTCTCCGGCGTGCACAACTTCTACGAGTGCGACATGGTGGTGTCGCGGACGCCGACATCGTATCTCTCGCTGCGGATGAATTCCGACCGCAACATCGGCTCGGAGTCGTTCCACGGCGCGGGGATGAAGACGCTCTTCCTCGGCGACGGCTGCACCTGGATTTTCAACAATCCCGATGAATTCTACACCAACAACGTCTGGGCCGCGCTGAATTGGGACCGGCTGCCCGGAACCACGGTGATCGAGAACGACCCGACCGTATCCTACCGCTGCTACGTCTACGGTTCCGAGCGGTTCGTCGGCGCCGCCGCCGATGCGGAGAACGCCGTCGCCGCGATGCGGCTCGGCAAGGTCTCGGTGCCGCTGGTCGGCCACAAGAGCTGGTTCTTTTTTGATGGAACCATGGTGGCGCTCGGCAGCAACATTCACAGCTCTTCGGAGAAGGGGGATGTGCTGACCGTGATCGACCAGCGCCCGGCGCTCGCTTCGAGCCGGCTGCTGGTCGACGGGAAAGAGGCCGGGCCGGGCGTGCGGAAGGCTGGATATGCGCACCTGAACGGAGTCGGTTATGCGTTTCTCGGCGATGAGGAAATCGTCTTCGGCAAGTTCACCGGCTCCGGGAGCTGGTACGACATCTCCCTGGCCAATTCGGACCGGACATTGTATTCCATGCCGTTCTACTCGCTTGCCGTCAATCACGGCCGGAAGCCGCGGGACGGCGCTTACGCCTACGCCGTCATGCCTTCCGCTTCTCCCGAAGAGGCGGAGACGCTGGGGAAACGGTTCGAGGTGATCGAACGGAGCAAGCTCGTTCACGCCGTCCGCGACCGCAGGAGCGGGATGACCGGCATCGTGTTCTGGCCGGATGACGAACAGTTCCTGTCGATCGATCTCGGCGGGCCGATGCGCAAGTCGGAGGGAATTCTCCACCGTTCCGAGGGGAACCACGTCAATAAAACCGCGCTGGTCGGCGTGGCGGGCGAGGCGGGGCGGGGCGCGGCGGTCTCCCGCAGGAACCAGCATTTCGCGGTCAACGGCGAACGGCTGGCCGGAGTCCGCGACGTCGAAATGACGATCCGCTGGTTCGACGACGTCAAACAGCCGAAGGGGGCCTGCTTCCGGGTGGGGCGGGTTTCCGGCGGGAAAATCACCTACGGCGGCTACTGCGTCTATCGCGGCACCGGCAAGTGGCGCGAGGACAAGGTTTTGCTTGAAGACGTAACGTTCGATCAGGATGTGGTCGATCCGGGTGCCGATTTCGTCATCCGCCACTCCGATTCGCGGGTGGACATGGCGGATTCCCGGTTTCAGCTGCTGAGTTCGCAGTTTCCGCTGCCCGACAACGCGGTTTACGGGCCGCTGATTCAGCGGATCGAGCTCAAACCGGCGGGCGGGAGCGTGCCGAAGAAGTATGCGGCACGCTGCGGAATCATCGCGGTCGATACGCCCTGCATCGTGCTGTACGGCGAGAAGGACGGCGTATTCGAACTCACGCTCTCCGACCCGACCCACGAATCGCGGAGGGTCCGCCTGACCGTCGATAAGCCGCTTACTGCATTGTCGCTGCCGGAGGGCGCGGTGTGTGAACCGGCGGGCGGAAACGCCACCCGGTTGTCGATTCCGGTGTCGGGCGGCCGCAGTGTGCCGGTCCGGCTGGCCGTGCGGAAATGATCGCGGACCTTTGAGGAAGAGGCGGGGAGAAATCCCCGCCTTTTTTATTTACAGCATTTCGGCGATGATGGCGAGGAGGGGGCGCACCCGGTCGACGGCTGCGTCGGGGGCTTCCGCCAGCAATCCGGGCAGGCTCAGCAGCGAAACCACGCCGAGCAGCCGCCCTTCGCGTTCCACCGGGAGCGAAAGCGTGTCGAAGTGGTAATCCGCCTCCCGTTTCGGCGAACCGGGCTGGAAGCAGTAGCCGTGTTCCCGGAAAAATCGCAACTGCGCGTGGAATTTCTCCCGGTTTGCTTCCCACACCAGCCGCTCCTGCATTTCCGGCGGCTCGGCGGCGAGAAAGATCGTGCCCGCCGAGGCGGGGTCGTTGAGCGGCGCGCGGAATCCCGGCTCCGAAAAAATCACCGCTCCGGCGGAGGCGATCTTCGCCGAGCAGACGTTGACGAACTCCTCCCCGTCCCGCACCGAGAGCTTCGCGGAGAATCCCGCCGTGTTGGCCAGGTGGTTCATCGCCGGTTGCAGCGGTTTGTAGCGGTCCAGCCGGAAGCGCGTCTTGGCGGTGACCGCGGCCAGCCCGGCGGCGATGTCGTAGCGGTTCCCGCCGCGCTTTTCCAGCCAGTTGCGCCGCGCCAGCGTGGTGACGATCCGGTAGCAGCTGGCCTGCGGAATTCCCAGGCTGCGCTGGAGTTCCGGCAGCGAAACCGGCTCCGGGTGCGACCCGATGTATTCCAGGATGTCCAGTGCCTTTTCGAGAATCGGCACGCTGTTTTTATGTTCCATTTTTTCCCTCTCGTCTTCTATTAACATATCATTCCCTCCTTTTTTTTCAAGACCGGCTTGACTTCTTCCGGCAAATGGGGTATAATTAATATAGAATTGAAACAATTCAATAGAGAATAATAATGAACGACAATTTTCTTCTCTCCACGCAGATTGCCCGCCGGTTGTACGGCGCGGTGGAATCGCTGCCGGTGATCGACTGGCACAACCATCTGCCGGTCGAGGACCTGAGGGCGGACCGCCGGTACGGGAACCTCACCGAACTCTGGATCGCCTCCGACCCCTACAAGCACCGCGCCATGCGGATTTGCGGCGTGCCGGAGCGGCTGATCACCGGAGACGCCGGCGATTACGAAAAGTTCCTCGCCTGGAGCATGACACTGCCGAAATTGATCGGCAACCCGCTGCATCACTGGAGCATGCTCGAGCTTGACCGGGCGTTCGGCATCGGCCGCGAATTGACTCCGGAGACGGCGGAAGAGGTCTGGCGCGAGGCGAACGAGGTGATCGCGCGGCCGGAGTTCTCGATCCGCACGCTGCTCAAGCGGTTTCGCGTCACCTACGCCGCGCCGTGCATTCCGGCGGGCGGGGACCCGGAGGAACTGGCCGGAATCGAGTGGGCGGCCCCCTCGCTGCGCGGTGACGACGCGACCGCGCCGGATGTGCCGACGCTCGCCCTCTACTCCCGCCTCACCGGTACGGAAATCGATTCGTTCGCCTCCTATGCCGGGGCGCTGCGGCGGAGGGTCGACGCCTTCCACCGCGCCGGATGCCGCTTCGCCGACCACGCCCTCGACGCCGGATTCGTCTACCTTCCCGACGACGGCCGCAGCGAAGAGCGGTTCCGGCGGCTGGCCGGCGGGGAAACGCTCTCTGCGGATGACCGCGCCCGGCTGGAATCGGCGGTGCTCCGGGTGATGGCCGGGGAGTATGGGCGGCTCAACTGGGTGCTCCAGCTCCATATCGGCGCCCTGCGCAAGACCAGCTCGCGGCTGCGGAAGCTGGCGGGTCCGGCCGGCGGGTTCGCCGGAATCGGCCGCCCCTGCGACGTCGCTTCGATCGCCGCCATGCTCGATGAATTCGAACGCGGAAAAAACGGACTGCCGCGGACTATCCTCTACACGCTCAATCCGGTGGACAACGCCGCGCTGGCGGTGCTCGGCGGCTCGTTCTCCGGCGACCACCGGCCGGGCAAGGTGCAGCTCGGCCCGGCGTGGTGGTATTGCGACCATCTGAGCGGAATGCGCGACTGTTTCGAGACCGTCGCCGCCTACGGGGTGCTTTCGGTCTTCGTCGGCATGACTACCGATTCGCGGAGCCCCCTGTCGTTCGTCCGTCACGAATACTTCCGCCGCGTCTTCTGCTCCTGGCTCGGCGAAAAAGTCGAGAGGGGCGAATACCCCGGTGATTTTGCGCAATTGCGGCAACTGGCGACCGCCGTCTGCGGCGGAAACGCCGAACATATGATTCTGGAAACGAAAGGAATGAACTGATGAACGGCCTTGAACTCGACCTCCGCCGGATCGGCACGCTCCGGCCCCGCCCGGTGTCGGAGATTTCCGGCTCAAACTGGACGCTCGGCTGCGAAACGCTCGACCGCGATTTCGCCGACTACCGGCAGTACAAGGAGTACATCGCTCCGCTCGGCATCAAGACCATCCGGCTTCAGGGCGGCTGGGCCAAGTGCGAGCGGACGCCCGGCGTCTACGACTTCGCCTGGCTCGACACGATCATCGACGACGCCCTTTCGCGCGGCCTTGAAATCCTGCTGGAAACCGATTACGGCAACCCTGTTTACGCGGGCGGCGGCGGCTTCGATCTCGCGGGCGGATTCCCCTCCTCCGAGGAGGCGCTGGCCGCCTGGGACCGCTGGGTCGAGGCGATGGCCCGCCACTACCGCGGCCGGGTGCGCGACTGGGCGATGTGGAACGAGCCGGATATCAACCCGCAGCACACCCCCGAGGAGATCGCGCGCTTCAACATTCGCACCGCCGCCGTCATCCGGCGGATCATTCCCGACGCCCGCATCGCCGGACTCTCGCTCGCCCGTGCCATTCCCGATCTGTTCGACCGCTGTCTCAAGGTGTTCGCCGACGAAGGCGCGCTCGACTGGTTCGACTGGTTCATCTACCACGCTTACGACAGCAACCCCGACCTCTCCTACGCCCGCACCGAGCTTCTGGAGGATGTCCTTCGGAAGTATCACGCCCGCGCCGCGCTGCGGCAGGGTGAAAACGGCTGCCCCTCCGAAGAGGCCCACCGCTTCGCGCTGGCCGGGCACCCGTGGACGGAACTCTCGCAATGCAAGTGGGATCTGCGCCGCTATCTCGGCGACCTCGGCCACGGTTACGAGTCGGCGGTCTTCACCGTCTGTGACTTCAACCACATCGGCCGCGAAATCAACCGCAAGGGGCTGCTGCGCGCCGACGAGACCCACCGGGTGCTGGGGCCGAAGCCGGTCTACTTCGCCGTTCAGCACATGGCGTCGCTCTTCGACGACCGGCTGGAACGGGTTTCCGGCGCGGCGGCTTCCGTCATGGGGCGCGAGAGCTACTGCTACGCCTGCCGCAGGACCGACGGATCGGGCGGACTCGCCGTCGCCTGGGACCGGAGCGGAGTTCCCTCGGAACGGACCGCCCCGGAATCCGGCAGCATCATCGTTCGCGGTCTTCCGTTCCGCGAACCGGTCTACTGCGAACTGATTTCGGGCGAGGTGTACGAGCTGCCTCAAGGCGCGTTCCACCAGGAGGGCGATGTGGTGCTCTTCCGCGAAATTCCGCTCTGGGATTCCCCGGTCGTCGTCGCCGAAAAATCGATCCTGCCGCTGGCATAAGCAGAAAGGTAAGAGAACATGGATTCCATTTTTGAAGGAAAAGTCGCCGTGGTGACCGGCGCGGGCGGCACGCTCTGCTCGGAGATCGCTGTATATCTGGCCGAACGCGGCGCGAAGGTCGCGCTGGTGGGGCGGACCGCCGCCAAACTCTCCGGCGTCGCCGAAAAAATCGCGGCGCGCGGCGGCGTCTGCCGGATCGCTCCCGGCGATGTGACCGACGAGGCCGCGATGAAGGAGATCGCCGCGACGCTGCTCGCCGAGTGGGGGCCCTGCCGGTTCCTGGTCAACGGCGCGGGCGGCAACCAGCCCGGCGCGATGACGGCGCTCTCCGCCTTCGAGCCGGGCGAGCTGGAGCCGGGGAATCCGGCGGCGGGGACCGGTTTCTTCGGGCTGGATTCCGGGATTTTCTCTTCGGTTTTGCTCACCAACACGCTGGGAACGATGATTCCCTGCCGGGTGTTCGGCGCGCAGATGGCGGAAGCGGGGGGAGGGGCGATCCTCAACTTCGCCTCGATGAACACCTACCGCCCGCTGAGCCGGGTTCCCGCCTACGCGATGAGCAAGGCGGCGGTGGCCAATTTCACCCAGTGGCTGGCCGCCTATCTCGCCCCGGCGAACATCAGGGTCAACGCGATCGCACCCGGATTCTTCATCAATGAGCGGAGCGTCAAATTCCTCGGCTCCCCGGCAACCGGGCTGACGCCGCGCGGCGAAAACGTGATGCACCACACCCCGCAGAAGCGGTTCGGCGAGGCTCCGGACCTGCTCGGCTGCGTCGACTGGCTGCTCGACGACGGCAAATCGGCGTTTGTCACCGGAATCACCGTTCCCATCGACGGCGGATTCCTCTCAACCCCGGGAGTCTGAACCATGAATGGCTGCTCGTTCCGCATTTCGGACCGGATTCAGCTTTGCGTCAGCGTCGCGGAGTCGCTCGATCCCTACGTCATCCGCGCGGCGGAAGACCTTTGCGCCGATCTCGAACGGATCACCGGTCGCCGCCCGGAACTCGCCGCCGCTCCGGCTGGGGAGAATTGCATCGTCATCGAACGGGCGGGCGACGGCTGGGAGCGTCATTCGATCTCCTCGCTGCCCGGCAACCGCCTGCGCATCGCCGGGGCGGACGGGCGCGGCGCGATGTTCGGAGTCTACGCCTTCCTCGACCGCTGGCTCGGCGTCGACCCGTTCGAATACTGGACCGGCCGCGAGCCGGAGAAGCGCTCCGAACTCTTCTGGGAGGAGATCGAGTTCGCCTCGGCGGCGCCCTCCTTCCGGTTCCGGGGCTGGTTCATCAACGACGAGGACCTGCTCGAAGGATTCCGTTCCGAGGGGCGCGGCGTGCGCAAGCTGGACTATCCGTTTTACAGTCACGTCGTCCACCGCGACCTCATCCGCAAAATCGCCGAGACCGCCGTCCGCGCGCAGTACAATCTGATCATTCCCGAGAGTTTCGTCGACATCCTCAACCCCGATGAGAAAATGCTGCTCGACGAGTGCGCGGCGCGCGGACTGTATCTCTCCATGCACCACGTGGAGCCGATGGGGGTCAGCGGGTTTTCGTTCCGCAACTACTGGGCGGCGCGCGGGCGCGAGTATCTCTATTCCTACTTCAAGGAGCCGGAGGCGTTCCGGACCATCTGGCGCGAGTACGCCGAAGCGTGGGCGGAGTATCCGGACGTGATCTGGCAGATCGGCCTTCGCGGAATCGCCGACCGTCCCATCTGGTACGCCGACCCGGACATTCCGCCGGACGACGCCGGGCGCGCCGCGCTGATTTCGGCGGCCCTTGCCGAGCAGATCCGCATTCTCACCGAAGTTCTCGGCCATGCCCCCGAGCATGTCACCACAACGCTCTGGGCGGAAGGCGCGGAATTCTACGGCAAGAAACTGCTGGAGATTCCCGAGGGCGTCACGCTGGTCTTCTCGGACAACTGCGCGGGGTGGCGGATGCAGCCCGACTGCACCGAAGCGGAGATTCTCCCCGGCCGCAAATACGGCCTTTATTACCACCACTCCATCATCTACGGAACCCATATGAGCCAGGCGGTTCCGCCTGCCCGGACGTGGCAGGTATTGGCGGAGGCGCGGGCGCGCGGCATCGGCGAATATGTGATTTTCAACGTCTCCAACATCCGGGAATTCGTCTACGGCATCGCGGCAGGGTCCGAGATCGCGCGGGATGTCGCCGCATTCGACCCCGGGCGTTTCCGGGAGGAGTGGGTGAGCCGCCGCTTCTCCGCCGGACGCGAGGCGATTTCGCGCGCTTACGAGCTTTACTTCAACTCGTTCGAACTCCACCCCGATTCCGGTGTGGCGATGTTCACCGACGGTTTGATCTGCCGCTGTTTGTGGGAGACGGTCCGGATTCTGTCCGGCAAGGAGAGCGAGAAGCGCGGCATCGAACGTTCCCGGCATCTCGGCGATGAATATGCGCTGCTCAACACCGGCAAAGATTCCTTTGAACATTCGCTGCGCGACATGTTCCCGCGGCTGGCTTCGCGTCGCCGCACCGTTCAGCTTCTCGCCGCGCAGGCGGCCGGATTCGAACTGTGCGGACTGGAGCTGGAACAGGCGGAAACGTCGCTGCCCGCCGCCGAGCGGGAGTTCCTGTTCGACCAGCTGGTCTATCCGGCCGGATTCATGCGGCGGCTTTCCGACGCCGCCCGGTACGCCTTCCTTTGCCGGGAAATGCGGCTGGCCGGGAATCCGGCGGAGAGCCGCCGCTTCCTGGAGCAGACCGTCGCATCGCTGGAGAGCGTCCTCCCGCTGATGGAGCGCTACTGCCACGGCAAGTGGGCCGCCTGGTACGACAACTGCCGCAAGCTCGACTGGAAGGGGATTCTGAACGAGCTTCGTGCCATTGTCGCCGCCGCCCGGTAGCCGGGGCGAAGCGGCCGCCGTTCAGTTTTTCCGGATTTCCCACGGTTCGACGCCGCCTTCGCACACCTGAAACATCGGGTGCGCGAGCGGCCGCGTTTCCGCTGCGAGCCGTTCGGCGGCCGCCGGATCGCGGCGATTCAGCTTGTTCTGCAGGTGGTTCCGTTCGTAATCGAGCTGCCCGGAGGTGACCGTCAGGGCGACCGGGGTGAAATTCCAGTCGATCTTCTCCCGGTTGAAGGAGTAGTTGCGCCGCGCGGCTTCGAAGAACACTTCCGCCAGGTAGCAGTCGATCGCGTCGAACGGACTCGCCGATTCCCGGAACCGCCGCAGCTGCGGATGGTTGCGGTAGCCGACGGTTTTCCCGGCGAGAACGTGTTTGGCCAGAAGGCCCTCGCGCCATACGGCGAGCAGCCCCTTGAGGTCGAGATAGTGCGGATGCAGCGACCAGAGCCGCATGGCGACTCCTCCCCTGAAAAGAATTGCGCCCCGCCGGATGACCGTGCGGGGCGTTGATCAGTCGCAGGCTTACTTCTGCGCGTCGGCCGCCTTGGCCATGTATTTGACGGTCACCGGTTTGCCGGCCTTGACCTCGATGTTGCGGTACAGGCGGCTGTCATGGTTGACGATCGCCGCTCCGGTGCCGTTCGGTCCGCCGTCGGCCACATAAGCCGCTTTGCCGGTGAGCCAGTAACCGGCCGGAACGTCTTTGCCGTTCTTCTTCTCGGCCTTGGAGAGATCGGAATTGGCAATCGCCTCTCCGTTGACTTCGAATCCGCTGACGGCGACCCAGCCGCGGTCGGCGGTTTCCTTGGCCCACTGGCCGCCGACGCCGATCGTCACCGTGCCGTCGGTTTCGGGGGTGAAGACGAATTCGCAGGCCGTCCACTCGGCGCCGACCGGCTTCGTCGCCGAAGAGGTCAGCCGGAACGGGCGGGTCGCTTCGTCGCCCCAGCTCTGGGTGGACGTCTTGAATCCGCCTTCGACTTTGCCCGGAGTGAGCTTGACTTTGCCTTTGGTCGCATCGATGTCGGTCCGGGGAATCGACGCCGCGAAAAGCGAAGCGACGGAAACCGCGGAAAGGGCGAGCGTCAGAATGAACTTCATGGTAAGACTCCTTTTCTGTTTGAGTTGAGGGATACCCCCCTTGGCTTATTATAGCGACCACTTCGCCCGGTGTCAAGCCGCCGGCGGCGAAAAAAGGCGTTTTTACCAGATCGGAGACCCGACGATGCGGTCGGCGCGGACGCTGCCGAACACATGTTGCTCGATCGGCTGCGAACGGTTGTCGCCGACCACGTAATAGTGGCCGGGCTCGACGGTGCGCGGCTTCAAATTCCAGTCCGACGCGTAGCGGATGTACTCCTCGTTCAACTTCTTGCCGTTCACATAGAGGTCGCCGTCGCGGAATTCGACGGTTTCGCCGGGGAGACCGACGATCCGCTTGAGATAGTAGGTCTTGTCCTTGAACCGGATGATGACGATGTCGCCGCGCTGCGGTTTCCGGAAATGATACCGCAGCTTGTTGCAGAAGGTGAAGCCGTGTTCGGGGTAGGTCGGCATCATGCTGCCGCCGTTGATCCGGCACGGCATCAGGACAAAGGTGAACACGATCGCGGCGAGCGACGCCACGATCGCCATCCGGATAAAGAACCCGATGCGCAATTTCGGAAAAAAGAAATTGAACACCGTGCCCCTGTCCGTATCGTCGTCGGAACGGTGCAGACCTGCGATTTTCAGCCAAATGACGTACAGCTTTCTGAACATCTCCGGCTCCGCCTCCCTGGGTTACGCTTCTCCCGCCGCCGCCTGTTCCGCCTCGAGAAACGGCAGGAAACGGGCTTTGTCGCTCGATTTCATATAAGCTTCCTCCGCCGAAATGTTTCCGGCGTCGAGTTCATGCTGGATCGAGTTGTCCATCGAGCGCATGCCGCGGCCGGCGCCGGCGTCGATGATGGTACGGATATTGGCGATCTGGCCTTCGCGGATCGTGTTCGGCAGGCCGTCCGTCCAGAGCAGCACCTCGTGCACCGCGACGCGGCCGCCGCCCTTCTTGCGGCAGAGCAGCTGCGAGACGATCGACTGGAGACATTCCGCCAGCATGGTGCGGATCTGCGCCTGCTCGTTCGACGGAAAGGCGTCGATCATGCGGTCCACGGTTTTCGGCGCGTTGTTGGTGTGCATGGTGGCGAACACCAGCATTCCCATCGCGGCGCAGGTGAGGCCGAGCCGCATGGTGTCGTTTTCGCGCATCTCGCCGATCAGCACGATATCGGGGTCCGAACGCATCGCGCCGCGCAGCGCGACCGGGAACGACGTCGCCTGGAGGCCGATTTCGCGGTGGACGATCGTGCAGTTCTTGTTGGGGTGCACGAATTCGACCGGGTCCTCGATGGTGATGATGTGCTTGCTGAAATTGGCGTTGATGTAGTCGATCATCGCGGCCAGCGTGGTCGATTTGCCGGAACCGGTCGGCCCGGTGACCAGCACGAGGCCCGATTTCAGCGCGCAGATATCCTTGAGCACATCCGGCATGTGAAGGTCTTCGAGAGTCAGGATCTTGGACGGAATCTGGCGCATGACGCAGCCCATTCCGTGATAGTTGTACATGTAGTTGGTTCGGAAACGCGCCAGGCCGGGGATTTCATGGGCGAAGTCGAGGTCGTGGGTTTCCATGAATTTGTCCCACCGCTTCGGCATGCAGATTTCCCTGAGCATCTGCTCCATGTATTCCGGCGTGACCACTTCGTCGGTGAGCGCGACGATGTCGCCGTGTACGCGCGCCTTGGGCGGGAAGTTGATCGACAGATGCAAGTCGGAGCCTCCGAGTTCCAGCATCTGCCGCAGGTATTGATTGATGATCGGTTCTGTTTCCATATCTGAAAAAATTCCTTATTAGTTCGCCTGGAGCTGCTTTGCCTGGCGGATCGCGTGTTCCCGTTCGAGCTGGGCGGTCTCCGCCTGGTCGTGCATATAGAATTTCGCCACTTCGTAGGAGATGAGTCCGGCTTTGTATTTTCCGAGCAGGCATTGGTCGAACGTGCACATGCCCTGCTTGGAGCCGATCTGCATGGCGGATTTCAGCTTGAACGCCTGTCCCTCGCTGATGATGTTGGCGACCGCCATGCTGTTGATGAGAATTTCATAGCCGATGGTCAACCCGCCGCTTTCCGCCGGAACCAGTTTTTGGCAGATGATTCCGCGCAGACTTCCCGAGGTCATCGCGCGGATCTGCGGCTGCTGCGCGGGCGGGAACACGTCGAGCAGGCGGTTCAGCGTGTTGGCCGCGTCGCCGGTGTGCAGAGTTCCGATCACAAGGTGTCCGGTTTCCGACGCGGTGATCGCGTTTTCGATGGTTTCGAGGTCGTGGAGTTCGCCGATGACGATCACGTCGGGGTCTTCGCGCAGCGCCGCTTTGAGCGCGGTGCGGTAACTGATGGTGTGTTTGCCGATTTCGCGCTGGGTGACCTGGCACCCTTTCGAGAACTGAAGGATTTCGATCGGGTCCTCGACCGTGATGATGTGGTCGGTCCGCTTCTCGTTGACGATGTTGACCATCGCGGCCAGCGTGGTGGTCTTGCCGGAACCGATCGGCCCGGTGACCAGGATGAGGCCGTTGTTGAAGTCGAGCAGCCGCTTGATGGTGGCGGCGTCGCGATCGAGGAAGCCGAGCTCCTCGAGGTTGCAGATGTGGTCGGGCACCAGCCGGTAACTGGCCGAGGTGCCGTCTTTCTGCACCATCAGGCAGACGCGGAAGCGGTCGAGGCCGACTTCGAGCGCGAAGTTGATGTCTTGCTCCTCTTCGAACCGCTTTTTGCGTTCGGGCGAAAGCAGCACGGTATTGAGCCGCCAGGCGTCTTCGGCCGGAATCACCCAGTCGTCGATGCGTTCGATCTGGAGCATGCGGCGGACGAACGGAGGGGACCCCGCCGAAATATGCAGGTCCGATGCGCCGAGCGCCCGCAGGCAGGTGAGCAGCGTGATGACGAGCTGTTCGATTTCGACGTCGCTCAGTTCGGAGACGTTGCGGAGGCTGGGCAGGTCCTCGTAGGACTGAATCTGCGAAAGGTCGATATCGATGCTTTCGAACCGCGTGGCCGATTCCCTGACGATGCCGGTCCGCTTTTTGCCCGCGCCGGAGGTGCGGGGAGCATCGGAATCCGGCTCCGCGGTTGCTGCGGCGGGAGCGGAACTGGCCGCCGGGGCCGAGCTGAAGCGCCGGTGTCCGGCCGGGACCGGAGCCGCCTGGCGGGGAAACGCCGCCGCGCGCCGGGCCGGGGCGTATGCGCCGCCGGAGCCGGCGCGACTGTTGTTGGTCGGCATGTCGGGGCCGATGCCGGTTTCCGCCTGGGCGACGGCGTAATCGATCACCGCCTGGACCTGCTCCAGCACCGACTGCTGGTCCTCTTCCGACAGCCCGGTGATCATGCGGTCGAGCACGAGCTGGGCGTAGGATTCGAGGTCCGGGGTTCCTTCCAGCGACTGGTAGAGGCTGTCGGCGTCTTCGGCGGAGATTGCGCCGTTGCTGATCAGCGCGAAAATAAACCATTGAATATCAAGCGGCATGTGAAATAGCTCTCCTTAGTGAAACGGGATTTCGTTAAAAATAGCGCAAATTCATTTGTTTTGCAAGCGCTATTCCCCGATAATCTTGATCAGGATTCGTTTCGGGCGTTTCCCGTCGAATTCTCCGTAGAAAATCTGCTCCCAGGGGCCGAAATCGAGACGGCCGGCGGTGACGGCGACGACGGTTTCGCGGCCCATGACCTGGCGTTTCATATGGGCGTCGGCGTTGTCCTCGAACCCGTTGTGGGCGTACTGGCTGTACGGTTTTTCCGGCGCGAGTTTTTCGAGCCAGGTTTCAAAGTCGCCGTGCAGCCCGGATTCGTCGTCGTTGATGAACACCGAGGCGGTGATATGCATGGCGTTGCAGAGCAGCAGCCCTTCGCGGATGCCGGATTCGGCCAGCGCGGCTTCGACCTGCGGCGTGATGTTGACGAACTGCCGTCTTTGCGGCAGCGTAAGCGTAAGTTCCTTGCGGAAAGATTTCATCATCCTTTTCTCCTGTCGTATGGGGGCGCGGAACCCCGTGCGTAACGGGAGCAATGTACCGCGTATTTCCCACGAAGTCAAGCGGAAAACAGGTTGCAATCCCGGATTCTCGGCGGTATTTTATGGCAGTTTCAAACCAACGGGGAATCATTTATGAACCAGCTTGCTCCCGGAGTGATCCGGCTGACTTTCGGAACGCCGGAATCCGATACGCCCTCGAAACAGTCCTACGTGAAACCGCCGCGTTACGAAGCGTTCGGAGCATTGCCCGGAGCCGCCGTCCCGTTCGGAGAAGACGCGATCCGCTTCCGGGCTTCGGTGCGGGGCTGCCGTCTCGAGCTGCCGCTCTCCCCCGGGGAAGACATCTACGGGCTCGGGCTCAATTTAAAACGGCTCCGCCACACCGGGAAGAAACGGACGCTGCGGGTCAACAGCGACCCGGCCACCGACACCGGCGACAGCCACGCGCCCTGTCCGATCTATTTTTCGACCGCGGGGTACGGCGTTCTCGTCGATACCGCCCGCTACGCCTCGTTCTACTGCGGCGGCAACGAACCGCTCGACACGGAGGAACGCGGGGCAGGGGAGAGCGAAATCCGCCTCACCGAAGCCGAACTCTACGCCGGGAAGAAAAAAGCCTCGGCCCCGATGGTGATCGACGTCCCCGCCGCGCAGGGGGTGGAGCTCTATCTCTTCTCCGGCCCGACGCTGCTCGACGCGGTGCGCCGCTACATCCTTTTTTCGGGAGGCGGCGCGTTTCCGCCGGAGTGGGGGCTCGGCTGCCACTACCGCGCCTGCGGCACCTCCAATGCCGAGCAGGTGCTGGCGCTCGCCGCGGAGCTGCGCATGAAGCGGATTCCGTGCGACATCCTCGGCCTGGAGCCGGGCTGGCAGACTCGCGCCTACTCGTGCAGCTATCTGTGGAGCCCGGAACGCTTTCCGGACCCGGAAGGATTCATCGCCGAGCTCCGCGACCGGGATTTCCACATCAACCTCTGGGAGCACGTGTTCACCCACCCCGACGCGCCGTTTTATCGTGAGATGCGGCCGTACTCCGGCGACTTCAAGGTATGGAAGGGGCTGGTGCCGGACTTCACGCTTGCGCCGGCGCGCGATCTTTTCCGCAACGATCACGCCTCCCGGCTGACCGGGAAGGGGATCAGCGGCTTCAAGCTCGACGAATGCGACAATTCGGACTTCATCTCGAGCCCGTGGTCGTTCCCGGAATGCTCGTTCTTCCCCTCCGGCCACGACGGCGAGACCATGCATTCGATGCTCGGCGCGCATTATATGGATGTGATCGACAACGCCTGCCGCGACGCCGGAACCCGCACCTACGGGCTGGTCCGCAACGCGCACGCCTTCACGTCGCCGCAGCCGTTCGTGCTGTACAGCGATCTTTACGACCACGCCGAATTCATCCGCGGGGTGACGACCTGCGGATTCGCGGGGCAACTGTGGACGCCGGAATTCCGCCACGCGGTTTCCCCCGAGGATTACATCCGGCGGCTCCAGTCGATGGTGCTTTCGCCGCTGATGCTGCTCAATATCTGGATGATGCCGAATCCGCCGTGGCGGCAGCTGGTGCGCGGGAAGAACGTCAAGAACGAATTCTATGCGCCGGAGGAGCAGGCGCGGCTGGAGAAGCTGACCCGCGAGGCGCTGGAATTGCGGATGCGTTTTCTGCCGTATCTCTACGCGGCGTTCGCAGCCTATCATTTCGAGGGGACGCCGCCGTGCCGGGCGCTGGCGATGGATTATCCGGAAGACGAACGGCTGCGCGATGTCGATTACGCCTGGCTGGCGGGCGACCGCCTGCTGGTGGTTCCGTTCCGGGCGGGGATGACCGAGCTCGTGCTGCCGCTGCCGCAGGGCGCATGGCGGAATTTCTATACAGGAGAGCGCTACGAAGGGGAAGTGACGCTGACTCCGGAGATCGGCGAACTGCCGATTCTGGTGAAAGAGAACAGCGTGATTCCGCTGGCCGACCCGATGGAACATGTGAGCAGCGGAACGCGCTACCACCTGACGCTGCGGATCTTCGGAGATTCTCCGGAGCCGGCCCGCCTGTTCGCGGACGACGGCTGGAGCTTCGGATTCGAGCGCACGGGCCCCTCCTGGGGAGAACTCCGCGCCGACGGCGCGATGAGCGACATTCTGGAAACCCGCTACGCGATCCGCAAACTGGAACGCTTCTGACCATCCCGATCAACAAACTGGTTTCAGCTTTTCATCGTTGCGACTCTGGTCAGCAGAGCGATGCGTCATTGGGCGATCGTATTCGGGTCGTTGCTTTGCAGCATTTTCCGAAGTCGTTCCGGCGCGATCAGGCTTCGATTCGTACGCTTGGAATCGGGCCATCGCGGCCGAAGAAGAAGGTTCAGTACGCGTTGTCTATGGGATGTTTTACCGCATCTGCGCCACCATCGTGACAGCGCAGATGCAGATTCCTCAATCGGCTTTCGAAAAGGCGATCACCTCCGCAACTCCTTTATAACCGATGAAGACCTTCTTGTCGTCAACAATCTATAATCGATCTTTCCCATCAGTTTATCCCCCTTGTAACCCAAAAAGGTGCTAAACAAAATGTCAAGCGGGGGGAAATTATTTTTATTGAACCGTTTTCTGTTCCAAATAGTTTTCGGCTTCGGCTTTATTGACGGTAAACTTAGCCACTGTATTGGTCCCTCCATCTACGCTGGCATATCTATGTGTCCCAATTCGCCAAGCAACAAATGTTTTGCATTCGCGTTCATCGATTGTATTTGTTATTTCCTGGTCGGTAATAAGATCCTTGGTGGACATTCCGACAATATATACAATATCACCGCAAGATATATCGCGAGCTAAAATTGAATGATCAAAGACTTGAATAACCTGAACGCCATAGGGAAATTTTTTCTTTATTTTGTTTATTCTGGCCTCTGCTAATTCCCTTGCTTTCTTGGCTTTTTCCGCTTCTGCTTTTTGTTCTTGTCTAAGCCTCTGTTGCGTTTGTGCTTCAGCCTTCTGCGTTTTCGATTTCAAAATCTCGGCGGCTCGTTTGCTAATCCATAAATCATATTTGTCTTGTTTGAAAAAACGACCGCCTTCATCTCCCAGCCGATCGAATGTATAAAGTATCTCGAATCCATCACTTTCGATCAGCACGCCTTTGGGGTCGATTCGGATAATTTTTCCGGAAATGATTGTTTTTCCCCTGTCAATGGCAAAAGAAACAATATCACCTTTTTTATGTTCAATAAAGGGGTATTCTTTCCGCAATTCAGCTTCATACTCGCTTTGGGATTTTACAACAACATCGGCGGCTCCTGCACAGACGGTCAACGCGGCCAGGAACACAAAACTCCAAAATTTCATCATAATCCCCTGTTTTTTACTTCCATGACGAATCTCGGAAGAATAAATTATTTCCTAAATATAGCACGTCCCCGGCGGAATGCAAAAAAACGGGGGCTGCAATGTTTCCTGTTTCGTTTTCAGCGGCCTTCGGCGGTTCTGACCAGCGTTTGTTCGATCACGTCCAGCCGCTCTTCCGCGCGCTTCAGCTCTTCAGGTCTTCAATTCGTCAAGGTAGAATCCGTCGCGTGCCCGGAAGAGCAGCCGCAGGCACTCGCCGCCGTATTTGCCCGCCGTGTAAGGGTGATCGAACTCGTCGATCGCATTGTCCGCCCGCACCCGCCGGATTTGGGCAAGAGTTTGACGCAGAGCAGGAAGCCCTGACACAACGTCTGGACTTCTACAAAAAGCGGGCGGCATTGGGGACGGAAGCCTACAGGGTTGCGGAATGGCTTCTGGATCGCCTGAAATCCTTCAGTGAAATTCTGGCGACGGCGAAAACCTATGAAAAGGAAGAGCTGCGGCAAATCCTCCTCTGCTATCTTGCCCGGATCGAAGATCAAGGCGACGGCCATTTCAAGCCAAGTAGTAAAACTGATTGGAATGGCAGTGTATTGCCGATAAGGTCACAGAATAACGAGAACTCATTATTCTCTAATTTACTTGGGTTAATAGCTCTCAATGATAAAAAATTATTGAAGAACCAACGAGGGGAAATCGTTGAGCCAATTTCAAAAGTATTGGCTCATTAACATTAAAGTTTCGGCGTAATATAAAACTGCCGGTATTCCCGCGGCGACATACCGAAACGCTGAGAGAAACAGCGTCGAAAATAGGAAAAATTGTTAAACCCGGCGCGGGTGATCGCTCGCGTAATCGGAGCTCCGTGAAGCGTAATTAACGAGGCGACATAATTAAGCTTCAGCTCCAAAACAAATTCCCTCGGCGACATGCCGTAGTATTTTCGCAGAGTACGGTCAAGGTGTTCCTGGGTGCGCCCGGCCAGTTCCACCATTCGCGGTACGCCGGCCAGAAAATTCTGTTCCTGCTGCATGTTCCACACAGCGTTTTCGAGCCACTCGGGTCCGCGGGTGTCGTCGAATTGTGTTTTTTGCAGAAAGATGCCGAATATTTCTCCAAGTAAACTGCGGGAACTGGCCTGCATGACAAAGACGGGGCAGCGCGGATTAAGCTGCATCGAGAGAACCGCACACAGTTTCTCATGAAACGTACTTCTCCTGTTATGGCCGTTCAGCTCCGTTGCCCTGCAAAGATCGTCCGGGGTGCATCCTCCCATATCGACCAACCGCCAGAACTGCTGGATGAACTCTTCCGGCTTGATGTTGCAGTTGTAGATCTCCAGCGCCTCTCTGGAATCGGGATGTTGAAGCAGTTGGTGGGTGTCATCGGGGAAAATCAAATGAAGATGCCCTGGCAGGAGTCGGACGGACTGGCCGTCGATGCAGTGGAGCGCTTCTCCGGCATGAATATAGAAAAACTCGTAAAAGTCATGATTATGCATCGGAAAAGCCGGAATCTCCGCGGAAACATACTGCCGCGTCCAGTAATAGTTTCGCACGCACTGAAAATCCTGTCCATAAAAAACTTGCATGACATCATCCTCCATGTAATCAATATACGGTCTCTAAAATTGAATTCAAGGGCGAATTGCATTGATTATATCAAGCCAGGTCTCATTTTTCATTTCATGGCTTTTTTTTATCTGGAGGCGAGAGTATAATTAAGCGTTGTACAACAAAAGCACGGTTTACAACCGCTCAAATTGAGAGGAAGAAAATATGATACCTCAGAATGATGCAGGGATGCAGCATCGAATGCCCCTCCTGGAACATGAAAGGATTTGATCCCGCTGACATTAACGGTAATTTAACAACCCGCAATCAAGGAGATACGATAATGTCTACTCGAAAATTCAGGAATTTTACATTGATAGAACTGCTCGTGGTGATCGCCATCATCGCGATTCTCGCCGCAATGTTGCTGCCCGCGCTTAACCAGTCGCGAGAAAAAGCCAAGAGTTCCTCCTGTGTCTCCAATCTGAAACAGGTCGGATTGGCAAGCAATCTGTACCAAAACGACAACAAGGTCTTCGCGGAGACGGAAACCAACTGGAGCGGCGCTACGCGAGGGAGCTGGGGATATCAGTTTTATCGGCTGAACTATCTGAGAACGGTCCCCACTATGTATTGTCCCGTACAGTATAAACCGGCCTACATCCCCGCAAATGAGGATATCACCTGGAGCTACTGGAATAATATTTATGGACAGAATATGTGGGCTTGGCAGACCAGTACCACCGCACGGCTTCGTGCGCTGAGCAGCAGTCATATTCTCAAGCCTTCCCAGAAGGCTCAAATTCTCGATTCCCTGATGACGGGGCAAAAAAGCGTACGGGGTTCCGGGTGGCACGCTGTCTATTCATGGCCTCAAAGCGGATCTTATCAGGGGAACGCGTCTCCGAACCATGGCCGGAATTGCAATATCCTGTTTTTTGACGCCCATGTCGGTACGGTGCAGTCGAGTGCTTCCGATATTGCCGGGGTAACCCCTTTGTACAGCACGGGAATACTCGGATACGATTGGAGCCGGGGGAACGTGTGGTCCATGTATAATTGATGCAATGTGCAAGTTCTTTATGACGGAACAATAAGAGACGCCTGATTGAAACCGTCACCGGTCAATGGACCGAACATTTCAAGCAACCGGAATCCGTTATGCCGACGATCCGACGATCTTCGGCATCGGACTCAATTGCCGCGTTGCGGAAAGCGGGGGGATCGGGCGAGGAGGAGACTCTGCGCCTCCAGGTAGAAGCAAGTAAATGTGCGCAAAACTTCGGACATTACCGTTTTTGTATCAAGATGGTTTTATGCGATTTTCAGAAAAAGAAATGTCACTATGATTTTCTCCACGCCTCCCTTTCGACCGGGCGAAAAGGTCGTATGCCTCGGGGACAGCACGACACATGACGGATATTGGCTTTATGATTTGGCGCAAATGATCCGGTGCCGTCAGAATGTCTGTGTTGATTTCATCAATGCCGGAGTTTCCGGCGGTAATTTAGCAGGCGCGCTATCGCGTTTGGACTGGGATGTCATTGCCTGTCATCCCGACCGGGTTATCATCTGTTTCGGGCTGAATGATGTATTCAGAGAGCTCTACGACACACTTGCTCCCGATGCGGCCAAAAGAGCGGAGCGGGAACTGCATCTGCGTGAATTCTCCGACCGTCTTGCCCTTGCGGTTCAACGCCTGCGGGACGCGGGAATCCCGGTGGTGGTAATGAGTTCATTCCCCTTCGACGAATATCATCCGTTCACCGAAGCGGGAAAGGAACTTATCTGCTGTAACACGCAGGGACTGGCAAGGCTCAACGAACTCGCGAGAACATTTTCAGAAAAAGAGTCTTTGCCCTTTATCGATATTTTCACGCCCATGACACAATATTACCGGCAGTTTACTGACTTTCAGATCTGTTCCGACCGGGTTCATCCCCGGCGGTTCGGCTATCTGCTGGCCGCCGCCGCCATCTATGACGCCGTTTACGACACCGAGGAAAATATACTCTCTCTCGCATCCGGGAAAACTCCGGAAAGTCTGCATGGCGGCAAGGTGGAAGCGTTGTCTTTTACCAAACGCTCCTGCCGTTTTTTCTGGACGCCCGATCTTCTGCCGTTTGACCGCAGCAGCTATTTCGAAACCGCTGACAAGATGGTCGATCTTTCAGCTCCGCTATCCCGAATGAATTGGGCCGTTGACGGCTTGGATGCCGAGCCTTATTCTTTGAAAATGAACGGAATCCCATGCGGAATCATTCACGGAACCATGTTGAAGAACACCATGGACATCGCGCCCTCGGCAATCCCGCTCCACGCTCAATCTGCTCATATTGCGGCACTTCTTGCCGAGGAAAACCGTCAGGATCTGGGGCTGCGCCGTTTGGCTCAATGCGATCTGATTGTCTCCGAACGCGGCGGCAATCCGACTGCCGAAAATGATACCCGAAAAATTCTGGATGATTATATTCACATCGAGTGTGCGAAATCTCAATATCAATCCTATTATGCCGGGGTGATCGAGGATTATTGGCAAAAGCGTCCTTTTCGGAATCTGTTCTCGGAAAACCGTGCCCGGGTGCGTTCGGCGCTGGAGAAAATCCGTCTCGAACCTGTTTTTGTCGAATTGGAACGAATGTAAGCTCTAAAATAGAAGGAAGCTTATTAATGAAAAGCAATTTTTTATATGTCCTGAGGTCGGGGGCCCTTGCATTGTTGGCAGGTGCGCCTGCGGTGTTGTGCGCGGCAAACGCGGAAACTCCCGGCTGGATGGTTTTCAATGTGCCCGCGTTGGCGGCTCCTGCTGAATCCGCGGCATCCGTTGCATTTCTCAATACCGAAGAAGCAGGCGCTCACGGATTCATCCGAGTGAAGGATGGTCACTTTGTGGATGACCGTGATGTGCCGCTGCGTTTCTACGGCACCAACTTTTCCGGCGAATCTAATTTCCCTGTCAATCGAGAGACCGCCGACGCTTTAGCCAAACGAATCCGTCAGCTGGGAATGAATGTTGTCCGTCTTCACGGACTGGACGCGGATCACCCGTATTATCTCTCGAAAGGCTTGCAGTGCTGGGATAAGAATGGCAAATTTTCCGAAGAACAACTGAGGAAGGTGGATTCTCTTATTGCTGCGATGAATCGAGAGGGCATTTATGTCATTATCAATCTTCACTGCGGTTGGACCTATCCGGTTTTTCCCGATGGCGGATTTGCCAAGAATGAGCGGATGTATAAAATCAACGGCTACTGGCATCGACCGTTTATCGAAAGACAGAAGATGTTTGCCGACAAGATTATGGGCCGTCTCAACACAGAAACCGGAGTCAAGTATGCAGACAACCCCGGCATTCTCTCTGTCGAGATGAACAACGAGGATACCTTCATTGAACACGGCGCCAATGCCAATTATTATGAATTGACGCCGGGTTCCGGCCCTCGGGCAATTTACCCGAAACTTCCGCCGGAATTGCAGAAAGCGTTTCGCAAGGTATGGACTGATTATCTGAAGAACAAATATGGTTCTTTTGATAATCTGGCGAAAGCATGGGGGGCGGAGAGTGTGGAAAAACCGGGTACGACATTGGTTCCGGAATTCTTCGCCTACAACAACAGCCGTGGTAAAATGCAGCCGACCGGTGACGGAGCATACCGTATTTCAGCAAACAAACTCCCCCAATATTCCTGGGACATGGGAGTGCGATTCAAAATGGATAACCCGGGAAATGGCAAACAGTGTTCGATTGGTTTCAAAATACGTTCACTTACTCCTAAAAAAGTGCGTTTTTATGCCAGAATGGAGCAAGCCCCATATCAACATATTGGTCTCGAAAAAGAACTGTCGCTCACTCCCGAATGGCAGGATGTTTCAGTCTCTGAAGTTCTCAAAGGCTCGGAATACAATCGCGATAAGCATACTGTTATAGGTGTCCTGGAATACGGGGCCGGGCAGGGCGATATTGAGTTTCGTGATCTTGCCATGAAAGCCGGCAACCAAAATCTGTTGAAGCCTGACGATAATTTTGAAACCGGAATTCATGTTCCCGCGGTGAGTGAAGGACCTGCCGATCGCGATTTTCGAGAATTTACCGTGAATACACAGATCGCGACTGTAAAGGAATTGAAAGAACACCTGCGTGCCATCGGGGTCAAGGTCCCCATCGTCAATACTCAAACGCCATACGGCGGCGTCTCCGGTCAATGGGCTACTCATGTGACTGACGACTATTGCGATACGCACGACTATTTCCAGCATCCCAACTTTTCCGGGCTGAAAATCACGACCCGGAACAGCGCTATCGCAGGAGACCCCTTTGGCGGAACTCTTCCCATGAGCGCAATCCTCAGAGAGCAGGGAAAACCGTTTGTCGTTTCCGAGTCAAGTACGCCAAATCACAATGATCATGGTGCAGACATGCTGCCATTGAATAGTATTTTCCTTTCCATACAGGATATGGATGCCCTGACTACACATTCATACGCCCATTGTACCAATCAATACGATGAGAATATCGGCATGGATGCTTTTATGATAGCCGGCAGAGCCAATGTGGTGGTTCACTATCCTTTCGCGTCTCTGCTTTTTCGTCAGCGCAGAATGCCGATGGCAAGAGCCGCAACAACTCTGGCAGCGCCCACATTCGATATGCTGGACAACTCTGCGTTGGACTACTCCACCCAGCACTTGCTGGCTTATCGGACGACGGGAAGTCATCTCGGCAGTTATTCCTCACGTTTCTTCTTTGTTTTTGATGAAAACTGCAAGGCTCCGTATTGGCAGGGAGCGAAAGCGATTCCCCGCAAGACCGAGGCAGGGGCCGTCGCAAGCGAGGATGGATCGTTCCTTCTCTATCAAAAAGCAAAACCCGGTCCATATGCGACATTGAATTTGCCTGATGCGAAAATGTTGACAGGGCATGTCGGCGGATCGTCATTTACGGTTGGAGATGTGAAATTTGATATCGCCGCGCGCCCTTGGCCGGATAAGAATCTGCCTGCATTCAGTTGCACAACACTGATTTCTCTCGACGGGAAACCCATTTCCGAGAGCAAAAAAATGTTGTTGGCATCTTCCGGCATGACAGAGGCGCAAAATCTGAAATTAAGCGAAGACCGGAAGACGGTCTATGCAAAAGCCTCCAATTCATGGGGCGATCCGCCGAACGTTTCGGAAACGGTTGCGTTCGATGTCACGCTGCCGGGCGCCCCGTACAAACTGACGGTTCTGGATGGAGCCGGAATGCGCAAAGGGGAGCCGCGGAATTCCGTGAACGGAAAGGTCGGGATCACGCACGAAGATCGAAGCCTTTGGTTTCTGCTGGAACGGTAATCCCTGAAAAAAACGATGCCGGGAGGGAATCAAATTTCCCCCCCCGTAGAGAACAATTGAAAAAAAACATAAGGACTTATGAAAACCGTGCAACAATATATCACCCCCCGTCGGCGTGGATTCAATTTACCCAACCTTTGTTTTTCCGGCTATAGCAATGTTAAATCGCCGGATTATCCCAATACCTATCAGGAAGACGATTTCCGATTGATTTCTGACTGGGGATTCAATTTCGCACGGCTTCCGATCAGCTACCGTTGCCTGAATCGTCAAGAACATCCTTTTGAGTTGACGGAAGAGGGATTGTCCAAAATCGATCAGGGCATTGAGTTTGGACGCAAATACAACATCCATATCAATCTCAACATTCACCGTGCCCCTGGCTTCTGCATCAACGATGATGAACTGGAACCCTTTGGCTGGCTTGATGAGAACGGCGTCGCCGTGGACTGTTTCTGTGCCATGTGGTGCAAATTGACCCAGCGGTATCGCGGCATCTCTTCGGAGCGCTTGAGTTTCAACTTCATCAATGAACCGGATGAAAAACCACGGATTGGTCCCAATCTCACCCGCCCGAAATACAGCGAAATTATGAAGCGGTTGATTGCCGAGGTGCACGCCATCGATCCGGATCGCCATTGTGTTTTCGATGGTTGGCGGGCTGCAACGGAGCCGATGCCTGAATTGACCGGCATAACCAATACTTCGCAGAGCTTCCATGCCTACTACCCGCATGAACTCACTCACTACAATTTGTGGGATGGTGCAAGACGGGTGCCGACATGGCCCATGCACGCGGCCGAAAACAATTATTGGGATCGGCACACGTTGGAGATCTTTTTCCAGAAGTGGGTGCGGTTTTCCGTTGACAACAACATCGGCGTCCATGTCGGCGAATTCGGCTGTCATTGCAATACCCCGCATCAGGTTATGCTGAATTGGATGCGCGATCAGCTTTCGCTTTTCAAGGAGCTCAATCTGGGGTTCGCATTGTGGAATCTCAGAGGAGAGTTTGGGATCATCAAAAGTATCCCGAATCCCGGAATGCCGATTGACAAACGCTGCGGCGACTTCTACTTTGACGAAGCGCTTCTGAAACTTATGCAGGAAAATTGATTGATGTATGTTCCGGAAATGAGGAATTTGACATGAATGAATCCAACTTCCGCCCGGAAGATTACGCCCATATTGCGTGCTTCTCCCAAACAGGGGAAGTTCCATTCAACGGCAATGAAGAAATTCAGATCGCGCTTTCCGAATCCGGTGCAATCACCGTTCAAGCGGATCGGACACCGCTCACATTCATCCGGATTCGCTGGAACCTGTCGCTTCCGGCGGATGCTTTGACTTTGGGTGATGCCTGGGAACGCAGCTACGGTGATTTAGAATGGCGCCATCTCAATGCGGCTCATTTCATGCCGTGGTATTTTCTGCTGCAAACCCAAACCGATATCTATGGGTTCGGCGTCAAAGTTCGCCCTGGCGCTTTCGTCGGGTGGACGGCGGACCCCATGGGGGTCAGTTGCTGGCTGGATTTGCGTAACGGAGGAAAAGGCGTGCGGCTGAATGGACGCTCATTGCACGCCGCGGATTTGGTTTTTTCCAAATATTCCGGTATTTCTCCGTGGCAGGCTGCCCGACGTTTTTGTCATGAAATGTGTACAGACCCTATATTTCCGAAAACGCCGGTTTACGGCAGCAACAACTGGTATTACGCTTACGGAAACATCACGGAAGCAAGCGTACTGGAGGACTGCCGGCTTCTGGCGGATCTGACAACCGGACTTGCCGATCGCCCCTTTATGGTGATTGACGACGGCTGGCAGGTGATGCGTCAGGAAAACCAGCCTAATTATGGTCCGTGGAACAGAGGAAACGAATTTTTCCCGTCAATGGACAAGATCGCCGAAAAAATGAAAGCACAGGGGGTCCGCCCCGGTATTTGGTATCGCCCTCTTTTTTTGAACAGCGAAATCATTCCGGGCGGCGCATATCTCCGAAATGAAAAGTGGATGCTTGATCCGTCGCATCCGGATGTACTGGCCCGGGTGTCGCAGGACGTGAGTCGTTTTCGAGATTGGGGATTTGAATTGCTGAAGCATGATTTTTCCACCGTGGATACGACAGGAAACTACGGCTTTGCAGCTCGTCCCTGGCTTTGTTCCGGCGACTGGGGATTTTTTGATCGTAGTCATACCACGGCGGAGATCCTTCGGGAGCTCTATCGGACAATCCGCCGTGCCGCCGGTGATATGTTGATTCTCGGATGCAACGTTGCAGGCCATTTGGCTGCCGGATTTCAGGAGCTTTCCCGAACTGGCGACGACACCTCCGGGCGTCGATGGGAACGAACGCGAAAAATGGGGATTAACACACTCGCTTTCCGGCATGCACAGCATCGGACTTTTTTCGACATGGATGCGGATTGTGTCGGCATATCCGGGAAGATTCCATGGTATTTCAATCGGCAATGGGCTAAGTTGATTGCGGCAAGCGGCTCCTCTCTTTTTCTGTCGCCCAAGCCGGGCGTGCTTTCTGAACAGGAAACCGCGGAAGTCAAAGAACTTTTCCGGCTTGCCGCGCAAGGAAAGATTCAGGCGGAACCGCTGGATTGGATGACCAACCCATGTCCGGCCATCTGGAAAATCGCCGGCGAGAAAGTGACGCTTGCATTGTATGACGCCTCCGGAGACGAGCCGGATTTTTTACCGTGATTGGATATCGACACCATAAAGGGATGTTTTATGCGTAAACTGATTTTCAATAAATACGCCGGAAATCCGGTGCTGACCGCGTCGCAGTTCCCCGCCGACATCATGTATGTGATGAATCCGGGGGCGATCAAGTTCAACGGCGAATATCTGCTTCTGGCCGACGCCGCCACCACTTCCACGCCGATCATTTTCTGGATTGCCAGAAGCCGCGACGGCATCCATTTTACCCCCGACCCGGAGCCGGTCGACTGGCCCGCGCACCGCTATCACGAGACCTGCGTCTTCGACATTCGCGTCACCGAGCTGGAGGGAATCTATTACCTGATGTATTGCAGTATGACGGTGGAACGCGGGGTCGCGCTGGGGTTGGTGAAGACCACCGACTTCATCCACTTCGAGCGGATCGAACAGGCCGATATGGGGTATGAGTTCCGTAACGGCGCGCTCTTCCCCGAGAAGATCAACGGGCGCTATGTGCGGTTCGATCGGCCCATGCCGAAAACCATTGAAGAACCGGCGGGAATGTGTGTTTCCTATTCCGACGACCTGAGTCGCTGGTACGGAACCGTCGACCTGATGCAGCCGCGCCAAGGCTGCTGGGATTCTCTCAAGATCGGAGCCGGAGCGGTGCCGATCAAAACCGAAGCGGGCTGGCTGGAAATCTATCACGGGGTGGACAACAGTTCCTGCAACGATTACATCTACCGTTTGGGGACGGTTCTGGTCGACTTGGAAGACCCGTCGAAGATCATCGCCCGGGCGGAACTGCCGGTGATGTGGCCGGAGAATCCTTACGAACTTTCCGGACGCTGTTCCAATGTCGTGTTTACCGCCAATGCCCTGCCGGAGGCGGACGGGACGATTCGGATGTATTACGGCTGTGCGGATACCTGTATCGGGCTGGCGACGGCGAAACTGGATGAATTGGTCGATTTCACCTTGCATGGAGAAAACCGCCGGACCCGGAAGTTTTTCCGGACCATCGGCGAAGAAAAATAACGTTCGACGGACAGCGCCGTCCGCACAATTCAAACATCAACACCGGGATCAGAAATGCCGTCGAAAGAATACGAGATCTTTTCCGTCGACCTGCCGCTGGAACACGTTCATACCGGTCTGGCGATCGGCAACGGACTCCTCGGACTTTCCGTCTGGGGAGAAGCCGGCGCGATCAATATCACGCTGGGCTGCACCTCGCTCTGGGATCACCGGGGCGGCGAACTCTGGAAAAAAGAACAGAGTTACGGCAATGTCTGCCGGGCGCTGGCGGCCAAAGACGAAAAACGGATGGGGGAACTTTTCCCGTGGAGCGGATTCAACCCCAGTGTGATTCCGCTGGCGCGCATCGTCCTGCCGCTGCCGGGGGCGGAACGCGTGAAACTTTCGCTGGCGGATTCCCTGCTCGCCGTGGAGGGAAAAGAGACCCGCGTGGAGATCCGGCTCTCCCAGCGGGACAAGGGACTTCTGGCTTTGCGCGGATGCGGGGATTTTCAGTTGCTCCCCGGTTTCGACCTGGCCCCGGTCCTGAAGGAACGCGGGTTTTCGGCTCCCGAAAAACGGAATGACGGTTTTTTGCAGGCGATGCCCGCCGATCCGGCGTATGGCGTGCTGTTTTCCCGGCAGGAAGACGGGGTGCTTTTCCGTTTCTTCCGGGGGGAACCGCAGGAGCCGCGCGGCTCTTTCGCCAAACTGGAAGAGGAGAACCGCGCCTTCTGGCGCGCCTTCTGGGAGCGCGTTCCCGAGGTCCGGACCGGAGACGCCGGAACCGATGGCTTTTACTGGCGCGGGATCTTCGCCTTTCAATGCATGACCGCCGCCGACGGAGCGCCTGCGGGACTTCAGGGGCCGTGGATCGAAGATGAGCAGCTGCCCCCGTGGAGTTCGGATTACCACTTCAACATCAATGTCCAGATGTGTTACTGGCCCGCCTGCCGCGCCGGGCTCTTCGACAATCTGAAACCGCTGTGGTCGATGCTGGAGAGCTGGAAAGAACGGATGCGGCACAACGCAAAGTGTTTTGTCGGGATCGACGACGGCTATGTGATTCCCCACTCGGTTGACGACCGTTGCGTGAACCTGGCGGGATTCTGGCCGGGGACCATCGACCATACCTCCGCCGGGTGGACCGCGGCGATGATGTTCGAGTACGCGCGCTATTCCGGGGACCTGGAGTTTCTGCGCCGGTTCGGATTTGATTTCATGTGCGGCGTCATGCGCGTTTACGAAGCGATGCTGACCTTTGACGGAGAACATTATGCCATTCCATATCTGACCTCCCCCGAATACCGCGGTATGGGAATGGACGCATGCGGGCGCAATCCCTCGTTTCATCTGGCGGCAATCCACCGTCTGCTCGCCGATCTGTTCGACGCGGCGGAGCTGCTGGGAACCGGAGTTTCGCCGCGCTGGCGCGATATTCAGGAAAAACTCCCGTGGTACAGCGAATGCGACGGCGAAATCGCGTTGTGGGAGGGCTTGAAACTCGACATGAGCCACCGCCACCACTCGCACCTGGCGGCCGTCTGCCCCTTCGACACGGGGCATATTCCGGAGGCGGTGCTGAAGAAGAGCATCCACAGCTGGATCGAACACGGAATGGGAACCTGGGCCGGGTGGAGCATGCCCTGGGCGGCGATGCTTCACACCCGGTGCGGGAATCCGGACACGGCGCAGTTTCTGTTGCAGATCTGGCCGAAACTCTATGTCAACAAAGGCGGCCGGACCCTGCACGATGCTAATTTCACCGGTTTTTCGATCGGACTGCTCGGAAACAACCGGGTAATGCAGATGGATGCCGGCATGGGGGTTGTCGCTGCAATACTGGATGGATTTCTTTATGAAAAGCAGGGCGTGCTTGAACTTTTCAGAGGATTTCCATCTGAAAGCGGCTGTTCCTGCCGGAACGTCGCCTGTCCCGGCGGACTGCGTTTCTCTGGAAGCTTGGACCGTTTTTCATTTACGGCAGAACGCAATGTCGTGCTGCGATTCCGCTTTCCGAACGGAAAATGGACGGATCGTGAACTGCGCCATTATGCGGCGAACAGTGTTTTTGAGATAGAATTGAAAGCGGGAGAAACCGTTACATTCTGTCGATGCGTTCAACCCAGACATGAGAGTGTACAATGATGGCGTTCCGATACCATTCGATCCGTCCCGGCAAAATCTGGCTGGATACGGAAGGGAACCCGATTCATGCGCACATGCCGCGACTTTTCTTTGAAGACGGCATCTATTACTGGTACGGATTGGATAAGAGTAGAACCACGGCGAATAGGGAGTTCTGGCATTGGGGTGTTCGCTGCTACCGTTCAACCGACCTTTACAACTGGGAGAATCTCGGTTCTCTGATTCCCCCGGATTTGAGTACCCCGGATGCCGTGCTTTCGCCTGAAAATATGCTGGACCGTCCGCACATTCTCCGCAATCCGGCTACCGGAAAATATGTCTGCTGGTTCGACGGCTGCAGCAGCCAGCGGACGACGGTGCTGATGGCGGACCGGTTTACCGGTCCGTATCGTGTGGTCCAGCCGTCGTTTGCCCCGCAGGGGATGCCCTTCGGCGATTTTGATCTGGCCATATCGGAAGAGGGACAGGGATACTGCTATTTCAACCGCCCCCACAAGGAATTGATCTGTGCGGAGTTGAATCATGATTTCACCGGAGTCTCCGGTGTTTTCTCCACACATTTTCCCCAAATTTCGCCTCCGTATGTCCGCGAGGCTCCCGCACATTTTCAGCGCGGCGGCAAGCATTACCTTCTCACCTCCGGGACTACCAGTTTCTACCCCAACCCGTCGGAAGCCGCAGTGGCTGATTCGTGGCACGGTCCGTTTCGGGTGCTGGGAGATCCGCATTGCGGCGATGAAAGTCGAACCTCGTTTCACTCGCAGATTTCGCAGGTATTCAAGGTCCCCGGCAAAAGCGACTTGTATATCGCGTTGGCCGATCGCTGGCTGCCGGATGAAATGGATGTTTCCTACAAACATACGGAAATGCTGTTCAACAGCTGGTTCAATCCCGAATACACCCCGCATCAAGCCGACCTGGAGGGCGGAATCGAAGCCACGCTCGCCAAAGACATCAGCCGCGCCCGTTTTGTCTGGCTGCCGCTCTCGTTCGACGGCGATATGCCCCGCATCGAATGGCGGGTCGAGTGGCGGATTGAAGATTTCTTGTAAAGCATAAGTCTCTACGCAAGCGGAAAGACAAGGTCTAATGTCCAAATTTCATCCTCATAAGTAAGCGTCCAACGAGTTACATGTCAGTATTGTTCTGATATTACAGAGGCAAGTAGTATTCTTATTCTTGATTCTCGCTTGGTATTCGTGAGGCTCCGTAGGCTCGGCAGCCGGAGGAAATGGATTCTTTTGTGTTACAAGGTTGCGGAATGGCTTCTGGATCGCCTGAAATCCCTCAGCGAAATTCTGGCGACGGCGAAAACCTATGAAAAGGAAGAGCTGCGGCAAATCCTCTCCTGCTATCTTTCCCGGATTGAGGATCAAGGCGACGGCCATTTCAAGGTCGTTCCGAGGGAAGAAAAAAACTTTCCCCATCGCAATGACGGGGAAAGTTCGACTAACGGTAAAGAGTGGTACACCCGACGAGATTCGAACTCATGACCTTCTACTCCGGAGATTGCGAAATGCCCCTCACAGAGAACGTTTTGAGCTAAAACGATCACCAGAAAACATCAAAAAACAACGGATTTTTGTCGTACTATTTGTAACCGAAAAATACATCCCGAACGTTGCTTTTCTGTTGTCTTGTGCTTTTGAAGTAGCCTCGGCTCAACGAAAACCGATAGCACATAAAATATCGCAAATTCCCCGAATGTCAAGTCGGGTTCAAAATCACCTCGGAGATTCGAACCCTGATGACAGCAGAGCTAGTAGTTCCAGTAGATATTTTTAACTGCTGTTTATAAATCTTATGCCAATGGATGGTTGACTGTAGAATTGTTAATCTGCGTTGTTCTCAAGAATCTTGGGCAAATGATGTTCGAAGAAGGAGTTTTCTCTTCCCGTCACCATAATTTGAATCTCTTTTGAATTTTTTGTTTCTTTGCTGTAATATATAGATGAATCGGCAACTTCCTCGCCAACAGGAATGGAGAATACTTCACCCCATATAAAACCATTAGAGAAAATTTTAACTGGGTATGCACTTGACTGAAGTGCATACTATGGGTTGTAGCTCGTA
>CAYSZM010000025.1:33858-39432 GCA_964435365.1 uncultured Victivallis sp. | reverse complement strand
GGAGTGGCGGAATGGCAGACGCACTTGACTCAAAATCAAGCGGTGAATAACCATATGGGTTCAAGTCCCATCTCCGGTACCATTTAAAAAATCATCCGGGTTGCAGAATGTTGCAACCCGGATTTTTTATGCTCAAAATACCGAATTCGACTCAGGGTTCTCCTGTCGTCCCCATCCGGTAAAGATGGCAAAAAATGGTCGCTTTGAAACTGAAAACGGCAAAAAACGGCAAAGATTTTCAGATGGGGGTAATGCAAGTCTTTTGGAGCTATGCGATGCTCCAGAAGATCAGATTCCGAGTTCACAGCGAAAGGTCTTCTACTCTCTCTGTAACCGTAACAATCCACGTGGAGTATAAGCGGGATCTTGCCTCAAGACAGCCCTTTCGAGTAATGACACGGGAAAACTGTTTTGGGGAGACTCTTTGTCTGGATTTGCTGTATGTTCCAAGTTCTTTTCGTTCTATTTCGTCTCTATTGACGATTAAGGCAAAAAAATGAACTTGCTCGTATTTCAACCATTTTCTGGTTGACATCGTGAGAAACAGATGATATTTTTATATCCGGTTTCCATAATCGATAAAAAGGACTGTATTGACGATAACAAGCTAACAAATTTTTACAACTGAATACGTTCCGTTAAGCAGGCTTCACCTCAGAAAACGCCAAATTCCCCGTGAAAAGTCAGTTGCTTGACAGGAGCGCCCACATGTGGGCGTTCTCTGTTTGCATGACTTTTCAGGCATTGGCGTGCCTCTGGGGTGAATGCGGCAGAGAGCGCTCTTTTTTTACGCATGGAGGGAAAATATGCATGATCAAAAATAAGTAACCCGTCGACTCTACTCTGCCTTTCCCGATCGAATTAATCTCACATCAGGATGTTTATTATGGAAATAGGACCCGAATTGAAAAAATCTCTTATCCGTTATGCGTTTGTATCCTTTATCTTCGTCATCGGATTTACCATTCTGGTTGCCAAGGAAGGAGGTGCCGGAACAGGAAAAACCATTCTTTTCTTCTTCGCAATGGCTCTTTTCGGAACTCCCTGCGGAGCTGTCGGCGGGGCTATCGGCAACGCCATCCGCCTTTTGACCCGTCCGGATGCCATTATCACAACCGGCGGATTGTGGCCGATCCTGATGCAAAAAGTCTTCTGGTCCGTCGGCCCTCAATACGTTGGAATATTCGTAGGAACATTTATCCCTTTTTTTATACTCATGCGTTTGCTTGGAATCGGCTAAAAATCACATGAGCCGGTTAGAGAACGAACATTGCGAGGCTGTGTTTTTCCAAAATTCGGCACATTTCCAGGCTTTGAGTTTTTATCGTTTCCGTATCATCAACAAATCGAAAGACGGGAGGAGAAACCATGAATGAAGTGATCAGCAGGTTTGAGGCAAGCGCAAGCATAACTTCGGTTTCTGCCGGGGTGACGTATCGGATTGATGGAAGAATCATCAACTCCGGAAACACGGTTTGTGTTTATGAAAGTGACAGGGCGAAAGATGTCACCATCAACTCCGGCGGGAAGCTGGTGCTCGCAAAAGTATCTCTTTATGAAGATGATCAGACTTTCGCTGACTTCTGGAACCATTACGCACTGGATACCATCATCAACGATGGCGGAACGATGGATGTTCGTGGTGGCTTTGCGCAAAACACGCACATCAATGCGGGAGGCATTCAGAACGTTTACGGACCGATGATCCGGCATGAGGGAACCGATTGCGAACCATCGACCTACGTCCTTCCAGAAGAGCTGATCAGCGCGTCGGACACTACCATCGACGGAGGGACACAGACCACAATTGCGGCGAATACCCTCCGCACGACGGTCAATGACGGCGGGCAGCTTGTCATGCATGGCGGAACAGCCGATTCCCTGACCGTCAATGCCGGAGGGATCGCAGAGATTTATACTTACGACGAAATTTCGTATGATGGCGACGGCGGATTTCGCAGAATTAATTTCTCAGGCCGTGCCGTCAACATGACGATCAACGGCGGCAGCGTATATCTCTACGGCAGCACCTCCGCGACCGGAACGCAGATCGGAACCGGCGGCGTGCTGACCGTCAACGCCGATGCCGAGGCGTTCGACACTACGGTTTCGGCGGGCGGTTCGCTGATCGTGCTCGGCAGCGGACGGGCTTCCGACACCATCCTCAACGGCGGCTCCGTCCATGTCGCCACCGGCGGGGTGGTCGATAACGTAAGTATCAACTCCGGAAACCTTTACCTCTACGGCGGCGCGATTCTCGACGGAACGGTCAATGTCAATGGAACGGTCGTGCTTGACGACGTGGCGATGAACCGGGGGACTCTCAACCTCCAGCTGTCGGCGGCGTCCGCCGCCTCTCCGCTGGTCAACGACCTGTCGCTCCTGGAAGGCGGCAATCTGTCGATCACGGTTGATTCCGTGCTGGCGTCGAACTCCTACCTGCTGGCCGGGAACGCCTCCGCTTATGACCAAAGCATCACGGTCAATGTCGGCGGAGAGGCGCGGGGAACGCTCTCGGTGAACGGAGATTCGCTGACTTACGGCGACTTCAAGTACCGCCTGACGCTTTCCGAAGACTCCACGCTGACGCTTCAGGTCGGCAGTTCGGGCGAATTGATGAGGCCGGCATTCTCGCTCTCCACCACCGAGCCGACCACAGGCCAGGTCGAAATCGTCGCAAAGTTTTCTCCGGATTCCGCGATCCGGCAATATTCGTTCGATGGGGAAAACTGGTCGGCTTACAGTGAAACGATCGTTTTCTCTTCCAACGGAACGGTTTACTTCCGGGAAGGCGACGGCCTCGGCAACTTCGGGCCGACTGCAACCTGCACTGTTGACAACATCTACTCCGTCCTCCCCGACGCGCCGTCAACGGTCAGCCTGGACAAAAGCACCTACAAGAAATACACCATCTCCCTCAAATGGGGAAAGGCGGAAACCTCGGACCGCACTGTAAAAATCTCCGGTTACGAGGTTAGCGTCAACGACGAGGTCTACCTGACGAAATCAACCTCGTTCACGCTGAAAAATGTTGAACTCGGCAGCTACAATTGCATGGTTCGGGCGGTGGACAGCGAGGGGAAATACGGCGCGTGGAGCGAAGCCAAAATGTTCTCCGCGATCGATGAAACCGCCCCGACGGTGAAGCTTCAGTCCGCTACGGTGAACGGTTACAACCTCGCGCTTGCCTGGAGCGGAAGCGATCAGAAGGGCAGCATCGTTTCCTATACCGTCAAGCTCGACGGAGCGGTCAGCGAAACGCTGGATGGTGACGCGACTACCTGCACTCTTTCGCTTACGGAAAACGATATCGGCAAACATAAAGTCGAGGTTTTCGCGTTCGACGGAGTCAATTACAGCAAGGCGGCGACGAAATCGGTCACGGTCAAAGACGCGACGCCTCCGGAACAGGTGACCGGCCTGTCGGTTCCGGTCGCCGACAGCAAGTACTCAGCGACCCTGTCCTGGACTGCGGGAGTCGATAATTCCGGCAAAATCTCCTACTATGAAATTCAGCTTGATGGCGACAAGATTCTGAAATCAAGCAAGAACAGCCTTTCGGTCAGCAAGTTGGCCATCGGCGAACACAGCTATCTGGTACGGGCGGTCGACAAAGACAAAAACGCCGGCGAATGGAGCGAGGCGCAGAGCTTCACGGTTCTTGATGTCACGGCTCCGACGACGGTCTCGGCCAAGGCCAAAGTGACCGAAAACACGGTTGCGCTCTCCTGGAAGGCCGCAAAGGACAATGTCGGCGTGGTCGGCTATGAGATCTGGGCGGGGGCGTCCCCGTCGGAGATGACGTTGGAAGCGCTGCTTTCCGCCGAGCAGTTGAATTACGATCTCACCGAAATCCCGAAAGGGAACCTGTACTACGGAATCTGCGCCGTGGATGCAGCCGGAAACGCCGGCAGCCTGAAGGCGTTGAAAACGACGATCAAAACCGAACTTGCCACACCCGATCTCGCCGCATTTGCAGCGACCGATCTCCTGAAATGGGAATCCTCGCAGCCGGTCTTCATCGGCCTGGCCCTCGGACTGTAACTCAGGTTTTCCACACCCGCCGGACTCCCGGCGGGTGTGGAAAGAGCCTTCAACACGATTGAGCCGCGAAGTAGAGACCGTCAGCACAAAATCGAGCCGCTTTCTTTGCGGATGCCGCGCCGGATCAACCAGGGCGTCGGCGGCTCGTAACCGTTGCGGGCTGTGTCACGAGCGGATTCTTGACAAACGTGCATTCTTCCACCGTCCGCAGACGAGGAGATGAATAATTAAGTCATAATTTGATTATAGCAATCGAGTTCCACTGAATGGCACGATAGATTAAAGTGCGAGGTGCACCACTTGAGTTGAAAAAAGAGGGAAAATGGTGAATATTATGTTACCTATTTCCACGACAACCAAGGAGGTCGAAGTGTCACAATATCACCATTTGTCCCAAGAGAAAAGATACATGCTTTCAAAACTTTTACAAGCGGGAATTTCAAAAAGGAAAGCGGCTTGTGTGCTAGGAGTATCTCATTCTACGGTCATCCGGGAACTTCGTCGCAATTCCGGGAAGTGGGGCTATCGGCACGACCATGCACAGTTGCAATACAGACGGCGCCGACGCGAAAGCCGTCGTGCGCCGATCATGAATCCAACTCTTTGTTCTCAAATCATTTCCAAGCTGGAAACGGACTGGAGTCCGGAGCAAATTGCCGGACGTTTCCGCAAGGAAGGAATTTCTCAGGTAAGTTGCCAGACCATTTATAACTGGCTGTATCGAGATCGTCAGGCGGGCGGACATCTGTATCGAAAATTGCGCCGAAAGCGAGCCTACCGTGCACACAAGACGAAAGCAACTCATATACAAGGCCGCACTATGATCGACGAACGCCCGGCAATCGTTGATTCCCGCAGCCGCCAAGGAGATTGGGAGCTGGACAGTGTGATTTCCTGCAAAGGAGATTCTACGATCATCGTTACGGCGGTTGAACGTAAAAGCCGTTTTCTGGTTGCTTCGCTTCTGCCGGACCGAAACGCTCTTCGGCTGGCGCGAAGAGTCTGCCGCATGATGAATTCGCATCATGCTTCTCCGCTGACAATTACGTCGGATAACGGGACTGAATTTGCCGGGCACAGGTTGATATCAAAGCGACTGAACACCGAATTTTATTTCGCCCGCCCCTATCATCCCTGGGAGCGCGGAACCAATGAAAACACCAACGGATTGCTGCGCCAATATCTGCCTTCCGGCTCCAAGCTGAAAGGGAAGCAAAGCCGTTTAAGCGAAGCCGTTTCGAAGATCAACCAACGGCCCCGGAAATGCCTGGGATATGCCACTGCGGAAGAGGTATACCATGGCCGTTGAGCAATACACGAGTTACACACAGTCGGCGCTCCGCCTCCGACGAGTTGGTGGACCCATTCTCGTCGGACCGCCGCCTATGCATAACTCTTCGTTTCAGCAAAAAATTAACGTTTTCACCCAAAAACAGAAGTGGTGCACTTGCAATTGTAATCTGAGCACCTATTCCGAATGGCACCTATTCCGCTGAATGGCACCTATTCCGCTGAATGGCACCTATTCCG
>CAYSZM010000025.1:0-33758 GCA_964435365.1 uncultured Victivallis sp. | reverse complement strand
GAATGGCACCTATTCCGCTGAATGGCACCTATTCCGCTGAATGGCACCTATTCCGAATGGCACCGATTTTGAATGGCACCGATTTCTCGATGGCACCGATTTCTCGATAGAATCAATCAGAATCAAATGTGCGCAAAACTTTGGACACTACCATTATGCGAAAGCGCCCTGCTGACAAACAACATACCATCACCTATTCCTCCATCTGTTTTTATTTTTGAAGAACAACATAACGTCCTTGATAACCGATATACCACTTGTATATATCTTTAACATCTATTAGTCGTATCTGTTCTGCTTTCTTTTGGGGAACAAAAAAACATGTTTCTTGCGAAACAACGTGATTTTGCTCATCAATCTTTTTTTGAGTATATAATAATAAAACCCCTGATTTTGTTGAGATGCCTTTTTCAAAATACAGATCATTAAAATCACGTAAAGTTATTCTACTCCAAGAAAGGTTATCAATATCGAAAAAAGCGACTTCATTTTTTGTCAAAAAAACTATATTGTTCTCATACTCAAATCTTGCTTCAATTTCAACAGATATCTCATGGATCCCTGGAATATCTTGCTCCCGATATTGTTGCGCATTAATGTCATAGTAATGTATAGATCCCCATTCTCTACTTTCATAACTATTGTAGTATATTTTTTTATGATCATCTGATAAACGAAAATCGACAAGAGATTCAAAGATTTTTTTTATTGTTATGTTATCTGGATTGCTGGTATCAATGATGCTGATCTCTTGATTCTCCTCAAAAAGTCTTGATATGAATAGAATTCGATTGTTATCGATCCAAGTAAGCTGTTCTTTTCCAGAATCTCCATCAGTAGAAAGAATTACTTTAGAAGTATTGCTATTAAAGTCATAATACATTAAATCGATTTCGCCACAAGGGATGAATTCGCCCAAACGCTCGTTAAATTCTTTCCCTTTAGGATATGAAAATACGGCTCCCTTAGACATATTACCATTTACGCAAAATCCTCCTCTTCGACTATAATCAGCTGCTTTACCAAGAAAAACGTCTTTCTCATCTATAATTTTTCCCTTGTAATTACGCTTTTTAACAATAAAACCAGAATTTTGACGATCCATGATTTGTGTCGTAATAAAAAAATCATCATTGCTATTACAGTAACTTATTTCTTCGCAATTTCCGACTAGCAAACCCGGTTTGTTTCTCTCCTGATGCTCAACCCCGGTGATTTTCCCTGTCTGGGTATCATAAACATAAATTAAGTAATTGGGTGCACATCCCAATAATGAAAATAGAAGGCTCATCATAAGGGTGATTGTGAGAGAAAGATTCAGTTTATTCATTTTTTAGGACCTCCACAAAAGCAATCCCAAACTTTCAACCATTGAATAGTTTCCGTTTCTGCTTTGCCCCATGCTACAGTATCATTATCCGGTTTTGTTCCTGCAAATAAATGCCCAAATGCAAACCAGTCAAATTTAACTGTCAAATCCGAATTTCTATTAAGATCACGATTTCTAATAAATTGAATAACCTTGGATGGATCATAATAAAAGCCTTTTTGCCGATGGGAGTAAAAATCTTGAGCTCGATGCATCGCATGCTGAAATTCATTTTTATGACATTGTAAGCCATCTCTTGCAAAATTTCTAGGTTCGACATTCTTAGCTTTGTTTTTACGCCATTTTATTCCAATAGCATTCATTATATCTTTATATGATTTATTTAATTCTTGAAAATGGTTTTCTGGTTTGCCAATCAATGGCCAAGGGGAAGTCGCCCAGTCTTCATCTTCACGAGTGAAATCAAACCAATCTTCACCATTAATGACACCTTCGGGATATCCTCTGGAGAAATCACTATGACCTGGAAAAACAGCTGCAGCAATTTCTGCATCAGTCGCATTCCTTGTAAATGTAATAAAAGCCCAATCCCACTGAACACTTACTGATAATTTCGTCCCATCATTAAATAAATTACGGTTATATTTATAATAAGTTCTCCCGTTACCAAAATAACCACCTTGGTCATTATCGTTTAATGTATCATTATTGATAAAGCCATATAAATTACTCCCTCCATCTTCTCCAATAGGATCGCGTTTAGTCCATCGCCCGAGTGTCGGGTTGTAATAACGGTAGTTGTAGTAGACAAGATCGCTCTCGGTATCGTGGTATTCGCTGCTGAAGCGGAAGGGGTTGTCGGTTGCACCTGACGTAGTTACTGCGCCGAAGGGCGTGTAGGTGTAGTCGTCGGTCGTTGCTCCGGTTGCGTCTTTCAGCGCAATGATGTTCTTGTTGCCGTCGGCGATGAAATAGCAGGCGTCTCCGTCGATGGTTGCGCGGAGCGGTACGTCCAGCCCCACCGGCTGCCAGAGGTAGTTAGCCAGCAATGCGTCATTGTTCATGGCATCGAACTCCGCGATCAGCTTGTAGCCATCGTAGGCGAATTTCCGGTGTTTCTGCAAGGTCCACGTATAGAGGTTCAGCAGTCCCTTGGTGTAGACCTTCTTCTCGAAGCGGCGGCCCATATAGTCGTAACTCATTTCGACCTTGGTGTCGTCGCTTTCCGCACAGACCAAACGGTTTTCGCCGTTCCAGGTGTAGGTCCAGCCGTTCCAGGTCAGCATGTTGCCGTCGGCATCGTAGGTCGGCGCCAGCGCATTCACCTGCGTATACTGGTTGAGCAAGTTACTGGCGTAGGTCCAGTTAGCGGCGTCTTCGGTTGCCGTCGTTCGGTTGCCGATCAGGTCGAACGCATAGCTCATATTATTGAGTGTATTGTCCTGGCTGTCCTTCTTCAACGCGCCGGTGAGCTGGCCCTGCGTATCGTAGGTATACGCCCAGTTGTCGCCGTTCTCAAGCGTCGCGGCGGTGCGCTGATCCTTGTCATTCAACGTGTAGCCGTAAACGGACTGGTTATTCACTGCGATGCCGGTCAGCCGTTTATAACTGTCGTAGGTATAAGCGGTATTGACTGTTGCATTTTCCCATGTCGTACTTGCTATGCGACTAGTCCCCGGTGCGTAGGCATAGGTCAGCGTGTCGCCGCCGTCCCCGACGGTCGCAACGCGCCCGGCGGTGTCGTAGCTGTACCCCGCCTGTGCCCGAACCGTGCCGTCCGTCAGGTTCATCCCCGTCCTCCGTCCGTAGGCGTCGTAGGTGTAATTCATCACACCATTCACTATAACGGGATTTGTCTCGTTTGCAAGCCGATAATTCACGTTATAAGTAAAATTCCGCGTCCCCGCCGCATCGGTGATTGTCGTGGTCTGGTCGAGGTAGTTCAACGCCAGACTCACGCTCGGAGTTACTCCGTCCGAATAGCTGTATCCGGTTTGTCTGCCCGCCGCATCGTATGCGTAGGTCGTCGTGATTCCACGTGACCAGGTGCGAGTCAAAAGCTGACCATCGGCGTTGTAGGTATAAGTCGGGCCGTTGTTGTCCGCGTAAGTTTTGGCAATCATGAAGCCACGGTTGTTGTACGCCCAGCTCGTTACCTGTGGCGTATTCGTGTCTTTGAAGGTGGTCATCGTCGCCTGCTGACCGAGGCCGTTATAGGTGTATTCGAGCGGATAGGTCGCGCCGTCAATTCGCTGCGGTTCTCCGGTCGGGAAATAGGTGTAGTTGCTCACCACATTGCCCGGAGCTGTAACCTGCGTCTGACGCCCCATCGAATCATAGACGTAACTTGTGATTTGCCCGTTCACCGTCTGCGTCAGCACCGCGTCGTTGGCGTTGTAGGTGCGGGCCGTCGTGTTGACCGTGGTTTGATCGTTGGTTTCGGTCATGCCGATTACCCGGTTGAATTCATCATAACTGTAGGTGTTCAGGTTGCCGAGGCTGTCGTCGCTGTTCACCTGCTGAACCGAGGTCACCTTGCCGTTGGTCATGTTGGTGATGGTCTTGGTTCCATCCGGATTGGTCACCGTCTGGCGCGTCGCGCCGCTGCCGAGGCGTTCGAGCAGGGTGTGGGTGGTGAGCCCGGCCATGTCGGTACTCCAGCTCTCCAGCCCGTCCACGCTCTGCCGCGCAATTGAAACTACCGCGCTGTCGTTGCCCTGGCTCCGGGTCGTCGTGGTCACCGACACGGTCTTGCCGCTGTAAGTCGCATAACCGTATGTCGTCGAGGTCACGATATCCGCCGAATCGATGGCGTCGTTGGTGTTCATGTCGATGGCTTGCGTTGTTTGACGCCCGAGCGCATCGTAGGTGTAAAGCGTCGTCACTCCGCTCGGCGCAACCGACTTCACCAGTTGATTTTGCGCGTTGTAATAATTCATTGAGTAGCTGCTGTCGGCGTATTCGGTCTCAAAATTCCGCCCCAGCAGGTCGGTATAGCTCTTCACCGTCATATTTGCGCCGGAAACAATCGGAGTCGTCGTCATCTGCCAGTTCGCGCCGTAGGTGAAGGTCTGCCCATGTACCGCCGTCCCCGAAACGCCGGTCTGTTCGCCGTTCACGGAAGTCGTCACCCGCGTCGAATTATCCGGATTGGTCACGGTTTCGGTGTAGGTCGTCGTTTCGCCGGAAATCGCGTATTGCCGGGCGTAAGTGGTCCGGTTGTTGAGCGCGTCCACCGTCGCGGAAACTTCGCCGTTGACATATTCGGTCGAGGTGGTGATTTCGGTGGTGTTCCGTCCCTTGACCGTCACTGAGGTCTGATTCCCCGCCGCGTTGTAGCTGTACAGCGTGGTGATTCCGTCGCGCATGGAATAGCTCAGGCGTTTGAAGTCGTCGTAAGCGTAGGTCGTGGTAATTCCGTCGCGGTCGGTTTCGGACTCCACCCCGCAGCAGCCGTAGACCCGGTTAACCGTGCTTCCGTCGAGATAGGTGGTCGTCTGCGCCCGTCCGAACGCATCGAAGTTGCTGTTGACCGTCGAAGCGGTCACTATTGCATCCTTTCATAAACTTCGGCTTGCTCTTGTTCACCAACCGAAGGTTGCTATACTCCATAAGCTGTTGGTTTCCTCGTTGTCATTACGCGCTATCGCTGATTATGCTAAAGCGCCCTACGGACAAACAACATAGCATCACCTGCTTATTCAAAAGCTACACCATCTACAACTTTGCGTACATCGGAAAATGACGCCATGCATTCAACCAATGTGTCAATATCTATATTCGTCCCCAATTTCTCAAAAAGTTCATAGATATAGATATGATCTCCTTTATGTAAAGCTAATAAATTGCCGTCAGGAGAAATGCATATCCCGTAAATAGGATGCCATGTGGTAAAAAGCCATTCTCTCTGAAAAAATTCAAATTCCAAAACGACCCGTTTACTCTTTATGTCATATATAATTACACGCTGCTCATAAGTAAGCGTCCCTCTTCCTCCTGTATCACTTGTAATAATAGCGAGTTTTCCTTGAATTCTTATATCCTTAAAAGAAAATTTCTCATCGTCTTTCCTGTTC
This sequence comes from uncultured Victivallis sp., assembly GCA_964435365.1. Taxonomy (GTDB): domain Bacteria; phylum Verrucomicrobiota; class Lentisphaeria; order Victivallales; family Victivallaceae; genus Victivallis. Next base: position 28,352 of record CAYSZM010000025.1, on the reverse strand, counting down.
AAGCGTAGCTCTGCTGTTTTCTTAAATTCTCTATCTGTTATGTTGTAATCTAATACGACAATATTTTTTCTATCAACTAAAAGTATATGATTTAAATCTGGGCTTAGATATGGGATTCCGCATTTGCAGTCCGCTGGCAAATTGAATCTTTCAAGAGTATTACCATTTTTTGCATCTATCAAAACCAGTATATTTCTGTAGGATAAAAAATTGTCATTATCAATATTATAACATAACATCTTTAATTGCATGTTTGAATCGAAAATTGCAGCATAAAACCACGGCTTTGACAACGCTTTAGGAGAATATGATATGGTCCTTTCCCATAACAAACTTCCCGCCATATAAAATGTTAATAAAATTTTCGCGTCAGTAGCGGAACTACGTTGAATAAGGTCCCATTCTTTAAATGATTCATTTCTCTCTATTCTAATCGAAAGTCCCTTGACTGGGTTGCTCAATACAATATTTTTGTTCACCCAACTCGGACTAATGTTTAAAATTAATGAATTCCCATTTTTAGAAAAAAACATTGGTGAATGGTTGTACTTTTCTGACTGATTTATATCGATATTTATTTTTGCAATCATCTTTCCAAAAGGGGTTTCCGCAACGGAAACGCTGGCGAATGACTGCAATATAAACACGATGAAAATAATGCGTAACATATTTACACCTTACATCTTATCATATACGCAATAACATGGCTTTAGCCAATTGTTCATAAAATTAACTAATTTATCTCTGGTAAAATATTGAGCCCCTGTACGTCTCTCTTCGGCATCCTCTGCTCGATCTCCCGGTTCAACCCTTTGTCCCGCTGTAAAAACAAATCTGAATGCTCCGCCGTGCCCCCCTCTGAATCCCCAAGAGGTACCTCCAAACGAAACAGGTATCATCTTGGGATTATCAGGATTTCCTGTAAGATTTCCAGGCGTAGCGCCAAACCAACTATCGTCTGTTTCTACAGCATGAGCATAATAATCTTGCCACATATGCGTTAGGCGTCCTAAATTACTCAAAGCATCTTTACAATCTGCTTCTCTTTGTTTAATTTTCTTCTTGCCTGCACTTCTTACACGATCATCAAACTTTCTCTTTTCAAATTCTATTGCTCTCGAATACGCGATTCTTGCAGTATCTGGCAAAGTCTTGAGATCTCTGGTATAATGATACTCGAACTTAGGTCCATATTCTCCAGAATCAGTATCAACATTTGCTTCAACAACAATATTGATAAACGATTCCTTTATATTTTCTTTTGACGATGTTCCTTCTTTAGTTACTATTAAAATCATGGCTGCAAATGCGCCTCCTGTTAATCGTCTGTGGGTGGGTGACATCCAAAGACCTTTGTCATCAAATGAATCAGTAATATTATTGCGAACTATGACATACAAATTGTTTCCCCCCGCTTCTTCAATTGAATCTCGTTTAGTCCATCTTCCGAGAACTGGACTATAATAGCGGAAGTTGTAGTAGACGAGATCGGTTTCGACGTCGTAATATTCGCTGCTGAAGCGGAGGGGGTTGTCGGTTGAGCCAGAGGCGGTTACTGCGCCGAAGGGCGTGTAGGTGTAGGCATCCGTCACCACTCCCGTCGCATCGCGTAGTTCAATTACGTTCTTGTTCCCGTCGGTGATGAAATAGTACGAATCTCCGTCTATCGTTCCGCGCAACGGCACATCAACACCCACCGGCTGCCATAGGTAGTTGGCCAGCAGTGCGTTGCTGTTCATTGCATCGAACTCTGCAACCAGCTTGTAGCCGTCGTAGGCGAATTTCCGGTGCTTCTGCAAGGTCCATGTATAAAGATTCAGCAATCCTTTGGTGTAGACCTTCTTCTCGAAGCGGCGGCCCATGTAGTCGTAACTCATTTCGACCTTGGTGTCGTCGCTTTCCGCACAGACCAGACGGTTTTCGCCGTTCCAGGTGTAGGTCCAGCCGTTCCAGGTCAGCATGTTGCCGTCCGCATCGTAGGTCGGCAGCAGTGCGTTGACTTGCGTGTACTGGTTGAGCAGATTGCTGGCGTAGGTCCAGTTGGCGGCATCTTCAACCGCGCTGGTTCTATTGCCGATCTGGTCGAATGCATAGCTCATTGAGTTCAGCGTGTTGTTCTGCGCGTCTTTCTTCACCGCACCGGTAAGTTGGCTCAACACGTCATAGGTATACGCCCAGTTATCACCGTTTTCGAGCGTCGCTCCGGTACGCTGGTTTTTGTCGTTCAGCGTATAACCGTAGACCAGGGTATTGTTGACCGCGATTGCGGTCAGACGGTGATAGCTGTCATAAGTGTACGCCGTATTGTTCCCGGTCGCAGTAGTCCAGGCGGTGCTTGCCACACGGCCTGTCCCCGGAGCGTAGGCGTAGGTCAGCGTGTCGCCGCCGTCCCCGACGGTCGCAACGCGTCCGGCGGTGTCGTAGCTGTACCCCGCCTGTGCCCGAACCGTGCCGTCCGTCAGGTTCATCCCCGTCCTCCGTCCGTAGGCGTCGTAGGTGTAATTCATCACACCATTCACTATAACGGGATTTGTCTCGTTTGCAAGCCGATAATTCACGTTATAAGTAAAATTCCGCGTCCCCGCCGCATCGGTGATTGTCGTGGTCTGGTCGAGGTAGTTCAACGCCAGACTCACGCTCGGAGTTACTCCGTCCGAATAGCTGTATCCGGTTTGTCTGCCCGCCGCATCGTATGCGTAGGTCGTCGTGATTCCACGTGACCAGGTGCGAGTCAAAAGCTGACCATCGGCGTTGTAGGTATAAGTCGGGCCGTTGTTGTCCGCGTAAGTTTTGGCAATCATGAAGCCACGGTTGTTGTACGCCCAGCTCGTTACCTGTGGCGTATTCGTGTCTTTGAAGGTGGTCATCGTCGCCTTCTGGCCGAGGCCGTTATAGGTGTATTCGACCGGATAGGTCGCACCGTCGGTTCGCTGAATCTCCCCGGTCGGGAAATAGGCGGTGTTCGTCACCACATTGCCCGGAGCCGTCATCGAAGTCTGCCGCCCCATCGAATCATAGACGTAACTTGTGGTCTGACCGTTCACCGTCTGCGTCAGCACCGCGCCGTTGGCGTTGTAGGTCATCGCCGTCGTGTTGACCGTGATCTGATCGTTGGTTTCGGTCACGCCGGTTACCCGGTTGAATTCGTCGTAACTGTAGGTATTCAGGTTGCCGAGGCTGTCGTCGCTGTTCACCTGCTGAACCGAGGTCACCTTGCCGTTGGTCATGTTGGTGATGATCTTCGTCCCGTCCGGATTGGTCACGGTTTGCCGCGTCGCGCTGTTGCCGAGGCGTTCGAGTTTGGTGTGAGTGGTGAGCCCGGCCAAGTCGGTGCTCCAGCTCTCCAAACCGTCCACGCTCTGTCGCGCAATTGAAATTACCGCGCTGTCGTTGCCCTGGCTCCGCGTCACCGTCATAACCGAAACGGTCTTGCCGCCGTAAGTCGCGTAACCGTAGGCGGTCGAGGTCACGATATCCGCCGAATCAATGGTATCGTTGGCGTTCATGTCGATGGCTTGCGTCGTCTGCCGCCCGAGCGTATCGTAGGCGTAAAGCATCGTCACTCCGCCGGGCGTAACCGACTTCACCAGTTGATTTTGCGCGTTGTAGTAATTCATCGAATAGCTGCTGTCGGCGTATTCGGTCTTGAAATTCCGGCCCAGCAGGTCGGTATAGCTCTTGACCGTCATGTTCACGCCGGAAGCAACCGGAGTCGTCGTCATCTGCCAGTTCGCGCCGTATTCATAGCTCTGCCCATGCACCGCCGTTCCTCCGACCGAAGTTTGGGCTCCGTTTACGGAAGTCGTCACCCGCGTCGAATTATCCGGATTGGTTACGGTTTCGGTGTAGGTCGTCACTTCGCCGGAAGTCGCATATTGCCGGGTGTAAGTGGTCCGGTTGTTGAGCGCGTCCACCGTCACGGAAACTTCCCCGTTGACGTATTCGGTCGAGGTGGTGATTTCGGTGTTGTTCCGCCCCTTGACCGTCACCGAGGTCTGATTCCCCGCCGCGTCGTAGCTGTACAGCGTGGTGATTCCGTCGCGCACGGAGTAGCTCAGGCGCTTGAAGTCGTCGTAGGCGTAGGTCGTGACGATTCCGTCGCGGTCGGTTTCGGACTCCACCCCGCAGCAGCCGTAGACCCGGTTGACCGTGCTTCCGTCGAGATAGGTGGTCGTCTGCGCCCGCCCGAACGCATCGAAGTTGCTGTTGACCGTCGAAGCGGTCTTGACATCCACACTGTTCGCCGTATCGACAAACCAGCTCTCGCTGGACACGGTCGTCCCGCTGCCGTTGCTCACCGATACCTGGCGGGCGCCCAGGGTCAGGGTGTCGCCGCTGAATACGCCGGAGAGTGTCGTGGTGGTGTCCGTGTCGCCGGAACGGTTGTACGTGTAAACGCTCCGGGTTCCGTCCGGATTGTCCTGCCGCGCCACGCGGCGGTCGTAAATCCCGTTCGGACCCTGCGTATACCAGGTTTTCGTCACATACTCGTTGTCGTTCTCGTCGTAGCGGATGCTCTCGTCCGGATTCGCGTTCGGCTTGATTTCGTAGACAATCGATTTCGATTTGGAAGTCAGCGTCGTTCCCGCCCGGACTTCGGTGACGACGGTACGCTTTTTCTCCGTCTCATTGTAACTGTACGTGTAAGTGGTCACGAACGTCTGTCCGCCCCGCATTTCGGTCTGTGAGAGCAATTCGTGAGCTTCGTTGTACACGGATGTAACGGAGTTGCCCTGCGGATATGTCACCTTTTTCTGTTTGGACTTGCCGTTGCCTTCGGTATAGTATTCATAAACCGTCGTCGCTCCGCCCACGGTTTCGGAAACCAGCTCCTCGCCCCACGCAAACGTGCAATAGGTCTTGTCCTCCTTGAACACGGGAGCGGTCATCGAACCGATATAACGGATCTCGCGGCGATGTTCCAACCCGTCCTGCGTGTAGTTTTGTTTGACCAGAATATTGTTCACCCCGTTTTCGCTCAACTGCGAAATCGTGTAATCACCGGTCAAATCCGGACACGTCAGCACGGGATCGGTGAATTGCCAGGTCCGGGTCGTTTGCGCCGCCCCCACATATTCCGTATGGCTGACGTTGAAACTGTTCGCAACCGGCTCTTCCGCTCCGGCCGGAATGACATTGTCATGCATGATCTCCGTAACGATCACGGAAACCGGCGTCGAACCGCCGGACATCGGGACCGACGCATCGGTTTCGGTCGAAAGATATTGCGTGGCGGTCATCTTGTCAACGAACGTGAAGTCCCCGACTGTGGCTTTCCGGTAGCTCAGCTCCGTACAATACTGGCCGGTGTAAATTCGTACCGGGTACCCCTCGACCATTGAGCAGTCCGCGGCTTCATCTTCCGCAGTGGCAATCTTCACCGAGCTGCTGTTTCCGTATGCGAACCTCAGTACCGGATCAAGAACAATGTCTTCTCCGTTTTCATCGGTTCCGCTGATGAACTGTTTCCTGTCAAGCAAGCGGTAAGTCATAACCGGCGAGTAAACCTGAAGGGTTCCGCCGCTCACACCCCATGCTCCTTCGCCGAAAGAGGCCTGCACCAGAATGGAACTGTTCTTGCTCGTCACCCGGGGAATCTTGCACGCTCCCCCTGAACAGCCGGCCGGACGCCAGTTGATGGTCAGGCAATCATCTTTATCATCGGCCTTTACCTGGGATCCAGCAATCCCGTATCGGGTAGTAATATTGTAATCCATCGTTAATTTATCGGGATCCGGCTGCAAAGGAAGCAGATAAATCGTTCTTCGGGATTCCGCAGCAGTCACTTCGAACTCCAAATCCGCGGCACTGGCCTCAATCATGCCTTCCGAATCTTTGTACAATTCATACGTGTCCGATTTCGCCTTAATGGTAAGCGTCGCTTTTTCTCCTTCCGGAATAAGATTCATATCCCCACCGAATACAATCGGGATAGGCCTTGCGGTACAAGGCGTCAAATCATCAATGACCTTTTGATTCTCGGTATTCCTGGCAACCTGAAAATCGGCAATCGCCACCGGATTGCAGACGTGAATGAAGCGGGTGCGGGTGCCATAGTTGTCGTTCGGGTCGGCGGGATTTTCTTCGGTGCCGCAAGTGCTGGAAACGGTATACACGCCCGTGGTTTTTCCGGCAAAAGTGGCAGTAGGGCTTCCCAGTTCTCCCGTGAATTCATAGTGATCCGGAAGACATGTCCCGCTCCCGCAGCCACTGTGAGAGGAGGTCCAGATCGGAAATTTATAGAGGTCCCTCAAAATCTTTTCCCCGAATGAAAGCTCGTAATCAGAGAATTCTCCGTAAATCGGATGTACCGACGGAAAACCCGCCCCAGTTGCCGTGGCGGTCAATGTAATCGATATGGGGCCACGCGCATGATTGCCGCCCTCGATGACGTCTTCCTGCTTGATCTCGCTCAGGACGTAAAGCGTTTTCTGCTTGGGATCTTCTTCCCCCACCTCTTTAAAGTAAGTCTTGTCTTTCGGGCTGTAATCCAGTGACTCGACGCCCGCTGCCGTAACTGTATAAGCCAAGTCCCCTTTTTCCGTACAGTTAATAATCGGAATCGGATTCGGCACCGGTTCCGGATTGGTCGTCTTAGTGTCGGGATGCTCATAAGCAGGAAAACGAACCGTTAACTCTTTGCATTCTCTGGTAAATTGTACTGTTTCCACACCGACTTCTTTGAACCGAAATTGATATGCCTCAAAAGAAGGAATATATTCTGCTCCACTTGTTGGGAGTGGTTCTTCCGGAGAGTGGTATGCTCGTTCATGAGAAATCGGCAATGCGCAGCCGCACCCTCCTTGGTCGAGCTCAACTTCCACGCCGTTTACATTTGCTTTTTTTCGTCTGCAAAATGCTGTAGTAAATTCGTCCCAGCCTGTCGTTACCCCGCCTGGAGTCGGATTGCTCCAGTCGGCGCCAAAACGCAATGTACTCCCGATAGGTACAGTAATCTCTTCTTTGGATACTCTTACTTTGTCTTTCGGGGGTCTTCCATCCATATAACAACGGTTGTCCAGATTGCGATCTTGTGTATTCAGCTCCGCCAAATAATGACCCCATACGTTCACCCATACTCCAACAGAATGCTCTGTGTGGCAGGAACCCGAAACAGTCACATAATATGACCCTGGGCACACATGTGCGCCACAGCTTTCCATTGGAGGATCGCCATTGATTTTTGCATTTAACGATTCGATGGAGTGCTCATCAATAGTTCGCTCAGCATCACAATTGCTGTTCTGGCACCATTGGCGAATCCGACAGTATTCACCTGTTGTCCTCACCCAGGATTTTGCACGACTTTTGACATCATCACTTGTCGCTCCACAACTGAGAGGAAGTCGTTCCTGTTCTGGAATTACGGTCAGCCCTCGATTGCATTCGCGGGTGTCTCCGCCCCAGTTATGGTTCGTACAGGGATTGTTGTCCTCCGCGGCGAACAGCCCGGTAGCCACAATCAGCAGCATCAGGAGAAGAAAATGTTTCATCAGTGGAAATCCTCTATTGATTGTATCGATAAATTTTTATTAGTTACAATTTGGCAAGTGCGGCACGGGCCGCACGACTTTCCGGACCTGAGGAGGTTGTCAGCTGCTCAAGAAGCACGCGATCGGTCGGGTCCCGCAATGACCCGATTCCCGCAATCGCCGATAACCGCAGCGGCAGGGGAGTTCCTTCTGATGATGCCAGTTCACGAAGAGCCGGAGCAATTTCGTCGGCTTGTCCTAACATAACCGCGACCTGAATCGCCGATGTACGAGTCAAATCGTTGACTGCGGAATTGGTTGCAATCTCCGCGGCTTTCCGGGAAATCAACGCTTGATCAAACTCTTCGGGGTAGTCACTCAATAATCGTCGCAACGCCAGAAGCGCACCACCGGCAATTTCATTTTCAGTCTCATCCAGCGCGCGGTAAAAAAGTTCCCGGACTGCGGAATCTCCAGTCTGTTCATAAACCGGACGCAAATGTTGAAGCGCATAAATACGAACCGTCATATCCTGACGGGGATCTTCCACGAGAGACATGAGTTCATTCGCCAACTCGGAAGGAAATTCTTTCTGGTTGCGCAATTTGTTCATCAGATCATTCTTGATCGTATATTCCTGGTCATTATTGGGACCGTTTTTCAAATAATGATAGATCCCGCGCCGATCTTCGAGTGAAAGATTGTCTGGAAGAGAACGGACCATTCGCTTCCCCTCTGCTTTCGGATCGATCACGGCAAGAACTTCCGGCGAAAGAGAAGGCAAATTACGGAATTCGTTGTCGGAGGCAACGTGCAGTTCACGCCGTGTTTTCTCTTTGACAACCTTATCTTGCGTTTTCTCGGATTCGACTCCCTGGTATATGGATACTCCGGCAATCACTGCCAGCAGAAGCCCCCCTAAACTACTCCAGACGATTTTTCTTTTCATTATCGAGTACGGACTCCTATATATTCATTGTTCTGATAAGCCCGCATATTGTGGCACGTTGAAGTTGTTGCCGCGACAGAACGGATGAATGTCACCCGGGCTATCCCGTTGTCGTTAAAATCCTCAGCACGCAATGTCTTACTCACCGTGCCGTCATCAAAAACGACTCCGGCAACAAAGATATCCAATTTCAACACCATATCGGAACGTACCGGAGAACAAATGACATCCATAACAAATTCTTTTGATCCGTCATCAAAAATTTCCGTATTCTGCATTGCAGTCTGGTAGGAAGAATAAATCCCTACACCGGAAATCCGCTGCACCGCAAGTACCGGACCGGATTCTCCGAGCCGGGCCGCGGCGTAACGCGGCTGGTTGTCGTCGGTAAAGACCTTGAAGCTGTGCGTCTCTCCGCTCGTCAGGTGCTGGGCATCACTCAGCCGCCCATCGAAGGTGAAGGCGACCCCTTCCGGCGGCGCCGGAATCTGCCACTCGCGGACCCAACCGAGCCAGCAGGCGACGTCCGGCCGGGCGAACGCGTATTCCACCGCTTCGACAGTGATCGACGCTTCGCTGGTTTCGCCGGAGGACGATGTGTAGGTTCCGGTCAGGACCGTGCTTCCCGCCTGGTCGAATTTCCATGCGGCCGCAGTCCCCTTCGTTCCCTGGAGATCGTCCACCCCGTTCCCGGAAATCCGCCAGGAACCACCCTTGGCCTTCTCCGGAATCGCGGTCAGCAGCAGCGAGTCGCCTTTCCGGATTTTGATCGTATTGCCGTTCTCGGCAAACAGATCGGTTTCTTCCCAACGGACGGAGACGTTCCGATGATAGCCGCCGTTCTCGTAATCGATTCCCTTGGTGGTGACGCCGTTCTGTTTCAACGGCAATTCGGCATACCAGCCGGTTTCGGAAAGGCGCGTGGCGGAAGCCGTCCCGTCCACCCGGACCAGCTCCGGATACCGTGCGCCGCCTTCCAGGCAGTATGGTGACACCCGGCTGGATGTGGTGGTTTCCGCCACGGTGTTGCGCGCCGAAAGCAGCTTCTCAAGCAGCGTGGCCTGACTCCCTTCCTCCGTGGCGAGCGATTTCACTCCATAAATTTTCATTCGGTCAACCAGTAGCGTTCTTGCCGGGCGATAGTTATCCCAGGCAAATCGGACATGGTGTGTTCCTGGAGACAAATATGGAGTAAAGAAGACACAAGCCTGAGCTGTTTCCGTCAACTCAAGTTGCTTAGTTTCACAAAAGATGTCATCAATATAGAAATCAAAATCGACGCCGTAATGTTCTTTTTGAGTGCTGCGAACTAGAAATTCCAATTTGAAGATATTACCATTCTCAACCTGAAATTCATATACTAATTCGCCTCGACGTTCTTCAGAAACGGCAGAACCTTCAGCCTGACTCCACAAACCGCGGGATGCGGTAAAATTCGATCCAAGCTGTTCGTCCACAAAGTCGAAGGTCACCATTCCGAGGTCGGTGGAGGGATCCTTGCCGAACAGGTTGATTTCGTCGTAATCGCTGATGCCGTCGCCGTTGGTGTCGGAATTCAGCGGATTGGTGTGGTACTGATTGACTTCATCGAAATCCGTCAGACCGTCGCCGTCGCTGTCTTTGCTCTTCGGGTCGGTGCCGATGCGCAGCTCTTCCGCGTCGGAGAGACCGTCGCTGTCGCTGTCCTGCCGCCAGGCGAGGTATTCCCGGAATTCCGGGGACATCGAATCGGTGTGGAAGATGCCGCTTCCATCGAACCGGCAGCGGGTGAATTCGCCCGACCAGTCGACCTGCAGCTTCGCCTGCCCTTCATTCGTGTAATACGCGATCCGGAAAGCGTGGATTCCGCCTTTCAGATAGACCGTCGTCATATATTCCTGCGGCGAATTCTGGCGGTTGTTGGTGAGCACCGCCGTTCCGTCGAGATACAGAACGCAGCCGTCGGCATTGGCCATATAGAATTTGTAGCTCCCCGTCGAGGGCGCGGTGAAATACCCTTCCAGCACCATTCCCATATGCTGGGTGAGACCGCTGGTGAGGATCGTCCCGGTCGTCGGGTCCACCCGGAATTCGGTCAGGACGTCACTCTTGAACGCCTTGAGCGTATCGTATTTCGGAAGCGAACTCCAGGTCCCCTCGTAGTAGCTGATCGCCGCTCCCGGAATCTTTTCGATGTTGAGTTCGTTTTCGGATGCGGGCGGGGCTTGGAGCGGGTTCGAGCCGAGCTGGTACTCCTGATAGTTGGTGAGGCCGTCGCCGTCGGGGTCGTCGGTCGCCAGCGTCGGCGTGTCGCCGAAGTATTTGAACTTCCAATCGAAGTACGCCTGCTCATCCGCCGTGAATTCCGGCAGGACCTGGAGCACCGGACTGCGCCGGGTTTCCGCTCCGTTCGCGCTTACCGCCGTCACCGTGTAGGCGTAGGAGCCGTCCTCCGTCACCGTGCGCGGAATTCCGGCGAGGCTCTGCGTTCCCGAACTCCCCACCAGTGTGTCGCCGCGGTAGACGTTGAAATGGTCCAGCGTGAATCCTGCCGGGGCAGTCCAGTCCCAGTTCAGTGTCATCACGTCCGGCAGCCGTTCCGCATTCAGGTTGTAGGGGGAAAGCGGAAGTTCCAGACGAATCGCCAATTCCGCGCCTTCCGCCCCCGCCGGAAGCGTCTCGCGGCTGATTCCGGCGAAGGAGTCGAAAATCACCTTTTCCCCGGCGGGGAAGAAAAGCGGCCCGATCGTCCGCTTCCAGTCAGCACCGCCCGGAACCGGGGTGACCAGTTCCAGTTCGTACCAGTGTCCGCCATAGACCGGGAGAGGAGTCTCGCCAGATGCAAGAGCAAGCTGTCGAACGTCTTTTCCCTCTTCGATCCCGAGCGGATTGTTCGGCAGCCGGTCGCTGACATTGCGGACGGTCAGCGTTCCGGTCTCCACGCCGCCGTTTTCGGTCCGAACCGTCAGCGGGACCAGATTCCAGGCGGCAATCTGGGCAATCAACGTATCCGAGGAGCGTTTGAGCACAATGCCTTTCAGCGCGTGCGCAATCTGCATGGCGTTGGCGAACAGTTTGTCATCGTAGTTGTCGTAAGCCAGCATCCGGGGGAAGAAGCGCAGATCCGTATACAGGATCTCGGTGTAGGGGTGCCGGATGGCCTTTTCGTCGTCGAAGGTTTCGAAGAATTCGAAGTAACGCATCAGGATTGCGCACTGTTTGTCCAGCGCCGCCCGGACCTCTTCCCGGGTGCTGTTGTCGTCCAGCGCCTGCCACTGCATCGCGGCCAGGCGGCTCAGCGTGTTGCTCACCGTCGGCTCGTGGTTGGAGAGAAAACCGAGCGATGCGTCGAGCAGCGCCTCCGCCGCCGTCCGGTGCGAAAGATTGCTCTTGTCGTTGAGATAGACCGACCAATGCTCTTCGGCGAGTTCGCCGAGCTTACTGTTGATGTACATGTGTTCGAACGAATTGCCGCCGAAGTTCTCATTCATCATCTGGGTCAGTTCGCCGCGCAGCGCCAGCCGTTCGGAGGCGGTCAGCGTGGTCGAAACCTCCCGGAGAAGTTCCAGTTCGGACTCGACCATCTGTTCCAGCAGCGACTGATCCACCACGGTGAAGGTGATGTTGGTTCCGAGGATCGATTCGACGGAACTCTTTACCGCCGAAATCAGGCTGGGGGCGGTGTAATCGGCCAGCTCCAGCGGATTGAAGAGATCGACCACCTGTTGCAGCGTTTCGCCGTAGGAGACGGTTTCCGGCTTCTGGGTTTTCAGAAGAAGCGGAGCACTCCAGTCGCTGCCGGCGCCGCCTGCGGCGTTCCGGCGGATGGTGTAGCGGTATTCCATGCCCGGAATCAGGCCGCTGTCGGTGAAGGCGGGGGTCACCACCGTTCCCACTTCCACCCCGTCGCGCCGGACGGTCCAGCTGGAACTCTCCAGCAGTTCCGGGGCGCACTCCCAGACGAGCGAAATTTTCGTATAGGTGACCTGTCCCCCGGCCGGAGTCGGTTCAGGCAAAAGAGAAGGATCGGTGCCGTTCAGAAACTCGTGATAATTGTCCACCCCGTCGCCGTCGGTGTCGTCGGTGGAGAGCACCGGCAGGTCGCCGAAGTATTGTTGCAGCCAGGCGAAGAACTCCGCATGGGCGGTCTGGTCGCCGGGCTCGACGACGATCGGACGGCTGGCGCGGGAGAGGTTGCCTGCCGCATCGACGGCGGCCACCGTGTAGGTGTAGTTGCCGTCGAGCGCGGCGAGCCGGATGTTCGCGGCGCTCGTCCCGACGACGGAAGCGATTTCAGTCGACCCATGGAACACCTTGAAGCCGACGGCGTTGAACGATTCACCATCCACCCAGTCCCAGGAGAGGGTGAAAACGTCGATGTTACGCTCGAAACGCAGATTGTAGGGGAAGTCGGAATCCGCCACGACGATTTCAGCCGCGGGCCCGTCGGCTGACGGCGACTGCACCGGGTCGCCATGGGTGTCGTAAGTCGTTTTGCTGTCGTTCTTTTGCGGAAACAGCGGCAGCGTCTGCACGAGATCGCTGCCGCCGGGAATCCGGATGTTCGCGGTGATTTCATAGATGTGCCCGGCGTAGACCGGAATTTCCGCCTCGCCGTCCACCTCGAAGGTCCGCTCCTCGTAGTAGGGATCGGAGGGAAACAGGTCGGTCCGGCCGGACTCCGCCGTCACATTGGCCACCTTGACGGTGGCGCGCCGGGGATTCCCGGCCGGGTCGCGCAGCTTGAGTTTGACCCGGATCAGTTCCCAGGCCGCCACCCGCTCCTTGCGGCGGAGCGCCATGTCGTCGTCCGGAAAGAGTTCACATCCCCGGTTCGCATAAGTCATCGCCTGTTCGAAAAATGCCTGCCGGTAATCTTCATAGCCGAGAAGTTTCGGGAAGTGCCGGAAGTACGTGGCGGCCAGGGAAGTGTAAAGGAAACGGGTGTTGTTCCCCCGGGATTCCGGGAAGAAGTCGAGGAAGCGGAGTTTCTCTGTCGCGTGCGCGGTCAGCGCCGATTGGATCTCATCGGCGGTACTGTCGTCGGTCAGACCGGCGATCTTGAACGCCGCCAGGCGGTTCAGTGTGTTGGAGACGGACGCCTCCTGATTGCTCAGGAACTTCAGCGAAAATTCGTACAGAAGCGTCGCCGCCTGGGCGTTCCCCTTTTCCCAATGGGCTTCAGCCAACGTGGTCAGCCGGTCGTAAAGGTAGACCTGCTCCATCGAGTTTCCACCGAAACTCTCCTGCAGGCACTGATCGAGTTCGGCCTGGGCGGCGATCCGCTCGGCGTCGGTCCACTCCGGCGCGGCGGTGCGGATCAACTCGAGCTCCTCCCGGATCATGTCGCTGATCAGGTCGGAGTCGAAGGTGTTCATCACAAACCCGCTCCCGGTCAGGCTCTCGAACGCGGCCTTGACGGCGGAAAAAAGCGAAAGCGCGGTCAGATTCTCGACCGGCAGTTCATGCAGCGAATCGACCACGCTCTCCACCTGCTGATGCTGGTCGAATTCGACCGCATCAAGCGTTTTAATCGCGATCGGCAACGATTGTTCCGACGCAGCTCCGCCGACGGCAACTGCTTCCACCTGATACTGATAGTTGGTTCCCGGATTCAACTCGGAGTCGATAAATTCCGTTTGGGTGACTTCGGAGACGGCGACTCCGTTCCGGTAGACACGATAGAATGCGATCTGGGTGCCGTCGGTGGGAGATTCCCATTTGAAGCTGATTTTGTGATAGGTCGCCCGTTCGAGTTTCAGGTTGTGCGGTTTCCCGGTAAACGATTCGCCGGAGCAGAAAACGACGCTGCCGAACAGCGCCCCGTAGATGACCAGATTGCGAAACTGCATGCTGCCTCAATGGGTTATTTGATGATATCTATCGTGTGAACATATTTTCTTACGAGTGAACCGGATCGGCGGATTCCGAAACCAGAACCAGCCGGCGGCGGCGTTCCCTGCGGTACATCAGGAACAGGAACGAGAACAGAGAGGCAGGCAGAACGGAGAAATTGCCGATGAATTTGGAGTATTTCAGGGCGGAGACCGGATCGTATCCGGTCCAACGGGCGACCAGCGGCAGCAGTGCGCCGAGTGCGATGCTGATCGCCACCGAAAACAGGATGAAACGCCAGTAGAAGAGGAACCAGACCCAGAGCCGTTTCAGAATGCCGGGACGGTCTCCGGGAATCGCCAGTTTCCATTCCGACTTCCCGAATTTGCGGTTGAGGACATAGAGGAACACCGCCAGCGACGCCCCGGCGTGAACCAGGGCCGACCAGAACGCGGTCAGGAGGAAGAGTGATTTGGCCGGAAAAAGGGTTCCCAACCAATTGAGTGCGAGGCCCCCGCATAATAAAAGCAATGTCAGCAAAAGCAGATACCGCCAGACATAACGCCACCACCCAACCGTCGCTCCACGCATCAGAATCCGGTTCATAGACACTCCGCTCTACATATAATTAATTAATCAAGAAAAATAAAATAATAATGTATCAATCGACGGAGAAATAGCGAAAATAAAAAAGTTATTGATCAGCGAAATACCATTAATTACTTTATAATGCATTAATATATCCGGCACAGGCTAACGTAACACACCTTTTTTTATTTTCAAGAGCGAACAAAACAGAATTAATAAATTAATCTTAATTTTATCAATATTCATTTTTAAAAATTATTACAATAATAAGATTGAATTAATAAAAAAACAGGTATATTATATAACTTGTTTATCCATCCTACAATGCAGAGGGAACCTGTGCGATTCGATGTCATTGAATTCGATGCCGACAATTTGATCAAGGTGCGAAGATACCACGGTTCTCCCCGGGGACGGAACGGAACGGTACAGGAAGATGCCTCGTCCGCGGGAGAGCCGGATACGATCCTTCTGGCAGCGTGGACCGACCGCACCATGCGGTATGAAATCACGCTCCCGGGCAAAGCGGGGCGGAAGGAAACACGCGAAATTCTATATCATGAATTATCGAACTTCCTGCCGATCGAACCGGAAAATGTGCAATGGTTTTACCGGAATGACGGAGAGCACCGGTTTCAGGTGTGCGCCGTTCACCGTGCCGAGATCGAACGGGTGCTGCGGACCGCGGCGGAACATTCGCTGAAATTCGACCGGCTGATTCCCGCCGCCCTGGCGGAAACGCCGGAACAGGCGCTGCGGACCGTCGCCCCGGAACCGCTTCCGGCGGAGTTCCGCCCGGTCCGTTTTCGAAGATGGAAGACGGCATACGTTCTGTTGCTGCTCCTCCTCGTCGCGGTTTCGGCTCCGCTGCTGTGGGGCAAATACCGGAGATTTTCCGATGAATACCATCTTCTCAGCGGTCGCCGGGAGATGCTGAGCGCCGAGTTGAGAAAGCAGAGAAGCGACTATGCCGCACTCTCCGCCGGGAGGGAGCAGCTCGACGCGATCCGCAATGCCGGAATCGGCTGGGCGCGGGTGGCTCCGCTGCTCGGAATCCTGGGCGAACGACTTCCCGCTTCGATGTGGGTGACCCATCTCGCGGTGAACGGGCAGGTTGCCGATTTGACGATCTCCTCGGCGGAAGACGACGCCAATCTTTACAAGACTATCGGCGATTCGGATTTTCACTCCATCGTGAGCCTGAAGAAAAACCGGGGGGCCGACAACCGGATTCTTTTCTCGGTGAAATTGAAGGGCAAGCAAATTGAGTGAGCGGATCAAACACTGGATTCCGATCCTTCCCGCTGCTGCGCTTTTCTGCCTGGCGGCGTGGCTGGTCTCTCTTCCGAACGCCCGGCTTCCCTTCACCGGCGGCATTCTGGAAAAAGAGCGGAGCGGAATTGCGAGATCCCGGGCCGAACTGGAAAAGCGCCGAAAAGAGAACCGGCAACTCCGGGAAGAATCGCTTCCGCTGGAACGGATGCGGAACAGTGCACTTTCGCTCCCTCCGGAAAAGGTCCGCCCCGCCCTGATGGAGCGGCTGGAGCGGTCCGCGATGGAGAGCGGCATGACGATCCGCTCGATCAGCGACGTGCAGGAAAACCCGATCGCACCGGGAGTCGCGGCATACACCCTCAACATTTCGGCGGGCTGCACGATCAATGAGCTGGAAGCGCTGCTGAAGAGCTTCTCCGGCGGCCGGCCGCGCCTTTACTGGAAATCGTTGCGGGTTCGTCCGTCGTCGCCGGGAACCCCGGAACTGCTTCAGCTCGACGGGCAGCTTTCCGTACTGAATTTCCGCGAAGAGGAGGACGCCTCATGAACGCGCGGAACGGAATCGTCATCGGGTGTTTCCTGCTGGGGGCGGCGCTGCTGTTCGCCGCGGCGGCCCTGTTGCGAAGCGGCCGCCCGGCGTCATCCGCCGGGAAGGAGGATGGATTGCCGCCCGAACCGGAATTGCGGATTCTGCCGGAGCCCGCCGGGTCTCCGGTTCTCCTGGCGGCGAAAAACCTGTTCCACCCGCTGCGCGGCGCGCCGCCGCCGGAGGTGGAGAAGAAGGACGCCTCGGTTCCGGTCCGGAAGGAGCCGCCGGGCACTTTCGTGCTGACCGGAATCTTCACCTTCGGGGAGGAGCGCGGCGCGGTGATCGCCGCGGGCCGTTCGGCTGCGGCCGGAAAACCGGGCGAAGCGCCCCGGAGAATCTTCCGTTCCGGGGCGGACGTCGGCGGGTATCAGCTTTCCGAAATCCAGGCGGACCGGGTCGTTCTGGTTCGCGGCAATGAAAAATTGATTTTGCATCTATATCAGGAACAGGAAAAAAATATGCGGGAG
This sequence comes from uncultured Victivallis sp., assembly GCA_964435365.1. Classification (GTDB taxonomy): domain Bacteria; phylum Verrucomicrobiota; class Lentisphaeria; order Victivallales; family Victivallaceae; genus Victivallis. The sequence goes on along the minus strand of CAYSZM010000025.1, from coordinate 11,198 downwards.
AAGAAACCGTGAATTCATTCGCAATCAGAATGACCGCCCTGCTGTGTCCGCTTGTCGCAGTCGCCTTCTTCTGGGGATGCGCCACTTCGGACGACGCGGACAAGGCAAAGGAAAAAAAAGAGGCCAAGGAGCGGCGCGAACAGTGGTTCCGGGACGCGCACGGAAACCCGGCTCCGGCCCAGCGGCCGATCACCTCCGAATGGCTGGCGGAACCGGAAACTCCGCGCGAATTGCGCACCCCCGAGTCCAATCCCTATCCGATCTACTCCGCCGACCGCGAAGCCCCGAAAGAAGAAGAGGCGGTTCCGGTGGAGCGGTTCGACTCGAAGGAGAAGCTCGCCGCCGACTTCGATTTCAACGCCACGCCGTTCACTGACGTGGTTCCGGTCTTCGCCGGGTTGCTGAAATTCAACTACCACCTCGACGGCAAGCTCAACGGGACCGTGACGCTCTCGCTGCACGACAAACTTTCGCGGCAGGAGTTGTGGGAACTGCTCCGGCAACTCGCCCACGCCTCCGGCGTCTATCTCAATGTGCGGGATAAACTGGTTGAATTCCGTCCGGCGGAGACGATTTCCCACTCCACCGGCGGCGATCCCGCTGAGTCCGACGCCCGGATGGAGCTTTTTTCGTTGAAAAACATCGGCGCAAAAGAGACCGCCGCGCAACTGGCGCAGTTCCTGTCGCCCGGCCTCAAGCCGCTGGTCCAGGAGGATCGCAATCTGCTGCTGGTCGTGGATGCGAAGGAGAACCTCGCCCGGCTCCGGCAGGTCGTCGCCCAGCTCGACCAGCCGCTGCGCAAGGGGTGGGCGAAAATGGTGATTCCCTGCCGGAATATCTCGGCGGTGCGGCTGGCGCAGGAGGCGGGGGAAATCCTGCCGGTGATCGGCTTCCCGATTTCGACCTCGAAAGACAAGCCCCGCCCGGAGGAGATCCAGCTGACCGCGGTGGACCGGCTCGACGTGATCGTGGCCTCCGCCGCCAATCACGAAGCGCTCGAAGAGCTGGGGCGCTGGATCAACGTGCTCGACCGCTCCGACACCGGGGAGCAGGAGCGGATGTTCATCTACAACATCCTGAACGGCAAGGCGGAAGAGCTGGTCAAGGCGTTGGCGGCGATGTTCCAGGTGGAAGGCACGACGCTGACGCCGACCACAAGCGGTTCTTCCGGCAGCGACGAGAAAGTATCGTCCGGCACGACGACGGCGGCATCCGCGTCATCGGGGACCGTCAAGTCGTCGAAGAGCACCAAATCCGGCGACGACGGCGCGGCGAGCGTCTTCGACGTTCCGGTCAAAGTATTCGCCGACGCGGTCAACAACCGGCTGATCATCCGCACCAAACCGAAGACCTACGCGATGATCAAGGCGCTGCTCGGCAAGATCGACAGCATCCCTTCGCAGGTGCTGTTCCAGGTGCTGGTGGTGGATGTTTCGCTGAACGACTCGATCAAGTTCGGCGTGGAATTCATGATGCAGGGCGGCAATGGAAGCGTCCAAGACATCGGCGGAGTCAACTACTCCAACCTGGCTCCGGCGACGGGGCAGAAAGCGCAGAGCGGCGGGCAGTTCTGGATCTTCAACCCGAACAATCCGGAAGAGAAATTCGGCTATGTCAACGCGCTGGCCGGAAAGACCGACATCAAAGTCATCTCCAGCCCGCAGGTCCTGATCGCCTCGCACGAGGCGGCGAAGATCAGCGTGGGCTCCAAGGTGCCGATCGTCAACTCCGAAATCACCAACACCCAGTCGATCGTCACCGACACCAACGACGCGTCGACCAACCTGGTCCGCAACATCCAGTACCAGGACACCGGGGTGATCCTCAAGCTGACGCCGCGGGTGACGCGCGGCGGGCGCATCGCCGTGCGGATGGAGCAGACGGTCTCCGAGGCCGACAAGAACAATATTTCCGACATCGACTCTCCGATCATCAAGGAGCAGATCATCGAAACCTCGATGTCGATCCGCGACGGCCAGACCATCATCTGCGGCGGAATCATCAAGGAGAAGACCTCGGACACGTTGTCCACGCTGCCGATTCTCGGCGGCGTTCCTTTTATCCGCCGCCTTCTCGGCGACACCGACGTCTCCACCGAGCGGACCGAAATGATGATTCTGGTCACCGGCTACATCGTCAAGGAGGACACCCATCTCGAAGAGTTGGTCAAACGCTACGAGCAGGCGGTGGACGCGCTGATCGAATTCCACGAACCGGCGGAACTTCGCAACCGCAAGAAAGAGAAGAAAAAAGGACTGCTGGAGACATGGTTCATCGAATGAAGGGACTTGCCGAAGCGATTTCCGGCCGCTGCCCGGACTATGCCGGGATGCTCGCCGAAGGAATTCCGCCCGGCGAGGCGGACCGTCAGCTCGCCGAACGCGGCATTCTCAGCGAAACCGAGCTGATGCAGTTCTACGCCCGGGCGCTCGGCGAGGAGCCGTTCGACGAGGAGACGCTTGAAACGCCCGGCCGGTTCGCGGGCATCCGCGAGGAGTATCTGACCGGCCAGGAACTGCTTCCGTACCGCTGGGACGACGAGTCGCTCGAACTCCTGTCGGTTTCGCCGTATTGCCGGGAGCGGCAGGCGCGGGAACTGGAAGCGTTCTTCGGCAGGCGGGTCACCTTCAAGCTGGCGCGGCGCAGCCTGGTCGAGCGACTGGTCTCGCGCCTCTACCGCGAAGAGGAACAAAGCGAAGAGGAGTCTGCCGGAGAGGACGAACATACGCTACGGCGGCTGGCGGGCGAAGCGCGCATCGTCCGGCTGGTCAATGAGATGCTATCGCAGGCGCTGGAGCAGTCGGCCAGCGACATCCACGTCGAGCCGGAGGAGACGCAACTGGTCATCCGCTTCCGGATCGACGGGGTGCTGCACGAATATCTGGGTCTGCCGCTCTCCGATTATCCGGCCATCGCTTCGCGGATCAAGCTGATCGGCGAGCTGAATATCGCCGAAAGCCGCCTGCCGCAGGACGGGCGCACCGAGTTCCGGATCGGCCGCCGCGAAATCGACATCCGCATCAGCACGATTCCGGTGATGAGCGGCGAGAGCATCGTCATGCGGCTGCTCTGCAAGGACGCGATGAAATTCGACCTGCGCGAACTCGGCATGGACGATTCCATGCGGGAGAGGTTCGGGCAGCTGATCACCGTTCCGCACGGAATCATCCTCGTCGTCGGCCCCACCGGGTCGGGCAAGACCACGACGCTCTACAGCGTGATGCAGCAGCTCAACGACCGCAAACGCAAGATCATCACCATCGAAGACCCGGTCGAATACCAGCTGCCGGGGCTGAGCCAGATGCAGGTCAACCCGAAGATCGGACTCTCGTTCGCCTCGGGGCTGCGCCACATCGTGCGGCAGGACCCGGACGTGATCCTGGTCGGGGAAATCCGCGACCGCGAAACCGCCGACATCGCAATCAACGCGGCGCTGACCGGGCACCTGGTGCTTTCGACGCTCCACACCAACGACGCGGTGGGCGCGATCACCCGGCTTTCCGATATGGGGGTCGAAGGATTCCTGATCGCCTCGGCGCTGTTCGGGGTGCTGTCGCAGCGGCTGGTCCGGCGGGTCTGTCCGCGCTGCGGCGGCAGCGGCGTCACCGGCGGCGGCCGCTGCCGGAACTGCGGCGGCTCCGGCTACCGGGGGCGGACCGGCATCTACGAACTGCTCGAAATCGACCGCGAAATTCAAAGTGCGATCGTCGCCCGGAGTTCCAGCAGCGAAATCAACGCGATCGCGCTTCGCAACGGGATGGTTCCGCTGCTCGACGACGGCCGCCGCAAAGCCGCCGCCGGAGTCACCACCGAGGCCGAAGTCCACCGCATTGCGACGGGAGTCTGACCATGCCGAAACTGCGCTACATGGTGCTCGCGCCGGACGGACGGCGGCGGGAAGTCGAGCTGGAGGCGGCGGGCGACGCCGCGGCCCGGCAGCAGCTCCGGCGGCAGGGGTCGATGGTGATCCGTTCGCTCGGGGAATCGGGGGCCCGCCGGTTCCGGCTGCGTCCGGCGAAATCGTTCGATGTCTATGTCTTCACCTGCCGGCTGGCGCCGCTGCTCGCCGCCGGAATCCCGCTCGAACACGGGCTGGCCATTCTGGAGGAGGGGTGCGGGAAGGAAGAGGCCGAGGTCGTCCGCAAACTGCGGCGCGGGCTGCATGAAGGCAAGAAGTTTTCGCAGCTGACCCGCGAAATGCCGGAGTGTTTCCCTCCGCTGTTTTCGGGGCTGATCGAAACCGGCGAGGAGTCCGGCTGCCTGCCGGAAGTGGCGGCGGAACTGCGCCGTTTCCTCAAGGAGAGCAAGGAGTTCCGGGAGTTCGTGATCACCAGCTCGATCTATCCGGCGATCGTGGTTTCGGTGACGCTGCTGGTGATTGTGCTGCTGTTCACCGTATTCATTCCGCGCTTTGCCAAGATCTTCGAGGAGCTCGGGCGCGAGATGCCGTTCCTGACCCGCGCCATGCTGGGAATCGGCAATTTCATGGAGGCGGTCTGGTGGTTCTGGCCGCTGCTGATCGTCGCGGCAATCCTCTTTCACCGCAGGAGCGCGGCATCGGGAAAGCTGAAGCGGTGGAAAGACCGCATGGTGCTGAAGCTGCCGCTGCTCGGCGGAATCGTCACCGCGATTCAGGCCGGGCGCTTTTTGCGGACGCTCTCGATCATGGTGAAGAACCATGTGCAGCTGCTTCCGGCGGTGCGCATTTCGCGCCGGGTGATCGGCAACGATGAGGTGCGCGAGAGTTTCGCCGGAGTCGAGGAGCACCTGCGCGGCGGCAGCCGGTTGTCCGCCATCCTGGGGAACAGCCCGTATATGCCGCCGGGAAGCGTAGCCATGCTTAAAATCGCGGAGGAATCCGGCGACCTCGGCGAAATGCTCGAACGCATCGCCGAAGAGTCCGAAGAGGAGACCCGCGTCCGGGTCAAACGGCTGCTCGCCTTTCTCGAACCCGGAATCATCCTGGTATTGGCGGGCGTCGTGTTGCTGGTAGTGCTCTCGATTTTCCTCGCCATCATGGAAATGAACGTCATCAAATAAGGAGGACGCATGATACGCAACTGTTTTACTATGATTGAAATGGTGGTGGTGATCGTCATCATCGCCACGCTGGCGGCGGTCGCCACGCCGCTCTATTTCAACCACGTCAAGAGCTCCCGGATCAGCGCGGCGAAAATGCAGATCGGCATCTTCGAGCAGTGCATTTTCAACTACCGGGTCGACCTCAAAAAACTTCCGGCTTCGCTGGATGATCTGGTCCAGAACAATTCGACCGGCAAGAAATGGAAAGGCCCCTACCTGAAGGGCGGCGTCATTCCGAAAGACCCCTGGGGCAACGACTATCTTTACAAGAAGCCGGGCGAGCACGGTGAATTCGACCTGGTCAGCTACGGCGCCGACGGCCAGCCCGGCGGCGAAGAAGAAGAGGCCGACATCGGCAACTGGACGGTCAACGAGGAGTAGGTTCTTGATTCGAAACGCTTACACTCTGGTCGAAATGGTCGCAGTCACGGCGATTCTGCTCGTCGTGCTCGGCGTCGCGCTGATTCAGTTCCGGCCGGAGTCGGCGGGAACGTCGCCGGACCGGCTGCTCGAAGAGATTCGCCGGGCGGCGGCCTCCTGCCGCCGGGAAGCCGCCGCCACCGGCACCCCCCGCGAACTGGTCTTCGAGCCGGAACAGAGAACCGTCGCCGCCGCAAACGAGCGGATTCCGCTGCCGGAAGGGATGAAACTCCGCCTCAACGGCGAAGAGCTCCGGGAAAGCGCGGCGATCCTCCGTTTTTTCCCGGACGGGAGCGCGGCGGAGGCCGAACTTGAACTGGAATCGGACGAAGAGACGGCGAAGCTCCGCGTTTCTCCGCTGACCGGAAGCATGGAGATCGATGAAGATCAGACGGAATAAATTTACGCTGCTGGAAGTGCTTACGGCGATGATCATTCTGACGCTCGGCGTCTCCGGGCTGCTCTGGCAGTTCGCCATCGCCGCCGACCGGAGTTTGCGCAACACACAGCGTTGGGAAAGAACGCACGAGCTGACCCAGGCCGCCGAATTCCTGCTGCTCAACGGCCCGGAGACATCGCTGGACGAACGTTTTTTGAGCGGCGACTACCGGATTGCCGCGCATCTGGAAGATCCGCAACTCCCCGCGGGAATGGAGGTGCAGGCTGGAACGCTCCGCTTCAAGACGCTCGTCCTCACTCTCTCCGGCGAGGACGGGGAAGAGGAGGAGTGGAAGCTCGATTGCTGGGTCAGGGGGAATGCCGATGTGCGCTGAACGGAACTTTACCCTGCTCGAAGTGGTGCTGGCGCTGACCATCCTCACCCTCATCGCCGCGCTGACCGGTTCGCTGCTGTTCACCTGCCAGCGGAGCTGGATGAGCGCCCGGGAAAATGCCGATCGATTGGATCAGCGGATGCGGTTGGACCGCATCGCGGACGCCGCATTCCGCAACGCGATTCCCTTCCGCTGGCCGGACGCGGAGAACCGCGACCGCCTGACGTTCAACGGGAAACGCGATTCCGTCCGCCTGGCCTATCTGCACCGGATCAACAGCCGGGACGAGGGCGGCATCCGGTTTCTCGAACTGTTCCTCGACGATTCGAAGCTGAAAGCGCGCTTTCGCCGCTATCCGGTCACCGGGGAGCGCGCCGAGGCATGCACCGAGGAGACCATTGCCCGGCAGGTCCGCACGCTCGCGTTCTCCTATGCCGTGCGCGAGGGCGACGCCATCGCCTGGAAATCGGAATTCGAGACGGACGATCCGCGCGCCGGACTTCCGGCGGCGATCCGGATGGAACTCGAGTTTGAGGACGGAGGCAAAGTGCAATACCTGAGACGCACCGCGGGGAACTCCTCCGCCTCCGTTTACGGCCGCTATCGGGAGAACGCAAATGCATCGAAATGAACGGGAAAGCGGCGTTGCGCTGATTACGGTGCTGGCGTTGATGGCGATGCTGGGGGTGCTGGCGGCCTCGGCCGTCGCGGTCAGCCGCTATTCGGCGGCGGAGACCGACACCTTCTCTTCGATGCAGCGTTCGGTTCTGGAGGCGGAGAGCGTCGCCAACCGGACGCTCTTCCTGCTGCTCTCCGACCGGGCGAAACATGCGGACCGCAAGCTGGGCGAGTCGACGCCCGGCGAAGAACGGTTTCTGGCCGACGGGACGACGCACGAATTCACCGTCAACGACCGGCCGGTGACGGTGCGGATTTTCGACGCGGTCTCCGGCATCGACCTCTCGGGCCGGAATCCGTCCGCCCGGCTCACCCCGTTCTTCTCTTCGAAGGAACGCAACGAAGCGCTGGAGATTCTGGCCGCCCGGCTGGCCGATTACACCGACGCCGACGAACTGGTGCGGAACGGCGGGATGGAGTCGCCCCATTATCAGGCCGCCGGAATTCCGGAGCTGCCGCGCAACCGGCCGCTGCAGTTCCGCGAGGAATTGCTCTGGATTCCGGGCGCGGCCGATCTGTTCCCGGCAGATTCCTCCGGGCGGCTCCGGGCGATCCGCCTGGTTGCGCCGGAAGGACTTCGGGCCCTCTCCGGGCGGGAAAGCCTTTACGCGTCAGTACCGGAAACCATCGCCGCCCGCTGTCTGTTGACCGAAGCGGAAACGGAACAGCTCAGACAGACATTCGAGGCGTGGCGCTCCGAACGCAAGCCGCTCGCCGAAACCCTGCCGCCCGGACTGTGCGGCAAGCTGGAACTCCAGTACTCCGTGCGCGAAAGCGGAGCGTACACCATCGTCGTGGACACGGCTTCGCCGGAAAACCCCGGCTGCCGCCTCAGCGTCACCGTCCGCCCGTCCGCCACCGCCCGGATGATCGAATATTACGAATTTTTTCACTTCTAACTACAGGAGTCGCTTATGTGGAAACCGTTGTTGTTGTCAGGAGCCGTTCTGACCTCGCTGTTCGCGGTGCATGCGGAAGAAAATCAGGAAATCCGCCGGGAGATCGGCCGCATTTATGCCGACCAACAGCCGGGGGTGACGCCGCAGGTCCGCTTCGTCTTTCCGCCCCGGGACGGATTGGTCCGGGCCGATGTGTTGGTTTCCCAGAACAAAGAGGGACGCTACCCGGTCCGCAACCGACTGGACCAGATTTATTTCCGTGACGGCAAGCTGGAGACGGTGAAACGCCCGGCCGCCGGGGGCTCCGATTTCTGGAGCGCCGTGCTGACGGCGAACCGCGTCCTCCGGATCGAATCGCGGGATCAGGGCCGGAACCTTCGCTTCTTCGACGCCGCGACCGGCGCCGAGGTCGCCGCACCGAAGCTCTCCGAATCCTGCCGGAACGCGATGCGGAATTCCGGCGGCTATCTGCTGCCGCAGCCGGAAGTTTGTCCGCCGCTCCCGGTATTTCCGCCGAACGAGCTGGACGAATTTCGCACCCTTCCGCCGGAACAGGAGGCGGCGTGGCTGCGAAACCGTCTGGAGAGAATCCCCTCTTCCCCGGAAGCGCTCGCGCTGCTGAGCCGTCTCGCGGCCATCGGGGAGTTTCATTATCCGCTTCCGGCAGCCGACCGGGACCGGTGGAAAGCATTGCTGATCAACCGGAAACTCGGAGTCGCCCCGCGCCGTTTCCTGCAATCGCAACTCTTCGAAGCCAACTTTCTGCCGCAGCCGGAATTCGCGGCGGAACTGCTGAAAGACCCGGTGCTGGGCGAAGAGACCGCGAATTGTTATTCCGCGCGGAACCGGGCCGGGTTCGAAGCGCTGATGCTGGCGTGGGGCAGCGACCCCGCGCTGCGGAGCGCCGCCTTGATGCACTCCTCACGCATGGCCGGGAACGCGGTCTACCGCAAACAGATGCTCGACGCGTTCCCGAAGCCGGACCCGGAACAGCTTCTGCTGCTCGTTCCGGTCTATGCCGAGGAGTACCGCGGCCGCGAGAGCAAAGAGCTGAAAGAGATCCTCGCCACCACACAGTTTGCAGGGGGATTCCGCCTGCTCTGTCAAGTGGCGGAGTGGATTTTGCGCACCGACCCGACTCCCTATGCGACGGAAATCGGGCTGCTGCTGCGCCGGGAACGGAACAACCCCGACCTGAAACGGTCTGTTCTCTATCCGCTGCTGCTGGCCTCCCTCTGCCGCGCCGGAGACCGGGAGGGCATGCAAGCCAGCATCACCTATCTCAAAAAACTGAACGATCCGGCCCAAATCGCAAACGCCAAACGAATCTGGGGCGGAAAAATGACCGGGCAGGTCACACTGGAGCGTATTATCCATGAACTTGAAACCCGTCGCAAGTAGTGTCCTGCTCTGTCTTGCCGCCGGGCTTGCCGCGGCGGGAAAGCTGGAAGTGTCCGATCACGGCGTGGCGGATTTCGGGAGCTATTCCGCATTGGAGACCCGGTCGCACGCCTTCCGGGTCACCAACCGGATGGATTCCCCGGTCATGCTCAAGGCGGTCCGCTCTACCTGCGCCTGCCTGACCGGAGAGGTCAAAAACCGGAAGCTGCTTCCCGGAGAATGCTTCGACCTTCCGGCTACCGTCAAGGCCGGGTCCGTCACCGGGAAATTCGCCAAGGTGCTGTATCTGGAGACCGACTTGCCGGATCAACGTTTTCTCCGGCTGGAACTGAAAGGAGAAGCCCGCCCGCCGGTCGTTGTCTCGCCCGGAACCATGTTCTACGCCGGGAAGCTGGAGCCCGGCAGGGAGTACGAATTCCGATTCGAGTTGACGCCCGGTCTCCCCGGCGTCGCCGTTTCCGCCGGAAAGGATTGCGACGGCACGCTGGAACGGAAGGCGAACGGCTGGACCCTGGTCTGCCGCCTGACGCCGAACGGGAACGAGTCCATCGTGGCGCGCACCTTCCGCATCAATATCGACACTCCCGCCGGAGCGCCGCCGATCGATATTCAGATCCGGGGAACCGTGGAGAAAAAATGACGATGCGACGACTGCTCTGGTGGATGATTCTGCTGGCGGGCCTGAACTGCCCGGCGGAACGGATTCCAATCGAATATTTCTTTCAGCCCGGCTGCGGGGAGTGCGAGAAAGTCAACACGTTCGTGCTTCCGCGTCTCGAAGAAGGGTTTGCCGGGCGGTATGAACTGCTGCGTTACGATACCGGCGTTCCGGAAAACTTCCTGAAACTGGTCGCCGCCCAGGAATGGCTAGGCATCGAAAGCAGCGACCCGGTTGCAATCATCGTCAACCATCAAACCTATCTGGGCGGATTCCGGGAAATCGAAGAGAAACTGTTCCACGCACTGGAAACGGCGGAACCGGCCGCAGCTCCGACGCAGTCCTCCCGCGATCCGGAACTGGTCCACAGGCGGGCCGAAGCGCTGACAGTGGGAACGATCGCCGTGGCCGGGTTGATCGACGGAATCAACCCTTGTGTGTTCGCCACATTGATCTTCTTTCTCAGTCTGCTGGCGGTCTCCCGAATCGGCGGATTCCGGCTGCTGCTGGCCGGGAGCAGCTATTGTTTCGGCTGTTTTCTCACCTACTTTGCGATGGGGTTCGGCCTGTTCCGTTTCCTGAAGCTTTTCTCCGGCTACCGCTATCTTCAGCACGGATTCGAATTCGTCCTGATTCTGCTCTTGCTGATTCTGGCGTTTTTCTCTTTCCGCGATGCCATCCGGTTCCGCAAAAGCGGAAGGGCTGACGCGGTATCGCTCCGGCTGCCGGACAAAATCAAGAAACGAATTCACGAAATCATGCGGCGCGGACTCGGCTACCGCTGGCTGCTTCCCGGCGCCTTCACGACCGGAATGCTGGTAACGGTGCTCGAGAGCGCCTGTACCGGACAGATTTACGTGCCCGCCCTGGCGCTGATGGTCAAAGAGAGCGGTCCGGGAAGCCGCTGGATCTGGTATCTGCTGCTCTACAACATCATGTTTCTGCTGCCGCTGCTGTTTCTCTTCGCCGCGGCTTACCGGGGGACAACGACCCGCATCTTCCTTCGCTGGAGCAAAACGAACGCGGTATATGGAAAAATCGCCATCGGCTGCTTCTTCCTGCTCCTGGCCGCCCTGTATTTTGCGACAACCGTTCCCGGTCTATGACCGGGTTGCATGCAGACCAGTGGATGGACTACATCAAAGCAAAAATCAAAAACGCAAAAAAATGGACCTCCCCGCCCAACATGGGCGGGGAAGATTAACTCACTTCTTGATCAGTTTGAACATGCTGATGGCGGCGGCTACTCCGGCGAGGAAGCCGATGGTCAGGCTTTCGGCGAGGTGT
>CAYSZM010000024.1:0-40596 GCA_964435365.1 uncultured Victivallis sp. | reverse complement strand
CGGTCTGGGGGAGGTTCGGAGGGGGGCGAAGCGCCCCCTCTGATTCCCACGATTACGGAAGCGAGGGGGGGGCTAGCCCATCTCTTCCAGGTCGTCGTCGCGGAGGGTTACTTTGAGGACTTCCACTTTGCGGTCGGTGGCCTCGAGAACTTCGATATGGAGGTTTTTGTAATCGAAGGTTTCGCCTGCTTCGGGGATATGCTCGATCCGGCTGAGAAGCCAGCCGTTCACCGAGTTCGATTCGGCTTCCTCGTGGATGCCGAAGGTTTCGAAGAAGTTGTCGGTATGGGCGCTGCCGAGCACCTTGTAGACGCCGGGGGAGAGTTCTTCGATTTCGTGGATCACTTCGTCGTGCTCGTCCCAGATTTCGCCGATCAGTTCTTCGACGACGTCTTCGAGGGTGGCCAGCCCCATGGTGCCGCCGTATTCGTCGATGATGATCGCGATATGGGTGTTCTGCTGCTGGAACATCCGCATCAGCTTGGAGATCCGGGTGCCGGAGGGGATATAGAGCGGGGCGCAGACGATGCTTTCCAGCGGTTCTCCGCCGTGGATCACCTTCCGGTAGAAGTCTTTCTGGTTGATGACGCCGATGACGTGGTCGATGCTCTGGCGGTAGACCGGCAGCCGGGAGAAGCCGGAGTTGTCGAAAAGTTCGACGACCTCGTCGTTGGTTGCTCCTTCTTCGACGCCGACGATGTCGATGCGCGGGGTGCAGACGTCGAGTGCGTCGACGTCGTCGAATTCGATGGCGCTGCGGATCAGGTCGCCCATTTCGCCGTCGATGCCGCCTTCTTCTTCGGCTTCGCGGACCATGGTGAGAATTTCTTCTTCAGTGATTCCGCTTGCGTCGCTGATTCGGAACGCCCGGCCGACGGCTTTTTTCCAGAACGAGAAGAGCCAGGTGGCCGGCAGGAGAATCACGCAGAAGAAGCGGACCAGCGGCTCGGCGGACATGGCGAATTTTTCCGGAACGTCTTTGGCGATGCTTTTCGGCGTGATTTCGCCGAAGATCAGCACCAGCACGGTGATGACCGCCGCCGAAGCCGCCGCGCCCACCGTGCCGAAATGCTTGGTGAAGAGGACAGTGGCGATGGAGGCCATCGCGATGTTGACGATATTGTTGCCGATGAGAATGGTGGAGAGCAGCCGGTCGTAATGTTCGACGAGCCTGAGCACCGCCGCCGCCCGGCGGCTCCCTTTGGAGGCGAGGTTTTTCATCCGGATGCCGTTAAAGGCGGAAAACGCGGTTTCTGTGGCGGAGAAAAAAGCGGAGAGCAGCAGCAGAATTCCCAGGATCAATATCGTAGATAAGTCGTCTTCCATCCAATCGGCCTTTCGTATTTTTTACAATTACATTTTAATGTATCATGCAAAAAACGAAAAAGCAAAGGGAAGAACGATCGACCTGTCAAATTACGGCTTATGCTTCCGCGAGGCGGAGTTGACCGAAGAGGTCAATTCGCCGGTCCGACCGGAAGGGCGGACAAAAACAACGGCACGCTTGTTTTCGATCGTTTCCCGGAGCAGGAGAAGCTCCGCCTTCGGCGCGAGCGGGTGAGTTGACCTCGCGGTCAACTCCACCGCTGCCGCTCATTGCCGAACTTGTTCGGCACTTGAGCGGGTTAATGAGCGGCAGTACATGTCTCCGACGGGCAGGGCGCTTCGCCCCTGCACCCCGACCGGCAGGGTGCCGGTGCCGACGGCGTCTTTGCCGCCTTTCTTTGAGTCATTCCGCGAGGCGGCGGTAGATCCGCGGGCGCAGTTCGAGCAGGAACTCCGGACCGCGCGGATAATCGGTCATGCGGAACGACTCTGTTCTCCCTTCTTTCAGAAATTCCAGCACGCCTTCGCGCCCGAGTTTGCCTTCCAGGAGCTCCAGCGCGCGAAGGTCCTGCAGGGCGTCGAAGAAGACTTCGTGGCGGATCGAGTCGAGCGGTTCGCCGTTATCTCCCGGGTAGACCAGGAACGGGTCGCCGGCCGGAAACGCGCCGTCCGCATCGGTGCAGGCGAACGGGTCGATGAGCCGTCGCGAATATTGCGAATAATAGAAGTTGAATCCCCAGTGCAGGAATCCGGCCAGGCCGTAGACGTAACAGAGCGTCCCCATGATCCGGTTCCGCGCGGAGGGCATGGCGATCAGCCGGTTCGGGACCAGCTCCTGCTGGCCGCAGCAGTAGTAGCTCCACAGATTCTCCACCTTGCCGGCGAAGGGCTCGATGTGGTTGTTGGCCGGAACCGGATGTTTGACCAGTCCGCGCTCGAAAAAGCTGAAATCCGAAAGCGCTTCGACGGTGGGGTGGCCCTCCAGCAGCGGCGTGACCAGCTCCACCGCTTTGCCGTAACTCCCGAGATGCGTTTCGGAGGGCTCGTCGGAGACGGAGAAGAAGCAGTTGTCCTCGACGCCGCACTCCCGCAGTACTGCGAACAGCTGCGGCATCAGCGCGGCGAGAAATTCGCTGTAGGCCGGGGCGTCGGAGGCGACGTGCCAGCCGAAGCGCTTCACTTCGCTTCCGTCCGGCAGCGTGCAGACGATCTTCGGCGTGAAACACGCGCCCCACTGGGTGAACAGGTGGCTCATGCCGAATTCGCGGAAACCGAGCGACTTGCCCATCTCCAGAAAACGGCGGAGACGGTCGAATCCGAAGCGGTAGGTTCCGGTCTTCGGGTCGAAACTGATTTCGAGAAGCTGGCAGGTCGGTCGTTCGCCGCCGACTTCGGTGTCAAGCGGCGGCGTCCAGAGCGGCGTGTACAAGGCGGTGATGCCGTGGCGCGCCGCGTTGCGGGCGAAGGATTCGACGATCTCCCAGTGCGCTTCGCTCCAGGCTTCGACGCGGTAATAAGCGGCCAGGCAGTCGGCGTGGAACCACTCGTAGCGGGTCAGCTTCTGCGGCGGCAGCGCGAGGTTCGCCACTTCGAGCGGGAACGAACATTCCCCGCCGGGAATCCACTCCCCGCCGGATTCGCGGGAGAAACGGAAGCCGAGCGGGTAAGTTCCCGGCGCGCAGGTTTCCGGAACCCGGACCGTCACCCAGAGCATCCGCCACTGGCGCGGCAGAATCCGGAAACGGTCGCCGCCCGCCGGCGGATTCAGCAGATCCGGATAAAGCCCCGGCGCGGTCCGCAGCCAGTTGCCGTCGCCGGGACGGTCCGCCGCGAGATGCACCGGAACCGAATCGACCGTCCGCACCCGCATATTGAGTGCACCGGAGAGTTCGACCCGGTACCAGCCGGCTTCTCCCGGCTCCGCCGCCAGCGCGAGCTGGAACGAATAAATTTCACCGCGCGCGGCGACGCCCCCCGGCAACACCGGAATCTCCGGCTCGGCGACATCGTCGAAAATCTTCTCAAGCGAACTCGTGAACTTGCACCGCATGGAATCTCCCCCGGAAAAATCTGTTTCTGAGCTTTCGGTCAATATAGGTGCAAGCCCGTAAAAAGCAATGGATAATCGGCGATTCCCTATGGATTTTTCGGCACCGGAACCGGGGTTTCCGTCTTTTCGACGACGATCACCCGCTCCGGTTCGGAGACGCGGCGCAGATGTCGGTGGAGCGGCGAGAATCCGCCGCGTTCCCAGATGGTCACCGCCGCCATGCAGCCGAGCTGGAACGCACCCCAGGCGACCAGAATGGTCAGGAACGCACTGGCCGTCCGCACGAAATTGATTCCGTAACGGCGGCTGCAATAGAAACGGACCACCGCCCAGAGCGTCAGCAGCATCACCAGGTCGAACACACCGAGCGCCAGCGTCTGGTGTCCTTCGACCAGAAAGTGAACGATCGTCGAATCCTGCATGCCGAGAAGCCAGGTCAGCAGACCGACGATTTCCAGCGGCACATAGGCGAGAAACAGCAGGAACCAGGTGGCGAACCCTTCGGGCCGGTTGGTCCCGAGCTCATAGGCGTGGGAGTTGCTCACGATCATCGCGATGACCAGCAGCAGCGCCAGGAGCCCGGCGAACACATCGAACCGGCGGAGCGTCCGGCGCAGGCGTTCGCGGCCGCGGCTGGAAATCACCTGGTATTTGGTCTTCTTGGAGAACGAACTCATGGTCATCGTCTCCTTCCGTTGTCGCGCATCCCGATCTGTTTGACCAGAAGGTAGGTCACATAGCCGATGATGATCATGACCAGCACCAGCGCGCTGTAGGCGTGGGGCCACCAGATGCCTTCGGTCATCATGGTGAATTCCGACATGCCGCCGAGGCCGGTGATGACGGTGAGCGGCATGAACACCACGTTGATGATCGCCAGGTATTTCATGATCACCGCCAGGTTGTTGCTGACCACCGAAACGCGCGCGTCGGACATGCCGGTCAGAATCCCCGCATAAATTCCGGCGAGGTTGTCGCACTGTTTGTTTTCAACGGTGATGTCGTCGAGGAAATCGAGCTCTTCCTCGTTGAAGCCGATCTTGTTCGCATCGTTGCGCAGCTTGATCAGCAGCAGCTGGTTCGCGCTGGTGGCGCTTTCGTAGTAGGTCAGGCTCTTGAGCAGCGAGAACATATTGACGAGCGACTTGTTGGTCACCGCGAATTCGATCTTGTTCTCGATCTCGTCGGAGATGTTGCGGATGATCCGCAGGTGCTGGAGGAAGTGGTGCGTCGAATGATGCAGCAGCCGGAGCAGCACCCCCTGAATCGTGTTTCCCCGCAGCGGCATGCGGCCGTGCTCGAACAGCGGCATCGGCTCGGCCTGGAGCACGATGATGCGGTCTTTGAACAGAAACGCGCCGATCGACGACACCTTGAAGGCCATCGTCCGGTCCACCTGAAAGTTGCGCGGCCGCTTCATGATGACCGCAATGTGGTTGTGTTCGAACTCCACGCGGGAGATCTCATCTTCGTCGAGCGCGGAGAGCAGCGTGTGCTCGTCGATACCGCACTGGTCGATCAGATAACGCTTCTCCTCCTCGGTCGGAGCACTGTATACCTGAATAATGCCGAGCTGTCCTTCCGGGCAACTCTGGACACGGCCGTCCACCAGATCGTAACATCTGAACATGGGCAATCCATCCTGTCGTTAAAGGTTTCCTGTCGCCGGAACTTGTCCGGGAACCCGATCCTTCGAACCTGACCGCAGGCGTGAAACCGCGCATGAACCTTACATCGTCCGCATTACAGCGAAGCGGTGGGGGAGGGCGCCGTGGTGATCTGGCGGAGATTTGTCAGCGAAAGACCACGGAACAGAGAGCGCCCGGCACGGCTTCACGCCTTCGGGGTCCAGGATCCTCGCTGATCTTACTCTTTTTCCGTCTTTCTTTCATATTCCTGACTGCTGTTGAGTGGAGGAGACGCTTTGTTGCGCTCCTGTACGAACGATAGTCCTGAATATAACTCGCCGGGCTGTTTTTGTCAACCTGCGGGGCCGCCGGAAGCCGGAAAAACATCCAAAAAAAACAGATTCCGCCCTCCTCGGCCGTTTTCCCGCGGCAGCGATTTGCAAAACACGAACAGAGATGCTAGATTACTCCCAGATTCTTCAGGGAGGAACCGCGAAAATGAGAAAACTGTTCGTATTGAGTTTTGCTTCGACCGTCATCCTGACGGCTGCCGCGACGGCGCAGGAATCCTCTTCGACTGCCGGAGAGCCCAAAGCCGAAACCACATCCGCCGCGTCCGCCGCGGCCACAACGCATGACACGCTGAAAAAGACCACCCACGGTCGCGCCATGCTTGCGCGTGAAGGAAAGGACCCGGAGGAAGGCCGCTTTATGCGCGCCCTCACCGCCTGCATCCGTTACTACACCGGCAGCCACTAAACAAAGGAGGACATTACCATGAAACGGCCAACCCCTCCCGGATCTGCGGAAAAGAAAAAGAGTCCGTTCGGCGTCATCATCATCATCCTGGTGGTGCTTGCGGTGATCGGACTGGCTGCCATGGTCGCCTCGCGTATCCCCGACACCATGGAGCTGGAACGGCGGATGGACTCCGCCGCCGGCTCCATCAACGCCGACGGCATCACCGCGCTGGCCCAGGCGGTCGAAGCGTATCCGCGGGCCGCCAATCGCGGCGAAGCGCAGCAGCTCGTCAACGAGATGATCGGCGTCTGCGTCAACGAAGCGGTCGACCGCACCGATTACCCCACGCTGGAACTCTTCACGAAGACTATGGACGAAAATACCGCGTGGAAGCCCTACGCGACCGAGGCGAACCGCCAGCTGCTCTCCGACGCCTGGAAGAAGATTATCCAGCGCATGGAACAGGAGCAGGCCCGGCTCAACGAGTTCCGCACCGTCGCCGGGCGCATGGTGGATTCGCAGCTCCCGGCCCCGGACGACGTCGTCTTCCTCGCCGACTTCAAGCTGCCGCCCGGCGTCGCCGCCGCCCGGCAGATTCAGATCGCCGCCGCCTACGCCGCCGCGATCGTGCTCAAGGCGCAGGAACTCGCCGACTCCACCCTCGCCCTGGCCGACGATAAGGACGCGGTCAAAGCCGGCACCGAGGAGCCGTGCAAGGAGTGCGACGGCACCGGCAAAGTGGCCTGCCGCAACTGCGTGCGCAACCCCGGCAAGTGCCCCAACTGCGGCGGCACCGGGAAGATCAAGGTCAACACGTTTGTGGACCGCAAGTTCGTGACGGCGGAACAGCCCTGTCCGCGCTGCGAAGGCACCGGTCTTTGCGCGGTCTGCAAAGGCACCGGAAAACACGACTGCTTCTTCTGCAAGGGAACCGGCAGGCGGGTGAATTCCGAAATCGCGGCGAAAACCATGAAAGCGAAGCTCCGTCTGCTGATTTCCGGAATCGACCGGCAGGAGGCTGAACTCAACCGTCTCAAAACCCAGGTGGCTCGCTGAGCTGAATCAGGAAGTTGGACCGGATCTTTTCATGCCGATCGATTGTGTACAAATTCCGCCGGGGACCGTTCTTGCCGGATATCGGATCGAATCCGAACTCGGGCGCGGCAACAATGCCGTTGTCTATCTGGCCGAGCAGCAGTCGCTCGGGCGCAAGGTTGCGCTCAAGATTCTGCTGCCCGAACTGGCGGCTGAACCCGGTTACGTTGAAAGCTTCCTGCGCGAAGCCCGGCTGGCGGCCCGTCTCGACCACCCCTATATCGTCCAGGCCTACGACGCCGGGGCGACGCCCGAGTCCTACTACTACTTTGCGATGGAGCTGGTCATCGGGCCGTCGCTGGAGGAAATCCGCCGCCTCACTCCCGAACAGCTGACCTTCGAACTCATGTTCCAGGTCTCGATCGAGCTGGCCGAGGCGCTTGATTATGCATGGAATTTCCACAAGATGACCCACGGCGACATCAAACCGGGGAATCTGCTCATTTCGGAGGAGACGGGAACACTGAAACTGGCCGACCTCGGCCTGGCCCGGGTCAGCGGAAGCAAATTGAGCGAGGAGATCATGGCGACTCCGCTTTACGCGGCTCCCGAAGTGATCCGCGGCGAACATGCCGACGGCGTCAAGAGCGATCTTTACAGCTTCGGCATCATGCTCTACGAACTTCTCTGCGGCGCGCCGCCCTTCGTCGGCAATCCGCAGCGGGTGCTGCAGCAGCATCTCTACTGCACCCCGCAGCCGCTGGCGGAACGCAACCCGGATCTCGACCCGGCGCTGATCTCTTTCGTCGAACGGCTGATCAACAAAGATCCCGACATGCGCCCGATGGACTGGATGGAGGTCAGGGAGTTCTTCCTCGAACGCCTCGAACTGCTCCGTAACCGGAATACTACGGTTTCGGGAGTCCGGGCGGCGCTCCCGCCGGAACCCGCCCGGAAACACCGGCTGCGCATCGTTCTGGCGCTGCTGATCCTGTTCCTGTTCCTTGCCGGATTTTCGCTGGCGGTTTTCTTTGCCATCCGGCTCACCAGCATCGATTCCGACGCAGACCCGATGCCGCCGGTCGGCAGCCAACCGGCGTTTCGGGCGGTACGCCCCTAGGGGCGGTCAGCGGAGTTCGGGCAGCTTGCGGGAGAGGTCGGCGAGCGCCTGATTCATGGCACGGCGCATCAGCTCTGGATAGAGACTGGTGTCTTTGCCGACCCGCGCATAAATCCAGTGCACGACGCTGTCGGTGCCGAGATAGTCATAGCTCCAGACCACCTTGCCGGTCGCCCGCGAAATCAGCTCGAAACGGACGCCCAGCGTATTGCGCGACACGCCTTCCGGAGCTCCGACCGCCCAGAGTACCGGGGCGGCGAAATAGGTGATTCCGTAGGTCAGCAGCGCGCCGGAGTAGGTGGAATCGGTCAGCGTTCCGCGCCAGAGGAATTCGGCGTCTCCGGCCTGAGTCGTGGAACGGGCCAGCGAGACTTGTTCGAACAGTTTCGACGCCTTCAACCCCAGCACCGAAGCCGCCGCCAGGTCTTCGACCGGGTCGAAATGGAACCGCCCGAGCGAGACGAAGTCTTCGCCGCGCTCCGGGAACGGTTTTTTCAGGTAGCCGTACGGCATCAGCGGGAATAACCCCCAATAGAAGGAGCCGCTCTCGCTCTTCTCCATGGTCCGGCCGTCGAGGAAGGGCAGCACGGCGACGCTCTTCGCCTCCGGCATGCCGAAACTCGCCTGCGGTTCCTGCGCCTCGGAGTAACCGAAAGGCGCGACATTGGTGCAGCCCGCGAACAGGAGCCCGCAAAGTGCGACGCCTGCCAACCGGGTGATATTACGCAACATAAGTTCCTCCCGCCCCGGCTTACCAGCCGAAGGTCCCCTTGGTCTTTTTGGTTCCGAACGGCTTGTTGTAGGTCCAGATCACCTTGCCGGAATCGATGTCGGCGAGTTTCAGATTGAAGGAGTAGACCTGCACCTTCTCATCCCCGGTATCGACGCGGTTCCAGAGGATGCCGCCTTCCAGGCTGAGCCGGGGCGCTTCGAGCCGCCCCTTCTTCGCCACGGTGGACTGCTTAAAGTTGTCGTCTTTGCGCAGATCGCGCGCTTCGGCGAAGGTGCCCGAGGCGTCGCGGCCGGTCGCCAGCGTCACTTCGACTTTGCCGGAGTTCATCAGCGCGGTGCAGAGCTCGTCGGTCACCAGCCCCATTTCGAGGTTGGGGTCGTCGGTCTTGTTCTGGAGATGGCCGACCTGCATCAGCGGCACTGCGAGGTTGTCGCCCGTATCCTTGCGGTACTGGGCGAGAAAACGCTCGAAGGAGGGGCTGGTCATCGCGTTTTCGGCCGCGGCGCGCGCCGCCATGAAACACTCGGCCTGCGAAACCGTGCCGATCGCCCGGGCGGTGTTCTGCGTCGGGTTGGTGGGGTCGAAGGTGGAGGTCGTCGTCGAGCATCCGGCGATCAGGCCGCAACCAAGCGCTCCGGCGAACAGCATTGCGTATTGTTTCGTATTCATGGTTCGGTATCCTTTCTGCGGTCAGTTCGCTTCTTTCAACTGGATCGAAAAATCTTTGCAGTCGCGGTTCGGCGCCACCGACTGAATCTGCACTTCCTCGCCCGGAATCACCGTCATGTCCTTCCAGGTCGAAACAATCGAGTCGACCGCCATGCCGTTCTTGTCGAACCAGGTGAATTTATACTGGATCGGGTAGGGGTTCTCCCTGGTCATGCCGCTCCACATCTGGGCGAAGAATCCGGTACGCACGTTGACCGCGGTGATCTGGACCCGGAGCAGGTCGTCCGCCGTCGTCGAAGTGATGATTCCGGTCAGCTTGAGCCGGTCGGCGAGAAAGCCGTCGGTGACGAACCGCTTGTCGTTGACAATGTTCGGCGTCATGACCTTGTCGGCGTTCTCTACCCGGTTGGCGGAGTTCTGGCATCCGGCGGCAAGCAGCAGGCCGCCGAGCAGAATGAAAAGTCCTGTTTTTTTCATGATTCGTTCCCCTTCCTTTTTATCGGGACGACATTCCCAGCACCTGCGCGCGGACGTTCCCGGCGCTCGGCGCACTCACATAGATAATTGCAGACCGGTCGTTTTCCGGAATGGTCACCGTCTGCGCCCGCCCGGCCAGGCCGTCGGGATCGACCGTGATTTTGCGGTCCTTCGGCATCGGCAGCACGCCGAGCTGGAACTCCTTGGGCAGCATCTCCCAGCTTCGCGTGTCGGCGGTGTTGAAGGTGGCGCGGTAGACCATCGAACCGAGCAGCACCCCGAGCCCGGCCAGTTCGTTTTGCTGGCCGACCGCCCATGCGCCGGTGTAGCTCGCCCCCTCCTTGATCGCGGTGGAGATGATGATCCGGGTGACCATCCCCGGCAGCCGCTCGTTGTATTCGCGGGCGAGGATCGCATCCATATCGGCGAGGAGCCCGGTATCGCAGCTTTGCCCGCCCGCCTCGACTTTGAGGAAGCGATAGGGCGCCGGATAGAATTCGCAGACCGGGTAGGCGGTCATCACCGGGAAATAGATCGCCACCTGACGGAACGCGGCGCTCCGTCCGTTGGCGAAAATCACGTAGACGCAGTCGCGGTCGAGCGGAAAATCGAACGGTTTGACCTTGTTTAGCTCCTTCGGAATCTCCCGCTTCGCCATCGTAAGCACGGTGACGTAGATTTGCTGCGCCAACTGGTTTTGCGGCATCGCCTCGTAGACCCGCTTGAAATCGATCAGCGAATTGTCGGTGTCGCCCTCCCGCAGCGAACCGAGCCCGGAGAGGAAGAGCGCGGCCGGATTGAGGAAATCGGCGTACCCCTTGTTCGCGGTCTTGCGGGTTTCGACCAGCGCCTGGTTGAATTCGTCGCTCCCGGTGTTCGCCACCGCGGCGTCTCCGGTTTTCAGCCCCGCCGTCGCCGCCGGATTTTTCCGCGCCGTCGTCGAGAGCTCCTTCTTTTCGGCTTCGAACTCCTTGTCGTATTTCGCCCGGATCTCCTTCTGGGTGGTCCGCAGCCGTCGGAGCTGGGCGTTGAATGAATCTTCGCGTCCTTCTCCCAGATAGGCCAGCGATTTCATCATCGAAAGCATGATGCGGTCGCGGCAGAACCCGCGATAGGGCAAAATGTTGAGGTTGGTCAGCGCCGCGCCGCCCTCGGCTCCGGCGTCGCGGACGCTGACGGTCGCGCGGTCGTCGTAGGCGGTGACCAGCGCTTCGGCCTTTTCAAACTCCGCGATGCTTTTCGGGTAGTTGCCGGTATCGAACAGGAACGACCCGGCCTCCAGCCGCCACATCAATTCGTCGCCGCTGCCGGCGGTCGAATTGAGCTTGTCGGTGAGGCATTGCTCCACCGGCGCATCTTTCCCGGCCAGATAGTCGGTCATCATCGATTCCTTCTGACGGTGCGAGTTGGTGACGCTCGAACACCCCGCCAGCAGGAAGCCGCCTGCCGCCAGTACAAGAAAAGACAGTTTCAACACAACCTCCCCGTCCCGTTATTTTCCGATTGAGCGGACCACATCCGCTCCGATCAGCGAAATCAGATTCCCGATGGCGAACTTGCCGTAATCCTCGGGCGTCCAGTCGTCGGTGTCGATCTTGGCGTCAACATCGTCGAGGTCGAGTTTCTGGCGGAACGGAATCACCGCGACGGTCTCGCCGGTTCCGGCCGACAGGATGCGGATTTCTCCGTCGAAATCGCAGATCCGGTGCAGAACCTCCCGCTTGGAAGCCGCGATGTATTCGCGCTTCTCGGTGACCGAGAAACGGTTGATTTTGGTCATGACGAGGTTGTCCACCTTGAGCAGTTCGCCGACCCGCGCGAAAAGCGTCGGCTCGGCCGCGTCGAGGGGGCCGATCCCGTTGCGGCGAAGGATCGGGTCCACCACGGTCAGTCCGCGCAGCCGGACCTTGTTGTCGAGCAGGTATTTCTCCATTCCGGAGGAAAAGGTCTCCGCCAGGTAGGCAGGCGGATTCTTCACCGTGATCACCGGGGCGAGCATCGCGTAGATGCCGCGCGTTTTGAGCGCGTCGGCCAGCCCGATCTCCTGCAGCAGCCCCGGCAGCCGGGAGGAAAATTCATCGAGCGAGTCGACCGTGTCGGTCACTTTCCGGCCGGGAATGACCTCCCCGGTCGAAGCGTCGATGAGCGAGAGCGACAGATTGAGTCGCGTCCCGAGCTTGCCCACCGTCGAAACGAGAATGTATTTGACGGTCTTGATTTCACCGGAGCGGGCGGACTGTTTCGGCGAATCCGTCCCGGTCAGCCCGGAATTCTCCGCGAAACCGATCTCGGCGAGAATCTGCTTCAGAGCGCCCCGCGAAACGACTTCGTAGCCGCCGCCGACCGAACTCTCGAGCATTCCCCACAGCGTCTCGACCTCCTGAGGCGTCACGCCGCTTTTGCCGGCGGGTTCGGCCACGGCGATGCGGTCGGCGCCCCGGACGCCCGCCACCATGAGGCAGGCGAAAACAATTGCAATCCATTTTCCGAACATGATAGGAACCTCCCTTGCCGGTTTACTTTGCGGTGCCCGCCGGAGCCCGGAAGCCGTTTCCGGCCATGTTGATGAGATCTTCGGCGGCCTGTTTGAGCGCGGAATCCATCAGCGTCCGGAACTTGTTGTGGTCGATTTCCGACGCGGAGGGGCGCTGCCGCTCGCTGAGCGTGGCGGTGTAGACGTTGGAGTAGATGATCTCCTGCCGGTCGAGGTCGGCGACTTTGAGGATCACATCGAGCTGCCAGACGGTGGTCTTCGTCTCGATGCCGTAGCCCTGGAACGAGCGTTCCCGGCTGCTCAGGTCGGAGACGGTGCCGTAGATCAGCAGGTTCGCCCCCGATTCGATCGCCAGCCGGTGCTGGAAGTCGGCCGGGAATCCGGGCTGTTCGGCCAGTTTCCCCATCGCCGCGGTGACCGCCGAAAGATCGACCGGCCGGAACAGGTCGGGGCGTTTCCCCAGATAGGCGGAGAGGTATTCGCCGCCCAGCAGAATCGGGCGGGCCTCGCCTTTGACCACAGTGTTGTAAAGTTCGAGTGCCTTCGCCCAGTCGCGCCGGTTGTTCTCGATCTGCATGGCGCGGTTGGCGGCGTTGGTCCGGGCGGCGTCGGTCGCGTCGATCATGCGGATATATCCCTGCATGACGCGGTTGATCGAGAGCCGGTCGGCGTTGTTGAGCGATTCCAGTTTGGGCGCTTCGATCGGACGGTTCTGCACATCGAGGAGTCGTTTCTGCCCGATGATGTCGATGTTGGAGAAATCCAGCACGCAGACCCGATAGGGAGGTTTGCCGATTGCCGGCTCCTCCGAATATCCCGCCAAAGCCGCAAAAAAGACGAAAGATAAGACAATCAGTGTTTTCATAAGCCACCCTCCGCAGAATAAGATAGCGTGGGATGATTGCGGTTTCAAGCAGGAACACTTAATTTTCCCGCTGGTTCCCGCTCAAGTGCTCGATTCCGTATTGATAGTGTCAATATGGAGGATTCTCGATTAATTTTTGTAAAAAAAGCAGGAAAGGTATTGACAGTGTCAGGAAAGTTTGCTATAATATCCATAGATTCGAACAAGGAGAACCGCATGAAAGAGAAAAACAATTCCGTCCGGCACTTCGTTCTGGGCATGCTGGAAGACGGCTTTTTGACGGCGGGCGACAAGCTGCCCGGCGCGCGGGAGATCGCCCGCCAGACCGGCAAGCCGCTGCCGGCGGTTCAGAGCGAACTCGAGATGCTGGTGCAGGAAGGCGTGCTGGAGACCGCCGCCCGGAAGGGGACGTTCGTTCATCCGCTGTGGTCCTCCCGCATCCTCCAGCGCAACCTGAGTCTGTTCCGCTCCGGGCTGCCCTGGCTCGACGATTTCCGCCGGATGGCCGGGGAGAGCCTGCCGGAGCTCTGGATCAGCGAGCGGTTCTCAGGGAGCGTATTCGAAATCCAGACGACGCATTACGTGCAGTCCCACCACAACGAATACATGGATTTGAACGAGCTTTTCGCGGACTCTTTCCCCGACACGTCGGATTTCTTCCTGAAGACCTTCGACGCCTTCCGGGTCGGGCCGCGGCTGGCGGGGATTCCGATCATCTATTCGCCCCGCGTGATCTTCTACAACCCCAGGCTGTTCCGGCAGGCGGGGTGCCCGATGCCGGGGCCGAACTGGAACATCGGCGAATTCCGCGAGTGCATCCGCCGCCTCCGCACGATCCTGCCCCCGGTCGACACCTTCTGCTGGCACACCAAGCAGTTCTACTGGATCAACTTCGTCCTGCGCAGCGGCGGCTGCCTGATCGACCCCGAGGCGGAGGACTGCGTCAAGATCGACAGCCCGGAGACCCGGCGGGGGCTCAAGCTGTTCCGGCAGCTCCGCCACGACATGGGAATCGGCGACTTCACCTATCCGGACGATTTCGAGAAGAACTTCCTCTCCGGCCGGGCGGGGATGCTGATCCAGCCGCGGGAATTCATGAGCGATGTCCGACGGTCCGGTTTCCGGGATTGGAGCACCGCGCCGCTGCCATTGATCGAAGGCGGCGCCAACCTCAACGCCCAGGCCACCGACGTCTTCTGCGTCCGCCGCGAGTGCGTCGACCTCAACCTCGCCGCCCGGCTGCTCAAGCTGCTGCTGTCGGAGGAGTTCCAGGCCTGTCTGGTCAACTGGAGTTACGGGCTGCCCATCCGCAAATCGCTGATGGGGCGGAGCGTCGATTACAGCGACGAACGCGACACGCTGTTCCTGACCGAAATTCCGCACATGCATTCGCACTACAACCTCGATTCGGTCGAAGTGTACAATCTGGTCTGCGACGGAATCGCCGAACTGATGGCCGGCGACGAAGACATCGACAAAGGAACCGCCGACCTGGCCGGACTACTGCGGACCTATCTCAAAATCCGCAACGCCACTGCACGGAGCGCATGATGAAACCATTCCCCGGAATCAACCGATATAAACTTGAGGAGACTGACATGAGAAGAAGATTCACCCTGATCGAACTCCTGGTCGTGATTGCGATTATCGCCATCCTCGCTTCGATGCTGCTGCCCGCGTTGAACCAGGCCCGGGAGCGGGCCAAGTCGAGCTCCTGCCAGGGCAATCTCAAACAGCTCGGCGTCGCCTACCACATGTATGCGATGGACTACAGCGACTGGACGATTCCGGGCCGCACGCCCACCTCCTACTGGATGTACACGATCGCCAACGGCGGTTATCTCGGCGCCAACTCCAACGAAGCGGCGAGAAAGCGCAAAGCGGTCTTCGTCTGCCCCTCCGACCTCCGGCCGGAGTACGATCCGAGCGACAGCGGAACGGCCCGCATCAGCTACGGTACCAACACCTGCATCACGCAGGGAACCTACCCGTTCAAAGTCGACGACGCCGCCGGAATCTACTGCCGCGACCGCCACCGGAAGTTCGGCGAGCTGCTCAAGACCGTGAAGGGCGCTTCCCGCTCCGTGCTGCTGGCCGACGCCTGGCGGCTGGGGAGCGACAACAAGAAGATCTTCATCCTGCGCAGCGGCAACGCCGCGGTCACCGATTCGGCGGCGTGGTTCAGCGACAACCCGCCCGGCTATCTCTCCATCCGGCACAACGGGCAGACGGCGGCGCTCTATTGCGACGGCCGGGTGAAAATGGTCAAGGGGCCGATGTACAACGACGTCACCTCCGGCAGCTACGTCCAGTGGCTGAATCCGGATGTCCGCGACGGAATCACCCGCTAGACGAATCCGAGGCAAAGCATGAACGCATTTCGAACCGCTCTTTCCATTCTGACCGTCGCCGCCGCGCTGTTGCTCGGCGCGGCGGAGGTCGCCGACGACTTCACCCGGCCGGAGATGTGGAAAATCCAGAAGGGGACCGTCGGAACCATCGAACCGGTCAAACCCGCCGGGCTCACGCTCACCAATGCGCCGGGCGGCCCCGGCTGGTGTACGATGACCAGAACTTTCGAGGTCGATCTCGATGAAAACCCGGAATTCACCCTCCAGGTCAAAGCCGCCGCCGGCGGCGGCGAAGTCAAACTCTACAACCGGGGCACCCGTGAGAAACACTCGATCCTGAAATTCCGGCGGCCGGGAACTTACCGGGTCAACCTGGCGAAGCAGTTCAACTGGAAAGGCAAGGCGCAGATCGACGTGGCGCTCTATGTGGTCAGCAAAGAAAAGGCGATCACCTTCGAAGCGCTCCGCTTCGGCCCGGAGTCGGCGAATCCGGAACCGGAGCCGGGATTGGTGACGAAACCGCTCTTCTCCTCCTGCGGCTACTACTGGAAGGGGCCGAAGCAGGAGCTTGGCGTCACCTTCCGCCGCAAGGGCGGCGAATGGCGGAACGCCCTGCCGCCGGTCTATGTCGAGGCCGACGGCGGATATCGCGGCAGCCTCGTCCTGCTCGACGAAGACAGCGAATACGAACTCGCCGTCGCCGACGCGGCGGGGAAGCCGCTCGCAAGCGGAACGTTCCGCACCTGGAGCTCCGCCGTTCCGGTCGCCAGA
Organism: uncultured Victivallis sp.; assembly: GCA_964435365.1. Lineage (GTDB taxonomy): Bacteria > Verrucomicrobiota > Lentisphaeria > Victivallales > Victivallaceae > Victivallis. The sequence goes on along the minus strand of CAYSZM010000024.1, from coordinate 24,336 downwards.
ACCGTGGTCCTCAACGCGGAGAATTTCCCGGGAACCCTTAAAATCTCCGAACACGGCAGGCCGGACGGCTGGATTCGCTACACCGCCGCCCCCGGCTTCGTTCTCGCCAACGACCACTCGGCGCCGCTCGTGGAACTCGACGGCGCGGCGTACATCCTGCTCGAAGGAATGACGCTGAAGGGTGGAGAAAAGAACGCGATCGCCATCCGCGACTGCGACAACGTCCGCGTCATCAACTGCGACCTCTCCGGCTGGGGACGGCCGGGAACGCAGCGCTTCGACAAGGACGGCAAGTTCTACGACGGCGCGGGCAAAGCGATCAATTACGACGGCGGAATCCTGATCAGCCGGAGCCGCGGAACGGTGGTCGAACGCTGTTATATTCACGACGCCCGCACCACCGCCAACGCCTGGCACTACTCGCACCCCGCCGGACCGGAGGGGATTCTGGTCGACAGCCCGACTTCCACCGTGATCCGTTACAACGACATCGTCGGCAGCGACGGCCACCGCTGGAACGACGCGATCGAAGGCACCGGCAACTTCAACCCCGACGGCGGATTCAACCGCGACGCCGACATCTGCGGAAATTATCTCGCTTTCAGCAACGACGACTCGATCGAGCTCGACGGTGGCCAGCAGAACGTCCGCTGTTTCTTCAACCGCTTCGAGGGGTGGTACTGCGGCGTCAGCATCCAGGGCTGCATGGAAGGGCCCTCCTACGTCTTCGACAACCTGCTGCTGCGCGGCGGCGACCGGTTCGGCGCGGCGGGGCAGGGGATTAAAACTTCGTCGCCCCGCAGCGGCCCGCAGGCGGTCAGCTACCTCTTCAACAACACGATCGACGGCGCGGGCAAGGGCGTTTCGATGCTGCCGCACTTGAAAATCGTCGCCTTCAACAATCTCTTCACCGGGAGCAACTCGATTTTCCGGCGCGCCCGAAGTCCGCAGTCGGAGGCCGATTACAATCTGCTGCCGTTCTCGAACGAACCCGCCGGGGCGCACGACATCGTCGCCCCGGCCCGGCTGACCGCGCCGGAACGGGGCGTCTTCACCCCCGCGCCCGGCTCTCCGGCGATCGCGGCGGGCAGGGCGATCGACAACTTCACGGCGAAGGAGAAGGTGGATGTCGGGGCCTTCCAGACCGCCACCCCGCGCGCGCTCCCCTATCGGCCGCTGCCGGTCGAAGTTGACGCCGGGGTGCTCGACTTCGGCGACCTGCCCGGAGCGGCGGAAAAGCGCCTCGGCTTCACCGCGACCGTCGCGCCGGGCGATTTCAGCTCCGCCTTCACCGTCCGCCAGAATGACGACGCCGACTGGTTCGAAGTCGCTCCGGCTTCGGGAACGCTTCGCGGCGGCGACAAGATGGAATTCCAAGTCACGTTGAAACCGGAGAAGATGCACGGCCGCCGGTTTTTCCGGGCGGCGCTGCTGCTCCGGTTCGCCGACGGGCTTTCGCGCCCGGTCTCGGTCTATGCGGAGAACCTGAACCCGGACGCGGCCATCCGCCCGCTTCCGGCGGGGCCGGACACCGTCTACATCGACGCCGCTTCTCCCGCCTCCGGCAAGCGTTACGCGACGACTCCTGACCCGCTGGCCGACGGCGGGAAAGCCGTCCGGCTGGAAGGGGAGGCGGGCAAGAATCCGGCCGTGTATGAATTCGAGCTTGAGAAAGACGGCGACTACTTCCTCCTCTTCCGCCTTCGCGGCGAGGTTCCGCCCGAAGCCCACGACTCGCTCTTCTGCGGCGTCAACGCCGACGAACCCGCCGAAACCCACCTCAACGGCAAGAGCTTCTGGAGCTGGTCGGTCGGCGCACCCGGCAAAGGGCAGTTCCAGCGGCTCCGCGTCTACGCGCTCAAGAAAGGGAAGAACATCATCCGCATCGCTCCGCGCGAATCGCTCTCTCTCGATTTGATCGCGGTGACCCGCGACCCCGGCGCGTTCGAAACCCGGTAAACAAAAACGCCCGGTCCGCAAAAACGGAACCGGGCGTTCTTTTTGCCGTCGCGGGCGTCAGCGCTCGCGATGGTCGATCACGCGGCGGGCCTTGCCTTCGCTGCGCTGGATGGTGTTCGGCGCGACCAGCTTGATCCGGACGCGGATGCCGACGACGCTCTCCACCGCGGCGGTGAGCCGCTGCTGAAGAAGTTCCATCGAGCGCACTTTGTCCGAGAACAGTTCCTCGGTGACTTCGACGTCGACTTCGACGTTGTCGAGCCCGTGGTCGGTATAGAGGACGATGTTGTAATTGGCGGTGGTCCCTTCGATCGAAAGCAGCGCGGTCTCGATCTGCGACGGGAACACGTTGACCCCGCGGATAATGAACATATCGTCGCTGCGCGACGAGATGCGGTCGATCCGGCGGAGCGTCCGTCCGCACGCGCACGGTTCCGGGATGATCCGGGTTAGGTCGCGCGTCCGGTAACGGATCATCGGCATCGCGTACTTGGAGAGCGTGGTGAGCACCAGCTCGCCGAGCTCGCCGTCCGGCAGCACTTCGCCGGTGTCGGGGTCGATGATTTCGGGGTAGAAGTGATCCTCGAAAATGTGCATCCCCTTCTGGCAGCAGCACTCGATGCCGACGCCGGGGCCGATGATTTCGGAGAGTCCGTAGATGTCGTAGGCCTTGATCCCGGCCTCGGCTTCGATGCGCTTGCGCAGTTCGTCGGTCCACGGTTCGGCGCCGAACACCCCGACGCGGACCGGCAGCTTGTGCATGTCGATGCCGTCGGCGGCGGCCTGTTCGATCATATAGTGGAAATAGGAGGGCGTGCAGCAGATCGCCGTCGTCCCGAAATCGCGCATTAGCATGATCTGGCGCTGGGTGTTGCCGCCCGAAGTCGGCACCACGGTGGCCCCCAGCGCTTCGGCGCCGTAGTGCGCGCCCAGCCCGCCGGTGAAGAGCCCGTAGCCGTAGGAGACCTGGACCACGTCCTCGTGGGTGAGGCCGCAGCTGGCGAAGGCGCGTTTCATCACCTCCATCCAGACTTCGAGGTCTTTCCGGGTGTAGCCGACCACGATCGGCTTGCCGGTGGTTCCGCTCGAAGCGTGGAGGCGGACCACCTGGGACATGGGAACGGCGAACAGCCCGAACGGATAGGTGTCCCGCAGATCGGTCTTGACCGTAAACGGCAGTTTCGCGAGGTCGGCCAGTGTTTCAAGATCGTCGGGCGTGAGATTGCGCTCCTCCATGCGGCTGCGAAAGAGGGCGACGTTGGCATAAGCGTGGCGTACGATCTTCCGCAGACGTTCGAGCTGGAGTTCGCGCAGATAGTCCGGCTGCACGTAGTCAAGCGCGCTCAAGTCATCGTTCAGGTAAAGCGACATTTTCCTTGGTCCCCTGTTGGTTTGGATCAAGTAATATACACCCCCCGCCGGGGAAAATCAATCCTTCCGGGAAAAAAGCCGCAATGCCGTTTTGAGCGCCTCCTCGCGGGTGGCGAATTCTCCGGCAAGCTGGCGGTCGAACACCTTGTCGAGCACTTTGCGGAAACGCGGCCCGGGGCGGAGCCCGGCTTCGACCAGGTCGCGTCCGCGCACGAACGGCTCCGGCAGTTCCCGCAGCTCCGGCTCGGCGTCGAGCAGATCGAGCAGGAAGACGAACACGTCGAGCATTCCGTGACAGCCGATGCAGTCGAGGCGGTGGAGTTCGAGTTCCAGCGAAAAGTTCGGGTCCGAAATCAGCTTCCGCCGTTTGGCCGCCTTCATCAGCGGCACCGAGGAGAACCGCATGTGGTTTCTCACCGCGTGGACGATGGCCTCGCGGTCGGCGGCCGAGAACCGGAAGCGGTCGAGAATCGCCTCCGCCATCTTCGCTCCCCGCGTCTCATGCTCGAAAAAGCGGATGCGGCCGGAGGGTTCGACGCTCCGGGTCAGCGGCTTGCCGACGTCGTGCAGCAGCACGCTCCATGCCAGCAGCGGGTCGGGGCGCACCATGTGTTCGAGCATCAGCGTGGTGTGGACGAACACGTCGCCCTCGGGGTGGTATTCCGGCGGCTGCTCGACCCCCGGCATCGCGGCGATCTCGGGAAGGATCGCACTAAGGATGCCGGTTCTCTCCAGCATCCGCACCGCGCCCGCCGGGTCCGGCCCGGTCAGCATCGAAGTGAGTTCGACGCGCAGCCGCTCGCCGGTGAGTTCGGCGCACTTCGCGGCGAGCGAGCTGATCGCTCGCTCCGTCGCCGGGTCGAGCCGGAAACGCAGCCGGGTGGCGAAGCGGACCGCCCGCAGCATCCGCAGATAATCTTCGTTGAACCGCTCCATCGGGTCGCCGACCGTGCGCAGGACCCCGCGTTCGAGGTCGTCGATTCCCCCCACCGCGTCGCGGACCACGCCGTCGACCGGGTCGTACCAGAGCGCGTTGACGGTGAAATCGCGCCGCTGCATGTCTTCGACCAGGTCGCGGGTGTATTTGACTTCGCCGGGGTGGCGGCCGTCGAGGTAAAAGCGCTCCTGCCGCGCGGCGGCGACTTCGAACTCGAATCCGCCGTGCCGCACCAGCGAAACGCCGAAACTCGCTCCCACCATCCGGCAGTCGGGGAAGAGCGCGGCGGTCTCCTCCGGCCGAGCGACGGTGACGATGTCGAAATCGGCGGGAGCGCGCCCGAGCAGCGAATCGCGCACGCCGCCGCCGACGATGCCGCCGTCGAAGCCGTGCCGCCGCAGTACGCGGACCACCTCCGCCGCCGCATCGAACATCGGCGACGGCCGGAATTGAATGCGGAGCTCCCTCATCCTACCTCACTTCACCGAGTGGATGCCGACCGGATCGGGCTGAGTCGCACGCGGATAGCGCACGTTGGCGGGGCCGAAGAGCATGCAGTACGATGCTTTCCACCCTTCCGGCAACCCGAGCCGGGCCATGAGTTCCGGGAAGTAACACAGCGCACCCTGCGCCAGCCCGCACCAGAGCGTGCCGATGCCGAGCGATTGCGCATAGAGTTCGAAATACGAGAGCGCGATGATCGGGTCCTGCGTTTCGGCGGGCGTTCCGATTTTCGCGGCGGCCACCACCATGTGCGGCGCATTGCGGAAAATCACGTCGCGCCCGGCGGCGAACTGCTTGCGGTAACGTTCCATCCGGGTCAGGAACGGGTTCTGCGGATCGTCGGCGAGCATGTCGGCGACCTTCTCCGCCACATAATCGCGGAACGAATCCATCACCGCCACTTCGTCGACAAAGGCGAAGTGGAGCGTGTGCGAATTGACTCCGGTCGGCACGAAACTCAACATCTCCTTGAGTTTGCCGATGGTTTCGCCGTCGAGATTTTCGTGGCGGTAGCTGCGCACCGAACGGCGGTTGGCGATGAGCGAAAGCATCGACTCGGGAGTCGGGCCGGGGCCGCGGGGAATGCTCTTCTTCGGGTCGCGCCCGAAGATGCTCACCGCCTCGCGCGGGCAGACCGCCAGACAGTGCTGGCAACGGGTGCAGCCGGCTTCCGTCCCCGGAATGACGCGCGGAATTCCGCGCTCCGGGTCGAATTCCAGGATCGCCGGGGCGCAGTCGCGGATGCAGACCCCGCAGCGGATGCAGCGGGATTCGTCGATGTGAAACTTGAGTTCCTGCATTTTTTTCCTCCTTTTCGACCGTCCCCGGCTTTCCCGGTTACCGGTAAGCGAGCTCCACCATCTGGTGGCAGAGCAGCTCCGGAACCGTGAACCGGACGCGGCCGTCCTTCGTTTCAAACGGAATATCTTTTCCCTGCGGCACCAGCCGGACGCTCTTCACCGGGCGGTCGAGCTTGACCGAGGTTTCGATGTCGGAGAGCGGCAGAAGTTCTTCAATCACCTCGACCGGACGGCTGTTGCCGAACGGATGGCCGGGAATATTGAGCCCGGCGCCGCCGCGGTTGATCGTGGTGGCGAAAAGCAGATGAAGCACCGCGCGATTTTCGGCGAGCTGTTCAAGCAGCGAAACCCGCGCCGTCGTCGGCAGTTTCGCCTTCACCTGAAGTTCCGCGCCGAGGAAGCGGCGGACCGCTTTCAGCACGAACTCCTGCAGCGAAACCATGCCGAATCCGCGGTAGATCGAGAAGACCGGGTGGGCGAAGTAGAGAATCCGGTCGCTCATCACCCCGGCGTCGAAGCCGGAGGGCTCGGGGCAATACGGCGTATGCTGGTGGCTGCAGAAGTGGCGGAAGTCGCGGTTGAAATAGGGGTCGTAGATTTTGCCGAGCGACTCGCCGCCGTCGGCCTTGATCCGGCGCGACGGCAGGTACATGACGAACGGCGTCTTCGCGAAATCGGGCGCGAACGCCGGGGCCGCCTCGATGTAGTCGGGCGAAAGCGGGTTCCACCCCGCATCGGTGAGCGGAAGATTCAATGCGAACGCATCCTGTTCCGCATCGAGCCCGCTGCCGCCGGAGAGAATCAGCTTTCCGCCCCCGGCGAGATAGCTCTCGAGCTTGGCTTTGAGCACGGCGTTCACCCGCACGTCGTCCGGCAGGACCAGCACTTTGTAGCGGCTGAATTCCATTTCGGTATCGACCACTTCGAACGGAATATGCCCTTCGAGCAGCAGCCGCCCGGCGCCGACGTCGCCCGCCGTTTCGCGCTTGTGATTGGCCGCCGACGAAGCGAGAACCGCCACTTCGGAGAGCGATTTCACGTTGTCGCACCACGGTTCTTTTTCTTCCACTTCGGCGTAGGCTTTGCCGATCAGCTCGTAGGTGCTCTCGTCGAGTTCGCCGTCGGGGTGAAGCTGGTCGCCGATGCTGCATTTCGAGCCGTTGGCCAGCATGGCCGCGCACTCGTAGCGGAGCGCGTTCGGGTGCTTGATGCCGCCGAATTCACCCCAGGTGGTGTGGAATTTCCCGGTCATGCCGAGAAAGTCGAAGCCGAGGTTCCGGCTGTAGGCGGCGGACATCGGGTAGTGGTCGTAACCCCAGCCGCCGGTGGGCAGGCTTTCCAGTTCGAGGTGGCTGAAGTATTTGAGGATTCCGGTGTCGCCGACCGTGATGTGGCCGCTGTTGTGGAAGACCGGCATCTCCGGGTCGTATTTTTTCGCCGCCGCCGTGGTGCGCACGTAGTAGTTCTCCAGCACCTTGCGGGAGTAGGCGATGCGGTCCGCCTCCTTCAACGGGTCGAGTCCGGCTTCGAGCATTCCCCGCTTGCACCAGGAACAGCAGCACTGGCCCTGGTTGATGATGTCGAGGAAAATGCCGTTCGCCCCGGGGAACAGTCTGGCGGCCTCTTCGATCAGCGCGCAGAGGTGGTCGAGGTACGGGGTGTTGAAGCAGAGCTTGATGAATCCGGCATGAAGCGGGTTCGGGCCTTTGCCCTCCGCCGAATACTCGTTCCACTCCGGGTGCTCCTGCGACGCCCGGTAGTTGAGCCCGGCGGAGAGGTAGACCGGCACGTTGACGCCGATCTCCTTCGCCGCGTCGAACTGTTCGCGCAACAAATTGAACTTGAGGTGCGGATGCATCTTCCCGACTTCGGTCGGGTGGTAGCTCCAGCCGTGGTGGCAGAGCGAGAAACAGGTGATCGAATCGACGTGCGCCTTCTTCAGCCGCTCCTGCCATACCTTGCGGTCGAACTTTTCCCCGATGCCCGCAATGTCGGGCGAAGTGTGAAAATCGAGATGAACCTGCCGGAATCTGAGATGATACATGGAGTTTCCCCTTGTCCTTCTGTTTCAACTTGCGGAACCATCTGATTACTGTACCCCGCGGCAGGCGTTTTTTCGAAGTCCCCACTATGAATAAAAGCGCCCCGGATATGAAGAAAACAAACATTGCGGCCGCGGCCGCTCTGTTTAGAATCCTTTCACCGCCATGACGAATTCCGGGAACGAGTTGACTTCGAACTCGAACTTCTCCTCGCCCGGGTCGCCGAATCCGTAACGCGACAGCGCGGCGCGGCACCCGGCCCGGCGCGCAACTTCCAGATCGGTGTTGTGGTCGCCGAACATCCAGCAGTTCGCGGGCGGAACCTCGTGGCGGCGCATCAGGTCGATCAGCGCGTCCGGCTCCGGCTTGAGCGGAAAGTCGGAATCTCCGCCGATCACATCCGAAAAGAATCCCCCTACGCCGAGCTTATCGAGGATCGTCCGCGAAGCGTCGCCCGGCTTGTTGGAGAGCACCGCGAGCAGGATTCCGGCGTTTTTCAGCTCCTCCAGCCCGGCGTGGACGCCGGGGTAGAGCGCCGTCGTTTCGACCAGGTTGTCGGCGTAGTAATTTTTCATGCGGCGCAACGCCTCGTCGAAATCGACGTCGGCGTCGGCGATCGCGCGCCGGACCAGGTTCCCCATGCCGTTGCCGACGAAGCGGATGATCCGCTCCGTCGCCAGCGGTTCGAGCCCCATCGAGCCGCGCATCTGATTCACCGCGCCGGCGAGGTCGAGCCGCGAGTCGATCAATGTTCCGTCGAGATCGAATACGATCAGTTTCACCATTTTGTCAGTCGTCTTTCTCTTTCGTGTCAGTCCAGGAAGGGAACCTGCGTAATCTGCGGCAGCCGGGCGTAGGAGTCGATGTCCGGCGACGAAAAATTCCCCTTCTTCCAGTAGTGGAACCCGAGTCCGCCGATCATCGCGGCGTTGTCGGTACAGTATTTGCGCGCCGCCAGCCGGAGCCGGACGCCGGAGGGCGTCAGCGCTTCGAAGCGTTCGCGCAGCACGCTGTTGCAGGCGACGCCGCCCGCGACAACGATGGTCTTCGCGCCGAACGCCTTCGCGGCGTCGAGCGTCTTGCGGGTGAGCACGTCGACCACCGCCTCCTGATACGAGGCGACAGTGTCTTTCAACAGCTCCGGCGGGAGCGTCCCGTCTTCGCCCGCGTGGTTCTTCACGTGGTAAAGCAGCGCGGTCTTGATGCCGCTGAAGCTGAAATTCCAGCGGTTCTCGGGCGCGAGCGGTTTGCCCGCCCCGCCGGTCAGCGGACGCGGAAATTCGAAGCGGTGCGGGTCGCCGCCCTCGGCGGTGCGCTGCATCACCGGTCCGCCGGGATAGCCGAGACCGAGCAGTTTCGCGCCCTTGTCGAGCGCTTCGCCCGCCGCGTCGTCGATGGTCCCGCCGAGCGCGGTCGCCTTGCCGTGGGAGTCGATGAGCATCAAGGAAGTGTGTCCGCCCGAAACCACCAGCGCCAGCAAGGGATAGCTCACCGGGTCCGCCAGCGCGCTGTTCGCCTCGTCGAGGAACGCCCCGTAGATATGGCCGATGAAGTGGTTGACGCCGACGTAGGGGATTTTGTGCCCCAGCGCCAGCCCCTTGGCGAACGAAAGCCCGACCAGCAGGGCCGGAATCAGCCCCGGCCCCTGGGTCACCGCGATCGCGTCGATGTCGCCGAGCGTGACGTTCGCTTCGGAAAGCGCGCCGTCGAGCACCGGCGTAAGCGCGGTCAGGTGCTCGCGCGCCGCCAGCTCCGGAACCACGCCGCCGTGCGCCGCGTGTTTGGCGATCTGCGAGGCGACGCTGCTCGACAGTACTTCGTATCCATCCCTGACGACGGCCGCGGCGGTTTCGTCGCAGCTCGTTTCAATTCCCAGAATCAGAGCCATTTTGAAAAAGATCTCCGTGCAACTTGATATTTTGGAAATATACCATATCTTTAAAACAAAGACAAATTTCCGAATGAAAAAAGCAGGGAAAAACCGGATGCTGGGTTGCAGGGAAACTCCGATCGGCCGGATCGGCATCGAAAGCGACGGAAAACACATCGTCGCATTGCACCTCCGTTGCGACTGTCGGGAGGATTCTCCCGCCGACCCGCTGCTCGCGGAGGCGTTCCGGCAGCTCGATGAATATTTCGCCGGAACCCGCCGTGCTTTCGACCTTCCGCTCAAACCGGCGGGGACGCCGTTCCAGCTTCGCGTTTGGGAGGCGCTGCGGCGGATTCCCTACGGAAAAACCGCGAGTTACGGTGAAATCGCCGCCGCCGTCGGCTGCCCCGGGGGCTCCCGCGCCGTCGGCATGGCCAACAACCGCAACCCGATCGCCATCTTCATCCCCTGTCACCGCGTGATCGGGGCGGACGGCAAGCTGGTCGGCTATGCGAGCGGGCTCGACACCAAGCGCAGACTGCTCGACCTTGAGGCGGGAGCCCATGGCCTCCTCTGACGCTCCGCCGCTCATTGTCAGCGCCAGCCGCCGCACCGACATCCCCGCATTCCATATGGATTGGATGCTCTCGCGGCTGCGCGAAGGCTTCGTCGATGTCGCCAACCCGCGCAATCCGAAGCAGGTACGCCATGTCGCGCTGACCCGCGAGGCGGTCGGCTGTCTTGTTTTCTGGAGCAAGAACCCCGCTCCGCTCTTCGCCCGGATCGACGAACTCGAAGCGTTCGGAATTCCGTTCGGCGTCCTCTTCACCGTCAACGCCTACGGGACCGACCTCGAACCCAATCTTCCGCCGCTCGAAGAGCGGATCGGCGCCTTCCTCGCCCTTTCCCGCCGGATCGGGCGGGAGAAACTGGTCTGGCGTTACGACCCCATCGCCCTCTCGAAGCGGTACGACGCGGAGTTTCACCGCAATCGTTTCACGGAAATCGCGGCAAGCCTGACCGGAGCGACAGAACGCTGTATCGTCAGCTTTCTCGACTTTTACGCGAAGACCCTCCGCAACACGGCGGGGCTCTGCCTCTATGATCCCGCTCCCGAAGAGAAGAGCGCCATCGCCCTCGACCTCGAAGCGATCGGGCGCGGTTCGGGAATCCGTCTGGAGAGTTGCGCCGAGGCCGGGCTGCCCCTGCCGGCGGCCGCCTGCATCGGCGCGCAATGGGTGAGAAAAATCTGCGGGCGCGAGCTCGAAATCCGTAAAGATCCCGGCCAGCGCCCGCTCTGCAACTGCGTCCGCAGTGTGGATATCGGCGTCAACAACACCTGCCCGCACAACTGCCGCTACTGTTACGCCAACCGCTGATCTTTTTTATGCTTTTTTTCTCTTTTGCCTATTGACATTGATCGGCGTCTTTGCTATAATTAATCACGGATACAGTAATACAGCATGTACAGTGATACAGTTCAGGTGATAACGATGAAACAGGGAAATGTGATTTTGGATGACGGCAGCGAGGCGATCTATATTCAGGTCGCCCGCAGCCTGAAGGACCGCCTCCGCAAGGGAGCCCTTCAGGACGATGGCCGGCTGCCCAGTTATCGGGTTCTCGCCGAGGAATTCGGAGTGAGCATCGGGGTGATGCAGCGGGCGATGGGGCTTCTGCGCTCGGAGTCGCTGATCAAGGTTCATCACGGCAAGGGCGTCCGGGTCGTTCCCGGCCAGCGGTTCGAGCCGGAGATGATGAAATTCGGCGTGATCCACCCGTTCGAACCACGATTCGCTTTCGGGCGGACGTTGAGTTTCGCGGTCGGGTCCGCTTTCGAGAGCAACCATTGCGAAGCGATGTTGACCATCCGTTCCTCCGAGGGGGACGCCGGGTTGGAGAGGCGGTATGCCGATGCGCTGGTTTACAACGGCGTCCGCGGAATTCTGCTTTCGCCGGAGAACGGTTCGGCGAATGCCTCCTACTTTATGGAACTTTCCCGCCGGGTGCCGATCATGCAGATCGACCAGGTTCTTCAGGGCGTGGATCTGCCGGGCGTAATCTTCGATTACCGCACCGCCGGCCTCGAAATCGGAAATGAACTGCGTTCCAGAAAATGCGCCAACACGCTGCTCCTCCTCGACACCAACAGCAACCGGAGCATCGAGGAGTTGATCGAAGGCATGGCAGGGACGATGAAGAATCTCCGGCGGCTGAACCTCCCCCTGTTCAAAGCGCTGAGAATGATGGAGCAGGGCGATTTCTCGCTCTTCGACCGTAACGCGGCCGAGCTGCGCCGGATTCTGGAGAAGGAGGAGATTGACGCCATCTTCTGCCCCTTCGATATTCAGCTGGATCTCCTTTTCATGGAAACGGTTCCGGAGGAAATCCGGCGGCGGATCGTCCCTGCGGTGCTGCGCGGGACGGTTCCCGAACGGCACAGCCGGACTTACTGTAGGAGCGAGGTTCTCGAATGGGAACTCTCCCACGAGCGGCTGATGGAACTTGCCGTGGAGCGGCTGCTCAAATGGTGCCGCAACGGGCAGCGCCCGAGCGGAGTCAGAAAAATAAAACTGGAACGTCTCGGTTCCGAAGCAACTGCGGGAGATGGTCGCCGATGATCGGAGAGTGGAAACTGTGGAGTGTCATTGCGCTGGTTCTTCTTTCGGGGGTGCTGCTGACCGCCGGTGAGATCGGGAAGATTCTGGTGGTGGGGAACAGCATCATGAAGCAGCCCCCCGCCCCCCAGATCGGCTGGAACGGCAACTGGGGAATGGCGGCCAGTTCCGAGGGGAAGGATTATGTCCATCTTCTCTACGGAAAAATCCTGCCGCTGCTCCGGCAGAAGAATCCGCCGAAGCTGGAACTGACCCGCCTCGCCAACGAAGCGCGGATGCTCGGCTGGGACGCGCTGGCCGGGAACGATGCGGACCTTATCATCGTCCAGGTTTCCGACAACTACCGCGGCAAGGTCGACCAGAAGGAGTTCGGCGACAACTACGCGAAGCTGCTCGCTGCGCTGCGCGGCAAACGGAATCCGCTGATCGTCTGTCTCTCCAATTGGAGCGGCGGCAGGACCGCCGAGTTGATCAAGCGCGCGGCCGGGGCGAATGGCGCGGTGTATGCGGATATCGGCAGGCTCGGCGCCGTCGAAGAGAACAAGGCGCGGAGCGAGAAACGGTTTGAGAACGGCGGAGTCAACTGGCATCCCGGCGATCGCGGCATGGCGGCCATAGCCGATACGGTGTTTACCGCGATGGAGGAACGGTTGAAAGAGAAGATAAACCAGTAAAATACCCATACGATGTACCAAGGTCCCCCTTTTATCATAAACCCGGGAGTGATTGAACAGATGAAGAAGCACATTTTCACGTTGATTGAGCTGTTGGTGGTGATCGCCATTATCGCCATTCTCGCCTCCATGCTGCTGCCCGCTCTGAATCAGGCGCGGGACAACGCCAAGAAGACCAAATGCGTGGGCGTCCTCAAGCAGTTCGGCAGCGCTTCGATCCTGTATGCCGACGCCAATGACGGCATGTGGGTGCCGGGGTACGCCTCCGGTTGCAGCTGGCAGCAGAATCAGGTCTGGCGGGAACTGCTCGGCGGCGGCGTGGTCGTCTCGGGCGGAAAGGCGACCTCGGGAATCGGCACCGGTATGCTTTGTCCCAAGGCGACCCGCGCCCTGGCGAACAAGATGACTCCCGGCTACCGGCTCGACTATGCCTACGGGGCGAATATGAACAACCATCCCGGCTGGGGAGGAATGAACGCGACGTCCATCAAGATTTCCCGCCTGACCCGGCCTTCCCGGTCGGTCGCCTTCGCCGACGGCGTGCAGTTCGCCCTCAGCCGTTATTATTCCGATTCGCGCCGGGGATACATGATCAAGGGCGAGGATGATACCAACACTTCGCTCGCCTACCGGCATGGCGGATCGGTCTTCGGAAACATCAGCTTCTTCGACGGACGCGCGGCGACCTATCATACCGACGAGGTGCAGAGCCAGACGCTCTGGACCGGGCTCTACGACCGTTGAAGGGGGATTCGCATTCATGAAGAACCTGCCGATGATTCTGCTTGCGCTGTTCCTCGCCGCCGGAATTCCCGCCGCGACCGGCGAGGAGGCGTTCTCCACCGATTTCAACCGGGCAAGCGATATGGCGCAATGGAGCCGGTCGCCCGGCATCATGACCTACTCCGCCGACGAAGGGCGGAACGGGTCCGGGTGCGTCGTGTTCCGGAGCGACGACTCCAACGGGGGGCTCTCCGCCCTCAAGCTGGATGCGGCGAAACTCCGCGGCCGCGGAATTCAGGTTGAAGGCTGGATCAAAGCCGAGAACGTCGCCAAGCCGACCAAATACTGGCTCGGCCCCAAGATGATGCTTTCGGTGACCTACGGCGGCGGGAGGAAGAGCAATTCCGACCAGGCCAAGAAGATCGGCACTTACGACTGGGAGAAGTTCACCGCGTTCACCCGCGTCCCCTACGACGCCTCCGATGTCTCCTTGTGCCTCGGATTGCAGGGCGCTTCGGGCAAAGTGTGGATCGACGATGTCAAGGTGACGGTGTTGCCGCCGCCGGTCCGGACCGCCGTGACGGTCAATCCGCTTCCGGTTCAGAAGGAGACGAAATTCCGCGGCGTGATGTCGGGGAACGATCTCTCCGAAGCGGCCATGCGCGAACTGGGGCAGGTGTGGCACGCGAATCTGCTCCGCTTCCAGATCGGCAGCCCCGGCAAGAGCTACGACCATTCCACGGAGGAGGGGTTCCGCCGCATCGTCGAACGGAAGCTCAAGGAGCTCGACGAAGTGATTCCGCGGGCCCGGAAATACGGAATCCGGATTCTGATCGACATGCATGTCGGGCCGGGAACCAAAGTCAACAACGTTCTCAGCAACCAGTTGAGCTGGGAGCCGAAGATGCAGCAGCTGCTGGCTGACGTCTGGCGCGAAATCGCCGCGAAATACAAAAACGAGCCGGTGATCTGGGGATACGATCTCCTGAACGAGCCGCGCGAGGAGAACTATGTCTACACTCCGGAGGGCGGACTCGACTGGAATCGTCTGGCGGGGAAAATCGCGGCGTCGATCCGCGGGGTTGATCCCGACACGCCGATCATTGTGGAATCGCCGCAATGGGGGAGCGCCGCCGGGTTCGCGGTGCTCGAACCGATCGGTCTGCCGAACATCATCTACAGTTTTCACTGTTATTCGCCCGGCGAGTACACCCATCAGGGAATTCACGGGCGTCCGGAGGGGATTCGCTATCCGGGCAAAATGGAGGGGAAGGAGTGGAACCGGAAAACGCTCGAAGAGGAGATGCGTCCGGTGATCGAGTTCCAGAAGCGTTACAACGTGCCGATCTACGTCGGTGAGTTCGGCGTCGTCCGCTGGGCCCCGAATGCCGAACAGTACCTCGAAGACATGATCTCCATCTTCGAAGAGCACGGCTGGGACTGGACGTTTCACGCCTTCCGGGAATATGACGGCTGGAGCGCGGAATGCGGCCCCGACCGCAAAGACACCCGCTTCGTCGGCGATACCGCGATGCGCCGGGTGCTGTTGAAGTTTATGAAGAAAAACGGGCGCTGATTGCGTCACGGGAATTCGCGGACAGCCGACGGAAATTCGTTCCGTCGGCTATTTTCGTCATCAGCAACAGGGAGAGTGTGAATGATGCGATGGTTGTCTTTTTTGGCGACGTTCCTGCTTCTGGCCGGTCCGCTCGCGGCGGCGGATTTGCGGCAGTCGCCCGAGATCGGCCGAGGTATTGCCGTGGATGGCGGGTTGCCGGAAGCGCTGGCGCAGGAGCTGCACCGGCGCGGCGTGACGGTCGCGGTGTTCCGTTTCGGCGACACGGCGGAGGAAACGCTGGAAACGCTGGCCGGCAACGTGAAGTGCGCCGCCGGGAACGGATTGCAGTCGGTCGTCTTGTACGAACCGGGTCCGGCGGAGGCCGATATCGAAGCAAACTGGCGCCGACTCCTGAACGCGCTCGCGCCGGTTGAGGCCGGAATTCGCGGCTACGGCCTGGCTTCCGGGAAACATGCCGCCGCTTATGAGGCGCGGGTCCGGGCGTTTCTTCCGGAGTTCCGCAAGTTTTGCCCGGACGGCTGGCTGGTGTTCCAGCCGGGTGATTTCGGGAATCTGGAAGCGCTGCCGGATCGCAAGGTGACTTACACCGCCCGGATCGATGCCGCGACTTCGACCGAGGCGATTCTGGCGTTCCTGAAGAAATCCGGCGCGCCGTTTCTTGCTTCGTTCCACATCGAAGACCCGAAGGCGCTGATCGGCCGGATTCATGAGGTCGATGGGAAAAACTGGTCCTGGTATTCGATTCCGGCCGGAAGATCGTTTTCGGAAGAGCTGGAATTCCTGCATCGTCCGTTTCTGAAAGGCGCCGGATTCGACGAGCGGTATTCCGGGCTGGCCCGTGACTTTCAGGCCCTGCGCCGCCCCGGCAGCCTCAATTTCGCCTTCATCACCGACACCCATTACCAGTTGAGGGAAGAGGGGCGGACGGTATACGGCGGCACTTCGGTCGAGTCGATGCGCAACATGGCTCGCATGGCGAAGGAGCTGAAGCTCGATTTTGTGTGCAATGCGGGCGACATGGTGGACGGGAATTCCCCCCGCGAAGTGAATCTCAAAGAAATCCGCGCTTCGGTGGATGCCATGCGGAGTTCCGGTCTTCCGGTCTTCGTGGCGATCGGCAATCACGACGACGGAACCTATTACTGCCGCGACCATGTCCGCGACGGTTCCGAGGCGGTCACCAATGCGCAGTGGCGCGCCATCGTCGTCGAGCCGGTTCTCGGTCCGGCGGTCGCCGATGACAGGAATCCGGAGGGCAATTATTTCTACTGCGATTTCCCGGACCGGAAAATCCGGGTCGTCGTCCTTGCCTGCTGCGACAACCCCCTGATCAAAAATGAAAAAGGGGAATTGAAATATTTTTCGATCAGCAAGTTCATCTTCCGCCAGCCGCAATTGGAATGGCTGGCGACGAAAGCGTTGAATTTCTCCGACAAAGCCGACGCCCGCGAATGGTCGGTGCTGTTCATCACCCACGCTCCGCCGGAGAACGGCGTCAACGGCAATGTGGTTCAACAGATCATCAAGGCGTTTCAGGACGGAACGCCATGCAGGCCGGAGCCGACGGCGAACGGGGATTTCCCGCAGCATATTTCGTGCGATTTCTCCGGGCAGGGGCCGATGCGGGTTCTGGCGCTTCTGCACGGGCATTACCATTCACAGTACATGGCCGACAAGTTCGGTTACATGCAGATCGGTTTTCTCAACGGCCTCTGCTACCGCAACAGTCCGAACCATCCGCCCCGGGCGATCGATACGCCGGACATGGAGTGCTGGACGCTGATTTCGATCGATCCCGCGGACAACCGGATCACCGGTCTCCGGTTCGGCGCGGGCAATGATTTCCAATATGAGCTCCCCGCGTTCAAGCCGGAATCGCGTTGACCGTCTTCTGAACACAAAAAAAGGACCGCGGCGGGGGAAACGCCGCGGTCCCGTGGGGAGAGGGAAACTTATTCGTTGGTGAAGATCTGGAACCCGCTGTAGGCTTCGTTGCCGTGTTCGCAGATATCCAGTCCGCGCATCTCTTCTTCTCTGGAGACTCTCAGGCCGATCGTGTGCTTGAGGACCGTGAAGAGGATCATGCCGATACCGAAGGCCCAGACGAACTGCGTCGCGGCGCCCAGGAGCTGAACTCCGAACGAAGCGGAGGAGCCTTCCTTGAGGAAGAAGCTCAGCAGGACCGTGCCGAGGAAACCGCAGACGCCGTGGACGCTGACCGCGCCGACCGGGTCGTCGATCCGGAGAACTTTGTCGATGAATTCGACCGAGAGCACCACGACGATGCCGGCGACGAGACCGATGATGATCGCGCCCCACAGCGTCACGTCGTTACAGCCGGCGGTGATGGCGACCAGACCGGCGAGCACGCCGTTCAAGCTCATCGAGGCATCCGGTTTACGGAAGCGGGCCCAGGCGGTGAACATCGCGGCGATCGCACCGGCGGCGGCCGCCAGGTTGGTGGTCATGGCGATGTAGCCGATCGACGGGACCGCGGCGGTGGTGGAGCCGGGGTTGAACCCGAACCAGCCGAACCACAGGATGAATACGCCGAGCGCCGCCAGCGGGATGTTGTGTCCGCAGATCGGTTTGGCTTTGCCTTCGGCGGTGTACTTGCCGATACGGGGTCCGAGAACGATCGCGCCGGCCAGGGCCAGCCAGCCGCCGCAGCTGTGCACCACGGTGGAACCGGCGAAGTCGACGAAGCCCATTTCAGCGAGCCAGCCGGTGCCGGCGCCGAACAGGTTTCCCCACATCCAGTGACCGGCGATCGGGTAGATGAAGGCGCTGACGATGGCGCTGTAGACCAGGTAGCTGACGAACTTGGTACGTTCCGCCATGGCTCCCGAAACGATGGTGGCCGCGGTCGCGGCGAACACGCACTGGAAGATCCAGAACGACCAGTTCAGACTGGAGGTCGAGAAGTCGGTCGAAGCGAAATGGCTCAGGCCGATGATTTCGCTGCCGCCGCCGAACATGAAGCCGAACCCGACGAGGAAGAACGCGAGAGATCCGAGACAGAAGTCCATCAGGTTCTTCATCATGATGTTACATGCGCTCTTGGCCCGGGTGAACCCGGTTTCCACCATGGCGAAACCCGCCTGCATGAAGAACACCAGGAACGCGGCGACGCACGTCCAGACGATATTGAGGTTGTTGGTGAGGGCGTCAAGGCCGGCCTGTACGCTTTCCGGCGTGGGCTTGGGAGCTTCTTCGGCGAAGAGGTTGGCTACCATCATCCCCAACAGCAGCATAGCAAGTGGCAATTTCAATTTTTTCATGTTCATTGTCCTTTTCCTTCCTGAATGAATGATATTCTATGGTCGTTCTTTCAATCTAGCCAATGGCGTCCTCACCCTTTTCGCCGGTGCGGATGCGGATGCATTCCTCCATGGGAAGGATGAAAATTTTCCCGTCGCCGATTTGCCCGGTCCGCGCTCCGGCGATCAGAGCTTCGACGGTCGGCTTGACGAAATCGTCATTGACGCCGATCGCGATCCGGACCTTCTTCAGCAAATTGACTTCCTCTTCAACGCCGCGGTACGATTCGTGATACCCTTTCTGCTGGCCGCAACCCAGTGCGTTGGTGACCGACATCTTGAAGATCTCGCGCTTGTACAGTTCCTGTTTGACTGCATTCAAACGCTCCGGCTTGATGTAGGCGATAATCAACTTCATTCGGACCTCCCTTTCTTCCTCTTGTGAGTTAAGACTTGGTTTGGGGAACTAATTCTCTGTCTGGGTGGTAAGCACATATCGTGCCAATCTTTATGCATATGATGCAAGATGCTTGTTGTCAGGATAATATGACATTTCCTGCGTAAAAGGAATTTCAGCATGGTTTTAACAAAAAATGTCATGCGACGCCAATGCTTTACATTTTTGTAAAGTGTTGGCGCCGATAAGAGGAGTCGGGAAGCAGGGCGCCGTCAGCTTCGGGGTTTGAGCGCGCTGGGGGGGAATCCGTGGAAGCGCTTGAAGTCGCGGGAGAAATAGAATTCGTCGGCGTAACCGAGTGCGAAGGCGCACTCGTTGACCCGGCGGCCGGACTGGAGGAGTTCGCACGCTTTTTCCATTTTTTTCCGGCGGAGATACGCCTTGAGCGGCATGCCGAACTCCAGCGGAATATTGTGCGACAGGAACGACACCGATTTGCCGAGCTGCTGTGCGAGTTCCCGCAGCGTGATCCGTTCGGCGGGATGGCGGTCGAGATACTCTTCGAGCTGGACGCTCCACGGCCGGGCGCATTGCCGGACCAGTTCGTTTTCGCAGATGTATTCGCTCAGGTACTTAAGCAGTTTGCCGATGTTGCGCATCTCCGCCTCGTCCGACCGGCGGACGCCGGGCAGCGGATGGTCGCGGTCGGCGAGCTGGCCGAATACGATCGAGCCGAGATAGACGCCCCGCCGGTTGTAGAGCGGCACGATTCCTTCCCACAACCCGGAATGACAGTGATAGATGTGGACGTCGCGGAGTCGTTTGGCTTCGGCCAGGTGGGTGCGGTCGCACTCGTCGCAGCGTTCCCGGAACTCCCGGCTGCGTCGCCGCTTCCGGCAGAACGCCGACATCTTTTTGATGGGGAACACGTCGACCTCCGCATCATGCGGATCGTAGAAGGTGATCCGGATGTCCAGCACCTGGTACATCAGTTCCATGATCCGCGACATCTCTTCGGTTTGTATGGTGTAATCAAGCATGGCCGTTCCCTGTATTTATAATATAAGGATAGCACAAAAACGCATCTTGTGCCAGATTGTTCATGTAATTTTTCCGGAATCCATTCCGTTTTCCGTTTTTCGCTGTATGTTGATCGGGAAACCGGGAGGTATTAGATGGGAATTCGGATTCTGCTGCAAAAGATCGTCGCGGATATCGCGGTCCGCTATCTGCTCGATGAAACGACCGGCATGGTCGAACTCGGCCTGTTTCCGGCCGGAACCGCCGAGCCGCCGGCGCCGTCCGGCGCGGAGCGGGAACTTGTTCCGCTCGCCTGGGTGAAATTCGCGGGAGACGGCGCCGTTTCCGGATTCGGGGCGGGGCGGACCATGCGCTACAGCGAAACCATGCAAAAATTCCGCTTCGAGAGCCAGGAGGAGTCCGGGGAGGTCATCCGCACCGTGTTGCGCCACGAGTCCGGCTGCCGGCTGGTTCACCGCCTTTCCCGGCAGGGCGATTTCCCAGTCTTCTTCTGCGACGTATCGCTGGAAAACGCTTCGAACGAGGCGCTGGAGGTCGAATTGCTGGAGAGCTTCACCCTCGGCGGAATCCTCGCCGGAGAATCGGATGAAGCCCTCTCCCGCCTGAAAC
This sequence comes from uncultured Victivallis sp., assembly GCA_964435365.1. Lineage (GTDB taxonomy): Bacteria > Verrucomicrobiota > Lentisphaeria > Victivallales > Victivallaceae > Victivallis. The sequence continues at coordinate 3,952 of CAYSZM010000024.1, read as the reverse complement.
TGCACCGCTTCCGCTCGCGCTGGTGTTCCGAGGCGTACCACGAATGCATCGAAGCGCCGTTTCTGCAGCTGGAGCGCGACCCCGGCCGGGTCATTCACAGCGAACGCTACGGTCAGGTCGGGACGCTCCCCGTGCGCGGCTTCCACCCGTTCGGGGCGCTCGAAGACCCGGTCAACGGCATTGTATGGGGAGCGCAGCTGGGGTGGACCGGCTCGTGGCAGATTGAGTTTTCGCTGCGCGGCTCCTCCGGTCCGGCGTTCGGCGGCGGGTTGGCCGATTACGAGTTCGGGCATTGGCGGAAGACGCTTTCGCCGGGGGAAGCCCTCGCGGGCCCGCGCGCGTTCCTTGCATGTGTCCGGGGGACGTTCGACGACTTCTGCGCCCGGCTGGTGCGCGGCATCGGGAACACGCTTCACTTCCCCGCCACGGAAGAGGAGCTTCCGGTCATCTTCAACGAGTGGTGCACCAGCTGGGGCGAACCGACGGAGGAGAAGCTGACAGCGATCGCCGACCGCCTCCGCGAACTGCCGGTTCGCTATCTGGTGATCGACGCCGGGTGGTACAAGGAAGAGACCGGCGCGGAGTGGTCTTCGGGGCAGGGGGACTGGGTCGTCAACCGGAGATTGTTCCCCAACGGCATCGCGGCGGCGGCGGAGAAAATCCGCGAGCGCGGCCTGATCCCCGGCATCTGGTTCGAGGCGGAAGTGGCCGGGAAGAGTTCCCGCGCCTTTTACGAGGACGAAGCGCACATGCTTCACTCCCGCGGCCGGGTCATCACCGCCGGTCCCCGCCGTTTCTGGAACCTGAACGATCCCGAGGCTGAGGCGATTCTCGGAGAACGGGTCGTTTCTTTCCTGCACCGCAACGGCTTCGGCTACATCAAGATCGATTACAACGAAACCGTCGGGATCGGCTGCGATGACCCCGACTCGCCTGGGGAGGGGCTGAGAAAACAGGTTCTCGGCACCCACCGCTTTTTCCGGCGGCTGGCCGAGGAGAATCCGGGGCTGGTCATAGAAAACTGCGCCAGCGGCGGCCACCGGCTGGAACCGGCCATGTATGCTTTAAGTTCGATGTCCTCCTTTTCCGACGCGCACGAGCGCGACACGATTCCGGTGATCGCCGCCTCGCTTCATCGGCTGATTCCGCCGCGCCAGAGTCAGATCTGGGCCGTGATGCGCCGGGAGGCGGATGATAAACACATCGCCTACCTGCTGAGCAGCGCGATGCTCGGGCGGATCTGCCTCTCCGGCGATATCCTCGATCTTTCTTTGGAACAGTGGGCGCTGGTGAAACGCGCACTCACTTTTTACCGGAAGCTGGTTCCGCTGCTGAAGGACGGGGATTCGGTCTATCTGCCGTCCCTCGGCGCGAGCCGGACGGTGCTTCGCGGCGGCCAGGTCCTCGCCCGGACCGGACGCGACGGCAAACAGCTTGCTCTCTATTTCCACGCATTCGGCGAGCCGCCGGAAGCCATGCGGCATCCGCTGCCGGAGGGGAAGTGGGAGTTCGATTCCGGGTTCTCCGCTCCCGGAACGGGAGATGTTGAATGCTCCGGGTCCAACGTCACCTTGCGCCATCCCGCCGCCTTCAGCGGTCTGGTTTTTCTGTTTAACCGTAAGGACGAGTGACGGTTAGGCCTGATTCTCCCCTGTTTTTCGGCTTCTGAGGCATTGTTAGATTCTCGAATTATTTGCCGCTGCATTTGCGAAAGTGATTTGCAAATTTCGGGTTGAGATGCTATTTCTATAGGGGACGGGACTTCTTTGCTTCCCGGCCGAAGGGGGGATCATGAAAGTTTCGTTAAGGAGGCTGAATCCTGTCGCTTTGTGGAGAAAGTGCGGATTCATCACTCGGCAGTGTATTGTGGTCGGGCTTTGCAGCACACTGGTCATGACGACCCTTTCCGTATTGGAGCTGTGGTACGCCCGCTTGAGTATGACGGAGAATTTGTGTCGTCTGGTCATGACCTCCGTGCGCAACCACGCTGCCAAACTGGAGAGCGAATTGCTGTTGGCCAGCCATTTTGCGCAGGACCTTTCCATCGCGTTGGAGTACGGCAATTATACGGATGCCGAATTGTGGAAACTGCTTGAACGGCAACTGGAAATACAGCGGGATCATGCTCCCGCCGTCCACGGCGGTTCCATCGCCTTTCTTCCGACCGGCCCTTCTGAGGAGGATATGCGCCGGTTGTTCTATGTCCATTTTGAAAACGGCCGGGAGGAGGAGCGGTTGCTGGGGGGGAGCGACGACCGGTACTGGAACTCAAAATGGTTTGCTGCGGCCCGTGATACGGCGGCGCCGGTATGGAGCGAACCTTACTTTGACCTGGACGGCAGCAAAATGTTGATGGTGACGTGCCGCGTTCCGTTTTATCGGAGGGGGACGGATGGGAGCCGTCGGTTTGCCGGTGTCGTTTCGATCGATCTGGAAGCCAATGAATTCCGGGAGATGATTCAGGCCCACGAGATTGTTTCCGAGGGATACAGTGCGTTGATTTCCCGCAGTGGAGCGGTCATTACTCACCCGGACCCGCGGCTGTCCGGGCGGAGCTCGATTTTTGACGCCGCCAAGAGCCACCCGGAAGTGGCCGAAGTCGTGCGGGAAATTTTGAATGGAAAAGACGCAATTCTCCGCGCCGACCGCACCAGTGTCTTGAACGAAGAGGTTCTCTACTTTTTGACGCCGATTCCGGAATCCAAATGGATGCTGCTCGCCGCGTTTCCCACTCGGTTGATTTATGAGCGGTTGAATGCCCTGCTTTGGCTGTTGGTGGCGGGTTCGCTCGGCGGGTTGATCCTTCTGGTATTGCTGACGTCTCTGATGTTGCGAAATACCGGAAAGCCGCTGAGGCAGCTCGCGCAAGCCGCCTTGCGGATCGGAGAGGGAAATTTCAGTGCGCCGCTGCCGATCTATCCGGCGGATGACGAGATCGGCCGTCTGAATCACTCCATCGCATCGATGCAGAGTGAGTTGCAGGATCGGCTGGACCGGCTTGCCCGCAGCATTGCAATTCGTGAAGGCTTCGAACATGAACTCCAGATTGCCCGGAAAATCCAACAGACGCTATTGCCGGTTTTTACTCCGCCCTTGCCGGAATGCCGTGAATTTGCTCTGGCTGCCCGGTTGCTCCCGGCCCGGGTGGTGAGTGGCGACCTGTACGACATGTTCATGCTTGACGAAAATCGGATTGCATTGATTGTCGGCGATGTCTCGGGGAAGGGGGTTCCGGCGGCTCTTCTGATGTCGGTCGTCCAGACGTTCCAGCATTGCGCCGCATGCAAGTGCGATTACTCCGGAAAAATGGTCACTTGCCTGAATGGCTTGCTCAGCAAGAACAATCCCGATCTGATGTTCATCACCTATTTCATCGGGATCGTCGATTTGCGGACCGGAGTGTTGAACTATACCAACGCCGGGCACAATCCGCCGATGCTGATTCGGAAGGACGGCCGGGTGGAAGCGCTGTCCACCGTCCACGGTTTGCCGATCGGGATGCTTACCGATGAGCGGTATGGCGGCGATTCCGTCACGCTGGAACCGGGCGACGGCATTTTCGCTTTCACCGACGGAGTCAACGAAACCGAGAATCCCGCGGACGATCAATTCGGCAATGAGCGCCTGATGCGCGTACTAGTGAATCATGCCGCGGCGAAGCCCGACCAGATTCTGGAGGCGTTGAATCAGGAGATCATCGCTTTTGCCGACGGCCGGGAGTTGGCGGATGATGTTACCATGTGGTGCTTCAAACTGAAAGCGACAAGGGACAGCAATTCCGAACCATTTGAGATTGTATGTGCGAGCTGCGGCAAAGACCCGCAGACCGGCTTATGCGCACGCGACTGACATAATTCTTCGGACCAAACAAAAAACCGGCGATGGCCAAAAACGCCTGCAACCCCTTCGGCTGGAAAGCGGAAGGGGTGTTTTGTGTCTGGTTTTGAGGGGG
>CAYSZM010000023.1:0-41015 GCA_964435365.1 uncultured Victivallis sp. | reverse complement strand
TTTCCAGCTTTTCGAGGCTCTGACGAATCGTAAATTTTGATTTGTCGAGCTCTTCAATAAACGCCGCAAACTCATTCTGAAGAGAGACAGGCGGCAGCGGCATCACAAATTTCCGAATCTGCTCCCGGTTTGCTTTAGGCATGTTGGTTCGTCCACTCAACGGAATAATATGCTTCAAGAATAGCTCTGAGCGTAATATTTGAACAAGGTATAGCCGATTGCAGTTGGGACGAGGTAAAATAGGATATGCGTCAGCAGAGCACAGCCCATGAAACGAAGGCAATGCTACCTTGTTTAGGTTCGGACGGATTTTACTGTAAATAATGTGGCTGGGAGTAAAGAAATATTTTCCGCTAATTACATTATCTTCTTTTACCGTTCGAAATCCTCGAATTTCTCCAGATACTTTCTCTATGCTATCTATACCGATATGAGGATAATCAGCATATTTTTCGTAATCAGTAGTCATGTGAGCATCAATTTTCGCAAACGAATCGAAAGTAGCTATTGGCCACTTTTTATCATTTTGTTCTGGGTCTCCGAACATCTCGATAAATCGGGACTTGGCAAGGAGGTCCATTTTTTTGAGCTGGATATTTCGCCGCTCGATTAGATTCACCACTGACTGTAGCATAAAAGAAATCTTTTGTTGCTCTTCAAGGTGCGGCAACGGAACACTTATTTTATTAAGCTCTTTTGCAGATAAATGTTTTACTGTTGCGAAAGGCGTTCTTACTTCGATTTCTTTTAACGCCTTGGGCATAAAGAAAAATAAATATCCTTTATCTACGCATCCATGTGGTAGTAGCTTGCATACTCGTTGATTCAAATATGCCTGGGACGAATTCCATTTTGCAATATTAAACTCCCCATCCATCCCTACAAGAATATCACCATAATCAACCATATACTCTTCGCCACAAATCTCGGAAGTATATGTTTCGGTATAGCCTCTCTTGACATCTCGAATTCGGATAAGAGGCACTCTACCGGCATCATTGAACAAAGAAGAATCAAATGGATACCCATATTGTATTTTGCAAATCTCGGATAGCAGTTTGTATGTTGTCATACCGCCACCCCATAAGAGATGGTCTCAGAGGAAAATCGGGATTTCGCAAGCAAATCAAGTTTCTCAATTTGGTATTTGCGCTGTTCAATCAGTAATTGAACTTTATCCAACTTTTGGACAATTTGAAGTTGTACTGACAACGGCGGCAGTGGAATTGAAATATTGGAATACAACGAAATCCAATATCTTTTATGCAGTTCTGTATCAATGGATATTCTACCCATTGCATAAAAAAGATATTTTATCGAGGTTTTATTTTTATCGTTAGATAAAATTTTCATTGCGGATGATTTCACTTTGAAAGGGAAATCAACATACTTTATCGCAGTGGTAAAATCATCAAAAATCAGCACAGGAAGATTTTTGTGATAAATATTTTCTGTTTCATTCGTATATCCTAAAATAAAAGTTTGCCCAGCCGTCAAAACAGGAATGGGATAAGTATCGTCATACTGCGTTGTATTGACAATGTAATGTGTAGGCTGTTCATAGTTGAGGACATCCCCCAATTTCACCATCGGCCATTGTGATTTCATTTCGGCATGACCTCCAGCCCAAATACTTTTATCCTTCGATTCCTGGTGCTCTCAATTACCTCGAATTCGAGGTAATTGAAATCATCTGGATTAGTGAATTTTCCAGTCATTTCAGCATTGCCTCCAAGTCATCAAGGCCTTTGGCGATTTCTGCTTCGATACTTCGGATTTCGGCGAGGATTTCGCGGGGCGGCGGGTATTCTTCTGCTACGTATTCCACTTTCTTGTACTTGTTGATGGAGAGGTCGTAGCCGTTGGCGACGATTTCTGCTTTGGGCACCATGAAGGACTGCTCTGTGCGCTCCCGCTTCACTTCCTGCTCCAGAGCTCTGAAACGGGTGATGATGTCCGGAATATCGCTTTCGGAGAGCGGAGTCCGTTTGTCATCCAGGCTGAAGCCGTCCGACTTCATGTCATAGAACCAGACTTTATCCGTGCCGCCGTGATTGGTCTTGGTGAAGATGATGATAGCCGTCGATACTCCGGCATAGGGTTTGAAAACTCCGCTCGGCATGGAAATGATGGCATCGAGCCGGTGATGGTCGATGATTTCCTTGCGAATCGCCTGATGCGCCTGGGAGGAACCGAAAAGTACACCGTCCGGAACGATTGCCGCACAGCGACCGCCGACTTTCAGCATCCGAACGAAAAGAGCGAGAAACAGGAGTTCCGTTTTCTTGGTCTTCACCATTTTCAGCAGATTGTTCGCCACCCCATCGTAATCCAAGCTTCCCTTGAAGGGAGGATTGGCGAGAATCATGGAAAATTTATTCTCATCGATATTCTGGTCGGAAAGGCTGTCGCGGTAAAAGATATTGGGATTCTCCACCCCATGGGTCATCATGTTCATCGCGCCGATGCGGAGCATGGTGCGGTCCATGTCGTAACCCCAGAACATATCATTGTTGTAATGGATTTTATTGTTCTTGTCGAAGAGAATTTCATCGTGGTGGTTCGCCCGCAGGTATTCGCCAGCCGCTACCAGAAAGCCGCTGGTGCCGCATGCCGGGTCGCAGATGGTATCGCTCGGCTTGGGAGCCAGCAACTCGACCATCATCTTGATGATATGCCGAGGAGTGCGGAATTGCCCGTTGGTTCCGGAGGTCGCCAATTTGGAGAGCAGATATTCGTAAACATCTCCCTTGATGTCCTTATCTTGCCAGTCGAGAGAATCGAACTCGGAGACGATGCTTTCCAGCAGACGCGGCGTCGGAACCTTGAAAATGGCGTCGGTCATATACTTCGAATAAGTGCTGTCCTTATCGCCATGCAGGTTCTTGATGAACGGAAAGACTTTTTCCTGCACGGTACGATACATCTTCGCCGCATCGAAGTGACAGAAGTTCGACCAGCGGCAATCCTGATGTTCCGCGTCGAAAATGCTCTGATACGGGACATCCAGCATGATGCCCTCTTTCTGCCGGATATTGTCCAGACTGTCCAGGTCGCGAATGAACATCAGATAAGTAATCTGCTCAATCACATCCAGCGGATTGGTAATCCCGCCAGTCCAAAACATTTCCCACAATCTATCGATTCTATTTTTCAGTTCGCCGGTAATCATTAATCACTCTGCTATATTTTGAGGGTGCGAAACCATGCCTACCATGACATGGATAATTGAAAGCCCATGTTATTATTTAAATCCGCAACAGCAACTTGAGTCGCATCAATAGCAAGACTGAAATCTCTGTCACGTCCTCGAACTCCCATTTTCTGAGCAAGGCGCAAATTGGAGCTGACTTGATTTAAGGTCATCACCATGGTCTCATAGGTATTGTCGTATGAGTCCTTGGATAGCAACTTGCACTGAGAATAGAGACACGATAAGTAGTGCCGGAAAGCCTCACGTTCAGAAAAATTAACAGCATCGGGCGGCGCACCGGCAAACAGAATATCAGCATAGGTTGAATTCATTGTCGGCGAAGGAGCGAAAAATGCCATCCTTCCGTTTTTAAACGCCATTCCCAAGAAGGTTGGCTGATATTCGGATAAGGTTTGAGGACAATAATACCAGGTCTTTCTTCTGCTGGTCGCATCGGAATCCGGCTCATTGAACTTTGCTTTGTCAAACATACGAACATTAAGCCATGTCCCGGTGGCAATCGCATCCGCACCGGCGCAAGCCAATGGCAAAAATTGATGAGTCGCATATCCTACAATAACTTGCTTGCCCTGTAGTTTTAAGGCCGCTACCACAGTTAATAGATTAGATAACCAGACAGGGTCTTCTACCAGATATTCTTTATTCGGATGCTCAACAACCAGGTAAATGCCGGAAACGGGCCATTGTTCTACGGAATTCAACAGGATTTCGACCTGCTCATCCGAGTGCATAATCTCTGCCGCGAGACAAACGGTTGCCAGCAACGGTTTTTGTTCATATTCTTTTGCGCTGTTAATAATCAGCTCATGGCATTTCAACCAAGTATCATTCACTTTGGGGCAATAAAAGCCGGGAAGAATGAATTTCTCTGTCTGCGCAATCTCATTCAGTTCAGCGATTCTGCCGATGGTTTCTTTGCATTTCGCCGTGCGAAAGAAATCCATTGTATCAAAATTATCTACCCAGTAGGAATGTTTCTGCATTCCATGATGAGTCCCTCTGGGCAAAAACAGTTGAGGGTCGAGAAGAGTCCTGCCGCCGCATTCAAGGATATCGCCTGAAAGCCCCTTCATTTGCTCCGAAGTCATATCGCGAGGGCTGAAAATCACACAGCCTTCTCCCCATTTTCGAATCAAATGCCGGGAGTGCTCCAGCATGCCATGCCCAAATTGTAAAAAAAGATTCATTCCAAAAAATCTCCCATTTTCTTTTCTTCTTCAAGAGTTTTTTGGTCCTTCTCTATTGAAAGCTCCCGCTCCTGGCAAATTCGCAAAAACCATTCGTAGGCTTTGGCTGCGGTGGAAGGACGTTTGTATACCTGTTTTGCCATTAAAGCACGGATAAACGAAAAAAGTTCACGATTGTATTCATCTATCAGCGGCAGTATCGGAGTCGGCATTGTCCCTGTCCGTGACAGAATATCGAATAGGGAATCATCTTTCTCGACATACGGATTTTTACCGCTTACCATCTCATAAGCAACAACCCCGATAGCAAACAAATCCGCCCGGCTGGTAATTTGTGCTTTCACGTTTTTGAATTGCTCAGGAGGAGCATAGCCGGGAGTACAGGGGCCAAAATCACCGGTTGCGGTTATCGACGCTTGCGACAGGTCTCTGGCAATGCCGAAATCAATTAAATGGAATGAACCGTCAGTGGAGCAAAGGATATTGTCGGGTTTTATGTCGCGATGCACGATGGCATTGTTTTCCAAGAAGACAACGATATCCAAAAGAAAATGAAGCAACCTTATTGTCTGTTCAATATCATACCGTTTCCCCTCGGCCAAATAATCCCGCAGACTATTTCCTTCAATAAATTCCTCCAGAATAACCATTTGCAATTCATGTTCATCTGCAAAACAATGGTAGTCGAATATACGGGGGATTTGCGGTTTATCGAAACCTTGCATGAGCTGGATTTCTCGTTCTGCCCGACTGTCAAGATTTCTATATACTTTGATGGCAATGGGGCCGTATGACTGTGAAACCGCCCGATATACATCCTTTTGGCCACAAATTTTTATCTTCGTGATGTCAGAAATATCATGCCATTTCTGGCTTATCTGTGAAGGTAGATTCATAACTCAAGAAACCCTTAATTTAAAAACGCATAACGCCCAAGCCATTCATTGAACAGCAATGAAGTATAGCTTCCCCAGGAATTAACTCTTTTGGGAGGGGTTATCTTCAAGACTTTTTGCGGGGAGAGAGCATAAATGCCAACCCCTATCTCATGTGCCCGTTCTCGTATTTTCTCGGATGGAGATTTTATGGGGGTCAGCACATACGATTCTTTCGCAAAACAAAAATTGCCCTGGGCTTGCTCAAAAACTTTGTTCCAATTACTTATTTTAGCCTCAATTGCAACCAAGTTATGCAGTGCCATCTTTTGCGATAAATCACGGGCGACAGCCCACTGACCTTTTTCTCTGACTACCAGTTCAGCATCCATGAGGCGCTCAAGAGCTCCAAGCAATCCACTGGGAGATATCCCCGTCTGGGTGTAGATTCTTTCTTTTGTTGCTCGTTTGAAGAAGAGCAGATAATATAGGAGCTTTATATCCGTCTCACTTAATAAGCACCTGGCCGGATTCCAATTTTTAAGATTCTCTTCTTTGTATTCAGCTATGACGGCATCAGGGAAACCGGTAGCCAGCTTGGGTTCAATGAAAATAGCATACTGGCTTTTATTTTTCTGATACTGTTTTGAGATTTTTTCTACAAACTTCTGAAGCAACTCTGTCTCTGGGCCAGAAGTTACACTGCGCACTTTCAGCCCGATACGCTTATTGTTTTTGTCAAAAAAAATTACTTCTGACATAATATTCTTACCTGTCTAAAACTTTATCCCCAACCTAAAACAGCATCGCCTCAGTGAAACCGACGTATGTACCTATAGCGTTAATATAAATCCGGCAAACGGGTTATACAAGCAAATTTTCATGATTCTTTCGGAATAGTTTTTCCTGAGATTCTTGTTCGATAACAGAAATGGGACGCAGTGGGTCCCGAATCTGAAATGGTCACGCCCCGCGTGGCGAAACAGAGAATAGTAAAATTCGTGACGCATTGCGTCACAAAACAGAAAAAGCAAAACGCGACACACTGCGTCGCAAATTAAAATGAACGAACCAAATAGCAGAGAAGGTAAATTGTGCAACTGCCCGTTACACAATTATAGAATCTTGATTGTCAACTGTTTTTTCGTTTTTGAAGCCTTGATGTCTAATTGTGCCACTGGCGGTGGCACAATTCTATTGACATGGACCAAAGAGCCTTGTGAAGAAAGCAACGAGTCGGTGTAACCAACTGAAATTATCGGCATAGCAGATTTGCTACCCCAAGCCCTTGCAAGTTAAAATAAGAGAGTCTGTTATTTTAGGAAAATACATCATCTTAAAATAATAGGGAGAATTGTTTTAACTTTCCGGCTTTTTCAGGTCACTGTATGCGACTGGAGCGAGCGCATGGCCGAAGAGGTCCAGCACTACGTTGACTTTGTCCATGCGTAGTGTCGGTTTGCCGCCCTCCAACTCTCGAATGAAGCGGATACCGACTCCTGCCCGGTCGGTCAAATCCTGCTGGGTCATCTTCACCGCTTTGCGTTGCTGTCTTACGAACTCCGATAGCGGATTTCTCTTCTTTTTACTCATTTTGTACCCTTTCGGTGTTAAATTCAGTTATATTTCTGTAAAATATACCCTATCGGGAATAAAATCAATATTTTTGCTGTTTTTCGTTTCTGGCGCATAAGATTTTCTCTTTTTGTCCGCATTAGGTAGCAGAAGTTCCTGTCCGTGGTGGGCAGGATACGACAAACAACAGCAGGAGGTTCTTATGAACGAAGTCGCCAACAGCAACCAGAACGTCAACAACAACAATCTCTCGGAGGCTCTTATGGAAAATGTTCAGGTCGTGGGAAGTACCGTCGTCGTCATGCTCGACGGTTCGCCGATGAGTCAGGAAGCTTTTCTAGCTCTGGAGGTTCATCCGCTCGGCAAGCTCTTTACGGGCGTCGTCGGCAGCAGTTACCGGTCGCTCAAGGCCGATATCGCGGAACAGGGCATGACCGACGCCATCGTGCTCTATGAAGGAAAAATTCTCGATGGCAAGGTCCGGCATCAGATTTGCCGGGAATTGATTCAGGGAAATTCGTTTACCGGCGATATCGCGGTGCAGACGCTTCCGGCTGGCGTGGCACCGCTCCGGTATCTGATTTCGCGGAATCTTCAGCGGCGGCATCTCAATGAATCGCAGCGGGCCATCATCGGTGTTCGCATTCTGACCGGGGCGGGTAAGGAATTCAAGGGACGTACCGATGAGCAGGTTGCTGAACTCTTCAACATCAGCCAGCGTCAGGCCATCGCCGCCAAGCAGGTCATCGACAAGGGGGCTCCAGAAATCGTCCGGCTGGTCGAAGAAGGCGTCATTCGGGTCAACACGGCCCGGAACCTGATTGCGCTCTCTGCGGATTCCGCAGTTTCACTCTCTAAGCAGCAGGAGGCGGTCCGGCAGGCGGAAACGGCCCGTGCCGCCAAGGAAGCGGAGAATGCGGAACTCTGTGAAAAGCGGCAACAGAAACTCACCGCGATGGAGGCGAAGCTGGAACAGGCGCGGATAAACCAGAAGACCGTCAGTCAGAAAGAGAATGTCTCGGATGACGACATAGCGAAAGCCGCAGCTCGTTTCACCAAGGCCAAAGCCGAACGCGACAGGGCGCACCGGATGCTGGACTCTGCCCGGAGGGATGCCGAAGCACTCTGTCATGAGGCGATGCGGAAGGCGTTCATGGAGTTCCTGGCTTCGGAAGAGACTACCGCCGATGAGCCGCACGACATTCTGTTGCTGGTCAGGATGAATGGGACACTGAGCGTGTCCTGCGATATCATCCGGCATCAGGAAGAGCATTCCGAAGGGATTCGGCTCCGGGAATGCGTGTCGCGTTCCGAAGCGGAACAGTATCGGGAAGAACACCGGGCCGAAATCGACGGGTTGGTTGAGCGCGCCCGCACCCAGTTCGCGCCGATTTATGAAGCAATGAAATCGACCGCGGCGACACTTGCTCCGGCAGGGGAAGCCGAAGCGGAAAACGCCGCATAAGTACCGTTAGCAAATTTTCCTCGATTCGTCGTCCTCCGCCGCCTGACCAGCGGCGGATTTTTCTTGAATGCATCCGGGTTAAAATCCTATGGATAATCTGTAGATGGCCCTATTCTCGCGCGTACGACATCTAAGGAAAGCCGTCTAAAAAACAGGATGAAAATAGCGAGTTACAACGAAAATTGCAAAATATATTTGTGGCTCACTTTGAATTTTCGTAAACTGCTTTGCATTTTACGTTTACAGCGTGTATATTGAAATTTGTGTACCACTTTTAACAAACTGGGCCACAATTTGGACCACAAAAAAGCGGGCTATATATAGCAGTTAATGGTCTTGAATTAAAGATGTTATAAGAAAATAGGTATGGGTTCCTCTCACCCCGACCATTTTTTTGCCTTGAAAGGCAAAAAAAATGAAGCCGTCAGGCTTCGCTTCATACGCCGAAAGGCGTGCTTCATATCTCCGATGCTTCATGCGCCGAAGGCGCGCTTCATTCTTCACCGCCAGCCGATGAAGCGACTCCGCATGCGCTCCGTCATGAAGCGGCTTCGCCATGAAGCGTTCCCGCTTCGCTCGAACATGATGGGAGAATGGAAGAATGAGAACAGAAAGCGAACTTGAATGGCCTCTTCTCCGTGTTGAGGCATAAATCGCCTTTTCCCTTTGCTTCCCGGGATTCGGGCTTGACAAACACGGTCCGGCCGATTACACTACATGGCATTTCTCTCCCCTGTCATGAATTCAAGTAGAAACACGCAAACCGCAGGAATGGCAAGATGGAAAATATCAGGCTGATAGAGATCCCCCGGTCTAAAATGATCACCTCCGGATTCGGTACGCTCGAAGAATTGATGAAGCGTGATTTCGACAAGCGGTTTCCTAGCTGGGAACGGACTGTGTTTCCGCATGACTTCATGAGCTACGACCCGGAACGCAAACAGATGGTCTGGTATTATCTGCCGGCCGATGACACGATCGATCCCGGCGATTTCGAAGTGATCGACTTTGAGGGCGGGCTATACGCCGCCTGCGTGTCGATCGACGGGAACGACACCGACGGAGCCCGCGTATACGACGGAATCAAAGCGTGGGTTGCGGCCTCGGAACATCTTGAACTGGATGAACGGCCGGGGCATTATACCATGTTTCATGTCAGCACCTCTCCCAACGCAAAAAAGGCGCTCGGCTACAATCAGTTGGATCTCTTCGTCCCGGTCAAAGCCGGAACCGCGAAAAAATAATTACCGCGGCTCCGATAATTCCGCCTGCCGGGAGGAAAGATCCCCGACGGGCGGAGCCATCTTCAAACAGGAAATGCCCACCAGCATCAATGCGATTCCGGCGCTGAGACAGAAAAAACTGAACATGTTGTAGGAAAGACAATATTCCGCATTGACGCCTTTGAATTTGATATGCATCCATGAAGAAAAATATGTTCGCTTTCCGGCATCCGCGGGATCGGGACTGCCGAGATTCGTGCAAAAATCAATCAGCCCCGGCAGATACAGAAAGAGAACGGTGACAAACAGAGGCATATAGCCGAACAGCAATTTGAAATAGATGTTTTTCATAAATCATCCTCCTATAAAAGATTCACACTCAATCCCGTTGCTTCTTAATCTCGCGGACGTTTGACATTGTCTTCCCGGATCGAATTAATCCGATCTCTATCTTTCTTATTTTTCATGATATTTTCGATCAGAAATGTCCAGTCAGTTTCCGCCTCGGCAATCTTTTCCGGAGTCATCGACTGTTTCAGTTGATCAATCGTTTCCCGGGTCCATGCTTTTGAATATTCCGGATTGATCCTGGCCCCCCAATAATCTCTCATGAGGGCAAGCCTGTCCAGAGTTTCCCGATAAGAAGCGCCTCCCACGAATTTTTGAATATAAGGAGTCTGCTTTCCCTGAAATTCCAGATTTGCATATGTCCGCTGTAAAATTGATTGAATGATTCTTGCAATGCCGGGAACTTGATCGCCGACTTCGACGAAAGGGATCAGAGGTTCAAGAGCCTGCAATCTAGACTCCTGCGGGGCAAATATCCTCGCTTCGGAATACAACACCACAATAGGGACGCACTCAGGGAAATTTTGATATGCACGCGCTGCATTTTCATTATAAAACGCAGCAAATGCGTTAAAATCATCCCGTGGGCCAAGGCAACGAGAAATGAAAACCAGCTTCCGGAAAGCAGTTCTCTCATCGTCCTTCGGGTCAATTTGATATTTTCTGAATTCACGTCTATCGATTTGAATCCCACGCGCATCCTGTTCCACGCCGAATAATGGAGAATCTTTGGCTGTGATGCTGGTGATAGAACCACCAAATATCAAAGATCCCCAGCTGACCATCAATAGAAACATTGGTAATCTCATCATATCACACCTTCTATGATTGATTGTAAACAATTCATTTTCATTACCGGCAAGCAGGAATAAAACCCGTTCACTTCTCTTTCCGCAAAAAAACCTTTGCCGAATCAATGGGAAGCAATACATAGCGGGTGCACAACCCCTGATCGTTTGCCCGGACGATCCGGGCCATGACGTAATCAAAGGTCCGCGTCGGACGGTATAACTCAAAATCGAACAAATCGACGAATGCCAATTCCATATCTTCCGAATATCTTGCGACCGTCCAGACGACCGAGGAATTCCGGTTCTCCCCGATGAGGATATCGACGCCTTCCGCGGAAGAAGCGACGATCAATTCAGGAATATTTTGAGGCTTCGCGTCATATTGCCTGGCCTTGGATGAATGGGACATTCCATGGGGACGCAATACCAGGAGATAAAAAATGCGTTCGCAGATATCCGCGAAAATATCGCACAGGTCCCAATCATATTCCCCGTCACTTGCAGACGAGAGATTGTGCCACAGCTGCGTAACGGTATCGCGATATTGATAAATCGATGGCGTGATATCCATATCGGCGGAAAAGTCATTTTGTATCATCACAAATCCCATATCGTTCCACTTATCAACCTTAAGGGACGGCATCCCGGACGAGGGGTCTTGAGGTCGACACAAAAGTCCAACCTCGTCGGTCCACCAGCTAAGGCTGGTGGATAAGCTTAATTTTTTTTCATCTGCGTACCATTTTTACCAACATGCCGTCGCGAATAAATACATAAGATAGGCAAGGACTATTGCGACAGAGCCTACAAAAAAGAGGTAGTAGGAATTATAAAAATGAAATATTACCTCTCCTTTTATTGCAGTTCTCTCAGAAAAACAGCGTACACATTTGACTGTACGAAAAAAAAGGATTGCTAAAAAAAGGATTACCAGAGTGATACTCAGTAAATTAAATTCTGTAAATTGTATGATCCACGCGCCAAGCGCTATTGCCAGAGTACTGAACAAAATGAATTCAAATCTAATCATTTTTTGTCCGATTATCGACATGGAGGAACTGCCCCTCTGATATTTATATTTCAGTGATGAAAGCAACTTGTTCAGCAGGAGGGTGAAAAAAATAAAAAATAAATTTAAGACATGGAAAAAGAGGTATCCGGAAAAAAAAGAAGCAGGTAGAATCAGAAGGAAAAATATCACACTGAGAACACATAATATTTTTATATCTTTTCTTGCATTATTATATTCATGCTCTTCTCTTTTCAAATCTTTCATTTTCCTCTCTCCCTGATTCATGCCTGTCCGGTCAACGTTCCATACTTTCCTGTTTCATCTGTCTTTTGATCCGGCGGTCAATTTCCGGCCACTCGTCCGGAAAGACAGCACGATTACGACCGTCGGCGTAAATGACATTGCGAACGTTGCCGCCCAAACGGTGCATGTCCGGTTTCTCATAGAAGATGATGGCATCGCAATCTTCACGAGAAACGCCTTGACCGCAGTAGACGTAAACAAAATCATCCTCCGCCGGCATCCGCTCCGAATCCTTACGCCGGCGGTAAGTGCCGGTAGTCAGATAAAATTCCAGATGTTTGCGCCAGTCGTCCGGCGTCCACACGCCGTACCGTCGTTCCGGCAAATGCTTCAGCCATTGAAGGTAAATCTCTTTCATGGTCAAATCGGGATATTTTCCATCTTCAAGAGTTGTTTGCCAAAACTCAACCTGACTTCCCAGGAACGATCCGCATTCCCGTGCAAAATGGTTATGGGTTCGTCGGGTCACGCACGGCATAAGCATTCCGCCGAGCAAGAAAATCAACAGTCCGATGAGCCATCCTTTCATCAATTTCGTTTGCAGGGATCGATCGGAAATTCCAAAGCGCCCGGCAATCAAATTGCCGATGAGCCATAATGTCAACAGTCCCCATGCAATCAGACCGCTCGACAACAACCATAAAGAGATTTGAAATGAGAAATCCGGGTGAACTTGCGTGATATCCCAATCCAGCAAGTTGGCGGCGAAACCACCAAGCATACCTCCGCACATGAAGATGATGAGAAAATCGGCAAGGCGTTGTTTCATTCTGAAAACGCCCCCAATCATTTGGCGCCATTCTTTTTTATCATATTTCATTTTCTGTCGAGAAACCGTGAAGAAAAGCCGTAAAATAAGATAGAGAGCCAAACATTTCCATTTTCGCCTTCCATAGAAATAGCATCCGAATCAACCATTTTCAAATTTTCTTCGCAAAATTCCAGCAAATCCTGCAAAACAGAGCGCGGAGGATCGTCCGGAAATCCGGACCGGACTTGATTTCAAGGGGAAACGGAAGTAATCTATATGGTGTCATGCAAGAGGAACAGGAGTACGGAGGGGCGCAACATGTCAACAGTTTCCGGGAACGAATCCTGGGCGGAGTATGCCCTTTACCGCAGCAACAGGGAAAAAGGGCTGAGAAAAGAGGCCTTCGCGCACCTGGACAGGTTTCTGGACACAACCGAATCCTGGACGTTCGAAGAGAAAACCGAATTCATCTGTTTTCTGATCCTCGAGGAGAAAAGTACGGCCGGGTCCCTCCGGCAGGAGTTCCCGCATCCTTTGCAGAAAAGGCTGCTGGAACCGGTTCTGAAAGAGTGGTGCGCAAAAGAGACAAAGGATTCCAGGCCGTTTCATTGGTTCGCCAAATACTGTCGGGGAGGATATCCCTTTCTGTACCGCGCCCTGGAAATCGATCCGCAGGATGACGCCGCCCGGGCCACCCTGCTGGTGTGGCTGACCGATGAACTCGAGTTTTCAGTCCATCATTTACCCGAGTATTATATCGGAGAGTATGAAGAGGATTTGAAACGCATCGAAGCAGTGAAGGCGCATATCGGGAAGCTGACCTCTCAAAAGCTGCGGGATTTCTGGCAAGACGAACTCTCCTACTCGGAGAATCTGATCAGGAACTATGCCGACTGGAAGGCGTCGGGCCACCCGAACCTCCCGGAATGGGGATGGGAAAACAACCGGAATGTCTCGTCCGGAATTATCACATCCTATTACATCGCAAAGAAATAAAACAAACGAAGACCGGAAAGAGGTTCTCACCTCTCCGGTCTCCGTGTCCGCTGAACGGCTACTGTTTCAGCAGTTCGGCGTATTTGCGGTTCTTGCGTTCCTGGCGCTGGCGCGAAAGTTCGATCGCAGCCAGACGACGGGTCTCCTGAAGGTCCACCGACGGCTCCGGCAGCTTGATCTTCATCCCCTCCAGCGTCTCCAGGATGATCTGCGAAATCGCCAGGTTGCGGAACCATTTGCAGTTGGACGGAATCGCAAACCACGGCGCCTCCTCGGTCGAGCACCGGATCATCGCCTGCTCGAACGCCTCGACGTAGTCGTTCCAGTACTGGCGCTCCGGATAGTCGTTCGAGGAGATCTTCCAGTGTTTCCCGGGGTGCTTCAGCCGCCGCATGAAGCGGTGCAGCTGTTCGTTCTTGTCGATGTGGAGAAAGAATTTGACGATTTTGGTCTTGTTGTGCGACAGCAGCTCTTCGAACTGGTTGATCGCCTTGTAGCGGTATTCCAGCTCCTCGGGAGGCGCGAATTTGTGGACCCGTTCGATCAGCACCGCCTCATAATAGGAGCGGTTGAAGATCACCACCTCGCCACGGTGCGGCACCACCTTGTGGACGCGCCAGAGGAAGTCGTACGACTGCTCCACACTCGTCGGCGTCTTGAACGACTGGACGCGGCACCCCTGCGGATTCATCGCCGCGAACACGTTGTTGATCGTGCCGTCCTTGCCGCCCGCATCGGGCGCCTGAAGGACGATGAGCAGCGACTGCTTCCCCTCGGAATAAAGATCGCTCTGGAGCCGGGCGATCTGATGGTTGTTCTTGGCCAGCAGCTCCAGCGCGGCATGCTTGTCGTTGAAATCGAAGGTCATGTGCGGATCGCGCCGGGCAAGGTCGACCTTGCTGCCGGGCTTGATGCGGAACGCTTCGTAAAAACGGTTCATAACCGGGCTTCCTTTTTTCTCAGAACTTCTTCAGCACTTCGAGGTTATGCTTGATCAGCTTTTTGAGCGTCTCGACCGAGGTGGCGGAACGCCCCTTGTCTTCCGGCGTGCCGAGGCAGTAATCGACCAGACGGTCCACGGTGGAAACCGCCACGTGCATCCGCGTGTCGCTCGAAGCGTAATAAAGGTAGACGGTGCCGTCGTCGTCGACGATCCAGCCGTTCGAGAAAAGCACGTTGGAGACGTCGCCTGTGCGCTCCTTGCGCATCGGGGCCAGCAGGTATCCGCCGGGGCTGGCGATCTTCTTCGACGGGTCTTCCAGCGAAGTCATGTACATGTAGAGCACGTAGCGCAGTCCGGCGGCGCAGCCGCGCACGCCGTGCGCGAGATGGAGCCAGCCCATCGGCGTCTTGATCGGGGCCGGACCCTCGCCGTTCTTCACTTCCTTGATGGTGTGGTAGGCTCTCTCGTCGATGATGGTTTCTTCTTTGATTTCGGCGTGTTCGATGTCATCGACCAACGCCCAGCCGATGCCGCCGCCCGAACCGGTGTCGATGAAGCCGTCCTGCGGGCGGGTGTAAAACGCGTACTTGCCGTTGACGAATTCCGGATGCAGCACCACGTTGCGCTGCTGGCTCTTCGTCTTGAGGTCGGGGAGACGGTCCCAGTGCTCGAGGTCCTTCGTCCGGGCGATTCCGGCGGCGGCGACGGCGGAGGAAAGGTCTCCCGCCGCCGCCTTGGGGTCGCGCCGCTCGGTGCAGAAAATACCGTAAATCCAACCGTCTTCGTGGCGGGTCAGCCGCATGTCGTAGACGTTGGTGTCGGGGTCTTCGGTCTCGGGCATGGTGATCGGGTAGTCGCGGAACCGGAAGTTGTCGATCCCGTTCGGGCTCTCCGCCACGGCGAAGAACGATTTGCGGTCGGAACCTTCCACCCGGACCACCAGACAGAACTTCCGGCCGATCCGGATTGCGCCGGAATTCATCGTCGCATTGCAGCCGATCCGCTCCAGCAGCAGCGGGTTGCGCTTCTTGTCGAGGTCGTACCGCCAGAAAATCGGCACATGCTGTGAGGTCAGCACCGGAAATTTGCAGCGGCTCAGCACGCCGTTGCCGGGCAGCAGGACATTTTCCCGCGATACCAGTTTTTCGTGCTTGCGGAACAACAGATCGACATTCTTATAGAAACTCATGACGTCCTCCCGTTTGAAATCAGAACCGGCGGACGAAACGATTTCTCCAGACTCCCCGCCGTAACCATAATATTCCGCCCCGAACGCCGAAATGCAAGATTCCCTCATCAAAAAAAAACATTTCGATTGAAAAAAGCGGCCCGGACGGCTATTTTTTCTGAAACACGAGGAGAGATTTCCCATGAACAGGACGGATTCCCGTACCCCGCCTTCCGCCACCGGCGGCTATAATTTCGGAACCTTCGCCGGCGTCTACACCCCGGCGCTGCTGACCATTCTCGGGCTGGTCATGTTCATGCGGACGAACTATGTGCTCGGCTGCGCCGGACTGGTCGATACGCTGTTCATTCTCGCTGTCGGAGCGAGCATCTCATTCGCCACCGCGCTCTCCATCGCGGCCATCGCCACCAACACCGAGGTGCGCGGCGGCGGCGCCTACTACCTGATCAGCCGGGTGCTCGGCCCCTGCTTCGGAACGTCGATCGGGCTCACCCTCTTCGTCGCCCAGGCGCTGGCGATTCCCTTCAACATCCTCGGCGCATCGGAGGCGCTGGTCGCCCAGTGGCCGGAGCTGCGGGCCTGGTGCCCGCTGCTCAACCTCGCCCTCGGCGGAATCCTCGCCCTCTTCGTCTGGAAGGGCGCCGACTGGGCGATCAAGGCGCAGTACGTCATCATGGCGGTGCTCGGGCTGTCGATCCTCTTCTTCCTGCTCGGGCCCGCCGCCCACTTTTCACTGGAGAACCTGAGGGAGAACCTCGGGCCCGCCTCCGGAACGGTTTCACTGATGCCGCTCTTCGCCATCTTCTTCCCGGCGGTGACCGGCATCATGGCCGGGGTCAACATGTCGGGCGACCTCAAAAATCCGCACGTCTCGATTCCGCGCGGAACCTTCGCGGCGCTGGGGACGGCGATCGCAATTTACCTCGTGCAGCTGGTGATCGCCGCGGGCAGCTTCCCGCGCGACGAGATGATCCATCTCCCCTACCGCATCCTCTCGGAAAACGCGCTGTGGGGACTGGGGTTCATGGTGCTTGCCGGCGTCCAGGCCGCGACGCTCTCCACCGCGCTCGGCTGGATGCTCGGCGCGCCGCGCGTGCTCCAGAGCCTCGGCATCGACAACGTGCTCCCCGGAATCGGTTTCTTCCGCCAGGGAACCGGCCCGCAGAACGAGCCGCGCCGGGCGATCGCCGTCGTGCTCCTGATCGTCGCGCCGATCCTGCTCTGGGCCGGATTTCTCGCCCAGAGCAAAACCGACGTCGAACACTCGCCGATCAACCTGATGAGCCGCCTGGTTTCTCTCTTCTTCCTCTTCACCTACACCATCATCAACCTCGCGGCCTTCGTCGAGTCGCACGGGGCGAATCCGTCGTTCCGGCCGCGGTTCCGCTTTTTCCACTGGTCGGTGGCGGTCTACGGGGCGGTGGCCTGTTCGGTGGCCGCGCTGCTCATCGACCTCTGGCTGTCGCTCGCGGCGCTGGTCATCATCGGCGGGCTGTACGTCTGGGCGCGCTACCGGAACCTGGAGATGGGCTACGGCGACGCGCGGCGCGGATTCGTCTATTCGCGCATCCGCTCCAATCTGCTGCTGCTGCCCCACCTGCCGCTCCACCCCAAGAACTGGCGGCCGACCATCGCCATCCTCACCGAAGCGCCGGAGCGGCGCGGCGACCTCGTCGAATACGCCATGCTGATGAGCCAGCGCCGCGGCATCCTGAGCGTAATCCAGATGATCGTCTTCCCGAAAGGCCGGGACTTCGGGGAACAGCGGACCACGCGGCTCCGGGAATTGCGGGCCCTCTTCAAAGAACGCGAATGGCAGGTGCTCCCCACCGTGGTCTACGCGCCGGAATTCGACGTGGCGCTCCAGACTGTATTGCAGAGCCATTCGCTCGACCCCATCCGGCCGAACATCATCATGATGGGCTGGCCGCACCGCCGGGAGCGGGTCGCGCCCTTCTTCCGGCAT
This sequence comes from uncultured Victivallis sp., assembly GCA_964435365.1. Lineage (GTDB taxonomy): Bacteria > Verrucomicrobiota > Lentisphaeria > Victivallales > Victivallaceae > Victivallis. Next base: position 23,177 of record CAYSZM010000023.1, on the reverse strand, counting down.
TTGCAGATGATCGTCAACGACTTCAAGCGCAACGCGCTGATTCTCGCCAACGCCTCGAACGACTTCAGCCCGCGGCGCTACGACGGCGGAACCATCGACATCTGGTGGCAGAGCCAGGCGGGCGGCTCGCTGATGACGATCCTGGCCTATCTGGTGCAGCTCGACCGCGGCTGGCGAAAAAGCGTGCTGCGGATCTTCCTGATGGATTCCCGGGCGGAAGAGAAACGGCTCCGCCACGTGCTCGACCAGGCCCGGATCGGCGCCGAAATCGTGCGCATCGCCCCCGACGCCAAACTCCACCGGATGCTGCCGCGTTTCTCGTTCAACGCCGAACTGGTCTTCATCGAATTCGACGAATACAACACCCGCGACGAACGCCGCCAGCTGGTCGATCACTACCTGATCGGCCGCCAGCTGCGCAATATGCCGCCCTGTTTCCTCGCGGTCTCCAACGGAGAGGCGGACCTGCTGGCATGAGCACCTCGGGAACAGAGGCGTGGCGGAAAGCCGCCGAAGCGCTGGCCGCGTCGGACGCCGCCGCGCTGGCCGCTCTCGCCCCCGCCCTCCCCTCGCGCGCGACGGAAGCGCTGGCCTCGGCCGTGCGGAGACCGGCCCGGAGAGTCGCCCCCCCGCCGGAACTTCCGGAGGGCGTCGACTGGGCGGGCGATTCGCGGTTTGCCGCGTTCTTCGCCCGTCAACACGTCGTCGTCCGCTGGAACCGGCCCGGCCGCGAACTGGTGACCGGCTGTTACCTGACGCCCGGAGACACGGCGGAATTCGTCCTCAATCCGGGCGAGTCGCGGTTCATCCTCCTGCGGGAATCCGGAGAAAATGCGTAAAATCGTGCACATCGACATGGACGCGTTCTTCGCCTCCATCGAGCAGCGCGACCGCCCCGAACTGCGCGGGCTGCCGGTCATCGTCGGCGGCTCGCCGGAAAAACGCGGCGTGGTCTCGACCTGCTCCTACGAGGCGCGCGCCTTCGGCGTCCACTCGGCGATGCCGATGCGGACGGCGGTGCGGCTCTGCCCGCAGGCGGTCTGCCTCGATGTGGATATGAAGAAATACCGCCGCGAATCGGCGCGAATCCGCGAGATTTTCCACGCGGTGACCGATCTGGTGGAGCCGGTTTCCATCGACGAGGCGTACCTCGACGTGACCGAAAACAAATTCGACGAAACCAGCGCGACGCGGCTGGCGCGGCGGATTCAGCGTGAAATCTACCAACAGACCGGGCTCACCGCCTCGGCCGGAGTTTCGTACAACAAATTCCTCGCTAAAGTCGCCTCGGATTTGAAGAAACCGGCGGGGCTTTCGGTCATCACGCCGGAAGAGGCGCAAGCGTTCCTCGACGCGCTGCCGGTGGGGAAATTCCACGGCATCGGCAAGGTGTCGGCGGCGCGGCTGACCGGCATGAACATCCGGACCGGGCGCGACCTGCGCCAACTCGACGCGGCGACGCTCTCTTCGCTCTTCGGCAAAACCGGCCTCTATTATTACAGCATCGTCCGCGGAATCGACGACCGCCCGGTCGAAACCGAGGACGAACCCAAATCGGTGGGCCACGAAATCACGATGCCGGAAGACTGCACCGACGTGCGCAAATTGCGCATCATTCTCCGCCAGCTCGCCCGCCGGGTGGCGCGGCGGCTCCAGGCGCAGAATCTGGCCGGGCGGACGGTGACGATCAAAGTGCGCTACGAGGACTTCGAAACGGTGACGCGTTCGCTGTCGTTCCACACGCCGGTCTGCGACGGAGCCGAAATCGGCGAAATCGCCATCAACCTGGCGGCAAAAACCGAGCTGGCCAGCCGCCCGATCCGTCTGCTCGGAGTCACGGTGGGGAACTTCACCGGCCCCGAAACCGAGCCGCCCTTTGAACAACTGCTGCTGCCGCTTTTCAACTGATCTGTCAGGAGAAATCACATGACCGCATTTTCTTACGCCGAATGGAAACGAAACATCACAATCGGCTGCATTCTGTTCACGCTGGCATTCGCCCTCCTGCTGCTTTGGGGCGATCCGTTCAGCATTCTGATCAGCTGGCTGGGGAATCAGACCGGGTTGCTGCTCGCCCTCAACCGGGTGCGGAGAGCCAAAGGGAAATTGAGCGACAAGGAGTTTTTCTATGCGGTGAGCGCAATTTCGTCGGCGGGCTTGATGTTTGTGCTTTGTCTGAGCACCTTGTAATATCAGGACAATTCAATCTTTCCTGCGGCTGCGAATCAGCACAACTTTCCGGCGAGGCGGAGCGTGTATTCGACCGGTTCCGTCACCGGGGCCGAGACTTGGAACGCATATTCGCCTGGGTCGAGTTCGAGGGCTTCCGCGGCGCCGTCCTGCCTCTGTCGGGCAATGACCTTCCGCAGCAGGGTGCCGTCCGGGGAGAAGAGTTCGAATTCGGCCTCGCCGTGCCGGGCGGAAAGGAGAAACCGGTAAATTCCGTGACCGGGTATGATCAGCCGATGCAAGTCCACCGGCCGTTTTCCTCCGACTATGCCGCAGGGAATCAATTCGAGGTTGATTTGTTCGAAAACCGGAATCCGCAATTCGAAATGCGGATTTTCGCCAATGAGTTCGAGAGTCTTTTCTTTGTGTGTCATCGATAACCGGCCTCCGGATTGTCACCCTGCCAATTTCGTGCTCCACCATAATTATGGCGCACCGGAAGAACCGTGTCAAGCCCCGAATTGCGGAAATTCGAGATTTTCCGGAAGGAGATGCAAAAGGTAAAAAACAGCGAATCTCGGCGGGTTGCCGCACAAACTGCGGCAGCGGCGTCGGAAAGGACAGAGTGGACCGGAAGGCAGACGTAAAAGAGGTCCGACATCGGTGAAAACGGTCCTTTCAGGAAGTGGGTTGGTACAATCGTGGAACATTAATATTATATGTCAATTCATCCTTTCTGTCAAGAGCATTTTTCAGGAAAATCTTATCTTTACCATCAACCGGACAGCTGTCGTTTTATCTTGAGCTCCCGGTTCAGGCAATAAAAAAACCGGGTTGAACACCCGGCTTTTTCTCAAAAAACGATTTTCAGGCGAAATCGCTCAATCCTCCGGCGGCGGCTCGACGGCCCGGCTGATCTTGCGGAAACGCAGCGCCACCCCGAGTGTGACCGCTCCGTAGAAGATCAGGAAGAATGCGAACAGCCAGTTGAGCACCCCCGCCACAGCGAGCGGCATCAGCGCAATCAAAATGCCGAACGCCAGCGTAACCAGCCCGTTCACCGCCACGAGAATCCGGAATCCGGGGGTATGAATCCGGTCCAGAGCCGCCCCGGTGAACAGTTCCAGGGCGTGAAAGATAAACCAGATCCCCAGCGCGAGAATCAGGACGCTCGCCCCGAAAAACGGATTGACCACCAGAATCATCCCGGCCAGAATCCAAAACAGCGAATAGATCGCCAGCCCGAATTTGAACCGTCGGCTCATCCCCATCAGCAAGAACCCCTCGACTCCGCTGGCCACCAGCATGACGCCGAGCAGAATCGACAGCGCAAACAGCGCCGAATCGTAGTGAGTCATGAAAAAGATGCCGAGCAGAATCGAAACGACCGCCTGAAGCAGCATGAACTTCCACGAATGCCCGGCCAGAAGATTGGTCGAAAAAAAGATGCGCGCCTGTGGTTTCATCCCGATTTCCCCCCTTGTTCAAAAATTTAGGAATGCGCTTGAATATAAACCGCATTCGGCTCCGGTGCAAGCCGAATGCACGGGAAACAAACGGTTTCCGGTTTGAATCCGCGGAAATAGTGTGATATGGTATTGGCGGAGGTGAAGCAATGGAAGAACATTTCGACTGGCGGCGCGACGAATTCCAGCAGATCGGCACCGATTACGGTTCGGTGGAAGAGGTCGCCGCATACGATGGACGGATGCGCGCGATGCGCGACATCGACGCGGAAAACCGGGCGATTCTCAACTGCCTCGGGCTGAAGAGCAAAAGCGCGGTCCTCGAAATCGGCACGGGTACCGGCGCATTCGCACGCGCGGCGGCGAAACTCTGCGCCCATGTGACCGCGCTCGACGTGTCGGAAGTGATGCTCAAATACGCTTCGCTCAAGGCGCGCGACGAGAAACTCGGCAATATCGACTTCCTCCACGCCGGATTCCTGAGCTTCGATTACCCCCGGCGCACCTTCGACGCGGTGGTGAGCTCGCTGGCGCTCCATCACCTGCCGGACGTATGGAAACTTGTCGCACTCGAAAAGATCTTCGAAACGCTCAAGCCGGGCGGAATCTTCTACCTCATGGACGTGGTGTTCGACTGGGGCAACGGCCGCCCCGAAGAGTATTTCCACCGGGTGGTGGAGTCGGAGCCGGAGAGCCGGGCGAACATCGCCATGCACATCGCCCGCGAATTCAGCACGACCGGCTGGATCATGACCGGGCTCCTGACCCGGGTCGGGTTCGTGATCGAATCCGACGTCCGGCACGGAGAATTTCTCCGCACCTACTGCTGCCGGGCGGTGCCTGCGTCGAGTTCCCCGGTCACTCGTTCCCGAAAAGCCAGGTAGACAAATAGCGTTCGCCCGAGTCGGGGAGCAGCACGACGATGGTCTTGCCCTTCCACTCCGGCTTTTCGCTCATTTTAAGCGCAACCGAAAGCGCCGCGCCGGAGGAGATGCCGATCAGCAGCCCTTCGGTCTTTGCGCAGTTCCGCGCCGTCTCCCCGGCGTCTTCGGCGCTGACCGGAACCACCTCGTCGATCAGCTTGCGATCGAGCACGGCGGGGATGAATCCGGCGCCGATCCCCTGAAGTTTGTGCGGCCCCGGCGCTTTGCCGGAGAGCACGGCGGAGGCGTCGGGTTCAACCGCGACCAGCTTGATCTCCCGGTTCCGCTCCTTGAGGAAACTGCCGACGCCGGTCAGGGTGCCGCCGGTGCCGACTCCGGCGACGAAAGCGTCGATTTTGCCGAGGGTGTCGGTCCAGATTTCCGGCCCGGTGGTCGCGTAATGGACGGCCGGATTGGCCGGATTCTCGAACTGCTGCGGAATGAAGCTGCCCGGATTCGCCGCGCAGATCTCCTTCGCCTTGTCGATGGCCCCTTTCATGCCGAGCGCGCCCTCGGTGAGGACGACTTCGGCGCCGTAGGCGGCGAGCAGCCGCCGGCGTTCGACGCTCATCGTCTCCGGCATGGTGAGAATGAGGCGATACCCCTTGACCGCGGCGGCGAGGGCCAGCCCGATGCCGGTGTTGCCGCTGGTGGGTTCGATGATGAGGCCGCCGGGCTTGAGGACGCCACGTTTTTCGGCGTCAACGACCATGGCGAGGCCGACGCGGTCCTTGACGCTGCCGCCGGGGTTGGCCGATTCGACTTTGACGAGAATTTCCGCGCCGCCGCGGTTGAGCCGGTTGATCCGAACCAGCGGAGTATGCCCGATCAGTTCGGCGGCGTTCGATGCAATGCGTCCCATTTCCGTATCTCCTCTTTGAGTGAAATGTACGGTTCAATATACCGCCGGCGGGAACGCATTGCAACTGTCGTTTCTATTTTTTGACGGCCGCCCGGACCAGGAGCACCTCGTAGGGAGAAAGGCGCAGCTCTTCCGGGAAAGCCTCCAGCAGCGTGGTTTCCGCCTTGCCGCCCTTCACCCGGTGCAGTTCGACCGAGGGCAGGACCGGGTCGAGCGACCAGTCCGGCGAATTGAGCCGGGTCAGCCGGACGGCGATCTCGCGGCCGCTCTTGTTGACCAGGAGGAGTCCGGCATGATCCGCGTTGCGGAAGCCGAGCGCCTCCACCTGCGGCGTATCCGAACCCGCCGCGAAATAATCGCCGCTCAGATACCGGTTGGCCAGCGCGAACACCGTCGCCGCCGGGCGCGTCTCGTTCTTGTCCGAGAACAGCCCGAAGGTGCCGCCTCCCCGCGAGTGCCAGGTCTGGGCGATCTCCACATTGCTCCGGATCAGGTGGTTGAGCACCGAAGCGAACCAGGCGGCTCCGGTCTGGTCGGCCTGGCGCGGATCGTGAGGCTTCCAGTTGAAGTTGATGTTGTACTCGGTCAGCGCCAGCTCGACCGGCTTGCCCGGCGTCACCTCTTCCGCCATGGCGCGGATGGCGCGGGCGTCGTCGCCGAACGAAGCGGTCTGATCCATCAGGTAGGAAGTCGGCGTCTTCACCGACCCGGTCAGATACTTGTGATAGCTGATGAAATCGACCTGATCATGGCAGTTGGTATAGAAATCGCGGATCGCGCTGACCGACGGCCAGCAGGGCGCGTAGCCGCCGATTTTGATCGAAGGATCGACCTTGCGCATCGCGGCGGCGGCTTCGTTGTACATCTTCCAGAGCGAGCGGTCCTCTTCGATCTTCTTGAAATAGACCTCGTTGTAGATCTCCCAGTAGCGCAGATCGAGTTTCCGCCGGACGTTGAGTTCACGGACGAGATCGGCGCAGAGTTCCGCGAAGAGCTTGCGCCCCTCCGCCGTTTTGGAGTCCACATAAGAGGGAACCTTGTTGAAACAGATCATCACGTCCCACTTCGGGTCGGCCTTCTTGAGCTTTTCAACGGTCTGCACCAGCTTGTCGTACTGCGGATTTTTCAGCCCCTCGGGGTAGACCTTCTCCAGGCTCCAGCCGGAGTGGAAACGGAACAGCCGGCAGCCGGTCGCCTTCATCTTCTCGAGATAATCGTCGAACTCGGCGGTGCCGGAATTCATGACGCCGGATTCATTGGTACTGAACACATTGGGGTGAATCACCCCGGAAGGCGCGCCGAAGTTGACGGTGACCGCGGCGCGGTCGGTGACTTCAGCGTCCTTCCGGTCGGCCAGCGCGGCGAGCCCTCTGGCGTCGGCCGGGTCGTCGAGCAGCAGCGCGCCGAGCAGCAGTTGCGAAGATTCCGCGGTGACATTGAGCGGAATGAGCTTATTCTCCTCTTTGGAGACTTCCATCCGGAGGTTGGAGAAACGCAGTTCGGCGATCTCCCGCTCCGGATGCGGGTTGGCCCACGGGAACACCGTGAGATGGAATTCCGCCTGCGCCGAATGGAACGTCCCGACATAGAGCGCGTTAAGCGGGCGATTGTTGCGCAGACTGCCGCAGAGTTCGTACTCTTCGCGGAGCGGAACGCGCTCCTCGCTCCCGTCGGCGTAACGAACCAGTATATGCGCCATCTCCTGCCCCACCTCGCCCTGCCAGTATTCGGAGAGCAGGAAGGCGATGCCGGAAGCTTTCGCGCCGACCGGCAGCACGACGGTTCCCGGCAGGCCGGGGAACGCGTTGCAGCGGAGCGCGATCATCCGCTCCACCTGAAATCCGAGTCCGAACGGTTTGGCATCGAGCGCCTTGCGGAACCCTTTCCCGAGAAAATCGAACAGCGGATAGTCCGCCGGACTGACCGCGTCCTTCCCGATCGCGAGCGGGCGGGTTTTGCCGCGCAGGGAGAAATTCGCCTTGCTCTTTTCTTCACCGCCCGGCAATACGTTCACTTTGACCTGCCGCTCGGCGCTCTTGCCGCCGGACGAGACGGCGACGGTGAAGGTCTGAACGCCGACCGCCGACCGGTCCGGAACCCAGGTGAACTCATCGGGCGCGGCGCACTCCCCCGACGGCTTCCACGCCGTCGCCGGAGCGGAGGTCAGCACCACCCGGTCGATGCGGGCATAGGGCGGTTTTTCGGTCATCAGCACCAGCGTATCGCCGACCTTGGCGCGGTCGAACGCCCCGAAACAGACCCAGCGAAAGTCGTCGTTTTTGCCGAAGACCCATTTGAGTTCGCGTTCCGGGCGGCGCAGGCAGACGGCGCCGCCCGCCTTGCGCGCCCACACCGTGTACGTCTTTTCGTCTTTGGGGAACGGAATCGAAAGCATCGCATGAAAATCGCTCTTAGAACTGACCGAGCCGTCGGCGGCGGTCACAGCGTATTTCGCGGCGAAATCCTTCGCGGCAAATCCATGGAATCCGGGCGGAGCGGTGCGGGTTTCGCCGTTGAACGAGTATGTGGCCGCCGCATCGTCGGGGACCGAGGCGGTAACGGCGAGCCGGAACGGTTCCCCGACCCGGACGCTCTCCGGGCAGTCGATTTTTTCGATGACCGGAGCGGTCGCGGCTCCGAGCGAAAGCGCGCCGAGCGCCAGGGCGAGTGAAAACATCTTTTTCATGCGTGGTGACAATCCTTAGTTACGGCATGGTCTGATTGGCGCCGAGGTTCTCCGGGAAAAGTCCGCCGGAGAAGGTGTAATAATACCCGGCATAACTGCTGAGGCTCTGCTTGACCGGACTGTTCTTGGAGGTGCCCCAGCCGCGCAGCTGATGGAACAGGAATGAGGCGGCGTGCCCATCGAACATCCACATATTGACCCGTTTATTGTGCCAGTAGATCGGCACCGAACGCCCCGAGACGTAGTTGCCGCTGGACATGCGGTAATCGGGCCTGCTCGCCGTCGCGGAAACCGAAGCCCCGTCGCCGCCGAGGAACAGCTCGGAAGGCTTGACCGAAGTGAATTTCTTCGCTTTGAAATTGAGCACCGAATTCCCCCCGCCGATCAAAACCGTCGCATAGGAGTGATAGGAGCTGCCCGGCAGGAATCCCGGCAGTTGATAGGAGTTCGGGCAGAAAAGCGCCTTGCGGTCCGTCGAGGCGGCGATATACTTCTCGCGGACCAGCATACCGCTCCAGGTCGGTTGGGAGTCGTTGCTCTGGGTCTCCCTGGCGTAAAGCTGTTCGTCGTTGTCGTTCATATACATCCGCTGCGCGAGATAGCACTGCTTCTGGTTGTTCAGGCAATTGGTCGCCCGGGCCCGATCCCTCGCTTTGCTGAGCGCGGGCAGCAGCATCGAAGCAAGAATGGTGATAATGGCGATCACGACCAGGAGCTCAATCAAGGTAAACAAACGCTGTCTCATAAAAACCTCCTCCAGTTGATGTGGTTATCGAAAATCGGACCCGGTGGAATCATTTACGGAAGTGCAATCCGGCGTTTTCCCTCGACCGGAAAAAACGGCACCGCCGGTTCGCTGAGCGGACGCCAGATGCGGGTGGAGCCGCCGATCACCATCTCCTCGATCTGCAACACCGTCCGCGACTTGCGGTGGTTCGGGTTGTCGAGCTGGCCGAACAGTTTCTCGATGGCGATCTCGGCCGAACGCTCCGGATAACTCGGCGTGGTAGTGAGTTCGGGCGCGAGAATCTTGCCCACCTCCTGGTTGCCGCAGCCGACCAGCGAAAGATCTTCCGGAATCCGGAAGCCGAGGTGGAACGCCGCCTTGGCCACGCCCACCGCCAGCCGGTCGTCGCAGGCGAACACCGCCGTCGGACGGCCGGGCCCGGTCAGCAGCCGGAGCCCGGCTTCGAATCCGGCTTCGATGGTGTGCTTCGCCACCGGGAAGATGCTCTCGGAATCCTTCGGCTGGTTGTATTCGCGCAGCGCAGCGCGGTACCCGGTGGCGATGTCCTCGGCCAGCCGGCTCCCGGCCGGACCGGCCACACAGCAGATCCGGCGGTGGTCAAGGTCGAGCAGGTGCCGCGTCGAAAGGAACGCGCGGTGAATGTCGTCGTGCACCACGGCATCGACCTCGCCTTTCGCCGCGGCCCGGCTGTTGAGTCCGCCGATCATGACGAACGGCACGTTGCTTTCACAGAGCCGGTCGATCATGTTCTGCGGCGTGTATCCGCAGAGGATGAGCCCGGTGCAGTCCTCGGCGAGGCTGTCGATCAGCGCGGGGTCCGGTTCGACGGCGCGGAGGCGGCAGAAGAGCTTGTCCGCGCCGGCCAGTTTCGCCGAACTCTCCAGCGCGTTGAGCACCACGTACCAGTAGCGGTCGTTGAGGTCGATTCCGCCGAAAACGATCCGGAACGAACGCTTCGGCGCCGGCGCCGGCGTCCCCGGCAGCGCAAGCGCAGGGTTGATGAAGGTTCCGCGGCGTGGACGCCGCACCAGATAGTTCTGCTCCACCAGGAGCTTGAGTCCGGCTTCGACCGTGATCGTACTGACGTCGAAGCGGTCGCGCAGTTCCCGCGTCGGCGGGATCTGGTCGCCGGGCCGCAGCGTGCGGTTCTCGATCAGGTTGCGGAGGGCGTCCGCAATCTGCATGTAAAGCGGAGATTCGGTACTCTCCGGCGGTGTCAGTCGCAATTCCCGATTCACTGTTTACTCCTTCTGTTCCGGTTCACTGATTTCAATTATGCCGCTCTTTTTGATCCGTGTCAAGAGGCGGGCGCGATGCCCCCCCTGAAACGCCCGAAAATAAGGCAAAAAAACCTCAAAAAAGCGCATTTCGCTTCTATATATTACAATAAAAATATACAAAATTATCCGTAATGCAATCATGGTGAGAAAATTACCGATGAAAAAGCGGAAATTACGGCCGTTTCTCCCCGCTGCGAGCGGAAAGGTTGACTTTTCACGCAGTCATGAATCAAGACGCGGTTGCCGAAAGTAACGTCGCGCCTTTTCGGCAACCGCGTCTCAACCCAAGGAGGCCCCTATGATCGTACAGAATCTTTATCACGCCAATCTCAAAATCAGCGCCGAAGGCACGGTCACGCTGGAAAACGCCTGGCAACTGGCCCGCAGCGAACCGGCAGCGGAGCTGGAAAACCTGCTGGACGAGGCGCGCGCCTGGGCCGGGAAAATCGGCGAGCCGTTCCGGATTCCGGCGGCGGACGGCTCGTTCGAATTCTCCGAAACGCTCCTGGTCTCGGACATCGAAATCAAGCCGGTCGACCTCTCGGTCTGCCGGGTGACCTTTTCAGGCACGGAATTCGCCGCCGATGAGGAGGGAACTTTCGTTCCGGCCGCGCTCGGAGCGGTGTCGGAAACCCGCGCCTCGGACGGAGTGCTCCGCCGCAAACGCACCTTCCGCGCCCCGGCGACGCTCGCCGCCGAACTCATCCCCTCCCCCGGCCGGGTGCTCGACTGGGAAGGCGGGGCTTTCGTCTGCGAAAGCTGCACGGTCACCGCCTCAGAGCTCGCCGTCGAATTCGAAGTCACCGCACGCGAAACGACGCTCGCCGAACTCGGGCTCCCGGTTCCGGGCCTCGACGCGGACGGGTTCGAAACCCGGGAGAACACCTGGTTCGTCGCCACCGGCGGCTACGAGGCGTTCGCGGCGCTGCACCCCGTCGGCGGAGCCGAAGCCTGGGCCGGGGAACAGTTTCTGCTCACCGCAATCGAAGCAAAATCCGTCGGCAAAATCGGCTACGAAGTCACCCTCAAAACCCGGAAGGCGGAGACCCGCCGCATTTCGCAGGTCCGCACCGAGGAGTTCGCCGGGCTCGCCCGCTCCGGCGCAATCCTGCGCGAAATCGTCTGGAAAGCGCGCTATCGGGTGCTGGCGGCGGACCTCCCCGGCTTTCTGATGCTCACCGGAACCGCCCCCGTCGACTGGGCCGAAGCCGGCTGCCTGATCACCAAGATCACCCCGGCCCGCCTCTCCGACATGGAGTACGAGGTGGATGTCGAAGCGCAGCACAGCGGGAATCCGGGGCTGTTCCAGAACTATTCGACCGAAGACCGCTCCGGGCTCGACACCCGCACCGACGTCGCGGTCGACATGGCCGACTTCCATATCACCGCGGAGATGGCCGGGTACAGCGAACTCCCCGACGGCCAGTTCCTGCCGATTCCGAACTGGAGTCCGCTGTTCGGCTGCCCGTTCCAGAGCGAGACGAAGCTGCCGCAGTCGATGATCGAGAAGACCGTGCGCTGTCTGGTCATCACGGTCAGCGTCTACGTCTCCGGCAGCGTCGCCGCCCAGATCGAAGACCTGGCCACCTGGGCGGCGACCCGCCGCTTCAACGGCAGCGTGGCCGGAATCAACGGCTCCTACCTCAGGATCGCCCAGCACTGCAAAGAGACCTATAACGACGTCGGGCGGCTCTACACGCGAATCACCCGCAGCTATCAGAAGTCGCCCGAAGGCTTCACCTGGAGCGGAAATTACTGGGAAACCTACTGATATGGAGCGGATTTTCCGCAAAACCGCCGCCCAAAAACGGGCGCTCGGACTGCTCGGCGGAAAAAGCCGCTACGTTCTGCTCTTCGGCGGGTCGCGTTCCGGGAAGACCTTCATCCTGGTCTACGCGCTGCTGGTGCGGGCGCTGCGGGCGCCGGGCAGCCGCCACGCGATCCTGCGGCTCCACGCCAACACGGTGCGGCAGTCGGTGCTGATGGATACGCTGCCCAAAGTGGCGAAGCTGGCGTTCCCCGGGCTGCGCTTCGCCGAATCGTCGCGCGACCAGTTCATCCGGCTGCCGAACCGCTCCGAAATCTGGTTCGGCGGACTCGACGCCGGGGAGCGGGCAGACAAGATTCTCGGCAAGGAGTTCAGCACGGTCTACTTCAACGAATGTTCCGAAATCGGGTACGAGGCGGTCAACACCGCCCTCACCCGGCTCGCCCAGAAGACGGAGCTGGTCAACAAGGCGTACTTCGACTGCAACCCGGCGGGGAAATCGCACTGGAGCTACAAACTCTTCATCGACAAGACCGACCCGGTGACGAACCTGCCGGTGGTGTTTCCCGACGCTTACGCTTCGCTGCTGCTCAACCCCGCCGCCAACGCGGAGAACCTGCCCGACGGCTACCTGGAGGAGACGCTCGCGGGGCTCTCCGACCGCCAGCGCGCCCGCTTCCTCGAAGGCGTCTGGCTGGACGACATCGCCGGAGCGCTCTGGTCGCAGCAGCTGATCGACCGCCACCGGGTCGCGCAGGCCCCCGAACTCGAACGCATCGTGGTGGGAGTCGACCCGGCGGTGACCGGAAGCGCCTCCAGCGACCGGACGGGGATCGTGACCGCCGGACGTTCCCGCGACGGCCACTACTTCGTGCTCTCCGACGCGAGTCTGCGCGGTCGTCCGGCGGAGTGGTCGGCGGCGGTGAACGCCGAATACGACCGCTTCCGCGCCGACCGCGTGGTGGGTGAGGTCAACAACGGCGGGGAACTGGTGGAGACGGTGCTGCGGCGGCTGAATCCGAACCTGAGTTACCGGGCGGTGCGGGCAACGCGGGGAAAGATCGCCCGGGCCGAGCCGGTGGCGGCTCTGTACGAACAGGGGCGGGTACATCATGTCGGCCGTTTCCCGGAGCTGGAGGAGGAGATGACCGGCTTCACGCCCGCCTCGGCGAAGAGTCCGGACCGGCTCGACGCGCTGGTCTGGGCGGTGACGGTCCTGAGCGAACGCCCGGCCGGTCCCCGGCTGATCACGGCCTGACGCCCAAAAAATCGCCATTTTCTGCATAGTCCGGCTTGATTTTTTCGGAATCGGGAGTACATTGATAAAATGTGATTCAGATGGTGGTTGTAGCTCAGTTGGTTAGAGCGCCTGGTTGTGGCCCAGGAGGTCGCCGGTTCAAGTCCGGTCTACCACCCCATATCTCGTCGCGGGGTAGAGCAGTGGCAGCTCGTCAGGCTCATAACCTGAAGGTCAATGGTTCGATTCCATTCCCCGCTACCATTTCAATTTCAGCCGTCCGAATGGGCGGCTTTTTCTTTCTGTGTAAAGAGGGAGAAACGGGAAAATGAAAATTGTCATTCTGCTCGGAAGCGCCCGAAAAGGCGGAAACACCGATCTGCTCGCCCATGCCTTTGCCGCCGGGGCCGCCGAACACAATGAGGTCGAATTCATCTCGGTGAGCGACAGGCACGTCAATCCGTGCATCGGTTGCGACGCCTGCTACAAACGCAAGAGTCATGACTGCTTTCAGCAGGACGACATGCCCGGCATATATGAAACACTCAAGACGGCGGATTTGATCGCCATCGCTTCTCCGGTGTATTTCTACGGCCTGAGCGCCCAGCTCAAAGCCATCATCGACCGGCTCCACGCGCCCATCCGCAACGAATTCAAAGTCAGGAAATTGGCGCTGCTGCTCGTGGCGGCCGACACCATCCCGGAGGTCTTTGACAGTATCCTTGCCCAGTACCATTCAACGTTAAGCTACTTCCGCCTGGCCGACGCGGGGAAAATCCTTGTGCGCGGCGTGGAAGAAAAAGGGGCAATTCGAGCGAATCCGGCCCTTGACGACGCACGGGAATTGGGACGAAACATTCTTTAACGAAAATATGGAGAAATCCGTCTTATTTCAGGAGGTTGCAAGACCTCCTTTTTTATTTCCCTCCAGCAGCCGGACCATCCAGGCGCTCGATGCGGTCGAAACCGACCGCGATGACCGACTTGCCGTCCGGCGACGGATACAGCCCGTTGACCGCGGGAAGAAGCGACGGAGCCGAACCGGGAGTAAGAACGGCCGCGGAAACGGTCTTCGGTTTGCTCCCGGGCAGATTGTTCCTGTCCGGCAGGGCACCGGTAATGAAAAGCGAGTCTCCCGCCATCAGGTACGCTCCGCCAAAGCTGTTCTTTTCATCCAGCAGAAACGAATGCGAAAGGTCCGGAAGCCGGGATTGGAAGAAGGATGAACTGTATTTCGCCTTCCGGAAAACGGGAACGGTCAGCCGGTTTGCAGAGATGTCGTAGCGGAAATAATACTCCCCGACCACTCCGTCCGGAGCGCCGTAATACCAGAACAGCGAATCGTTGAAACGGACGATCTGCGAATAGTCGTCGCGACCCTGCGGCAGATCGGCCATTTTCTCACAGCTCCCGTCACCGAGCCGAAAACGCCGGATTTCAGCTTGACCGCTGCTGCCGAAAAAGAATATCAGCACACTCTCCGCATCGGCCCCCGGGCAACCGTAAAATGCGTTCAGGCCGGAGGATTCTTTCTGGATCGCCAGGCGTTTCCCCTCCTGAGAAGCGGAAAAATGCGTTCTGCGGTCTTTTCCGGAACAATCGAAGCTGACAAGATCGCTGTCGCCGAGGACGAAAATTCGCTTGCCGGTCATCCAGACCGCGTTCATCCGGAAGGGAATCATGCCGATCTTGCGCAAGAGACCGCCGTCGGAACTCCCGGGGTAAACCGAGTCGCCGTTGAAAACAAGGTATCCGCCGTCCCCGATCGAGATCCGCCAGCCGTAATCGCAGCCGGTCCAGCGATTGGGCTCCAGCGGAAAGGTCGCCTGCAGTTTCGTCCCGCCGCCCGGTTCAAGGCGCATCACCTGATAGTCGAAGTCGTCGCGCGTCAGGAAAAGGATGGTCTGCAGATCGCCGGAGACCGCCGAGGCGAGAATCCGCCGTTCCTCCCCGGCGTCGGGCCACAGCCTTGCGGCAGCCGGTTGCTCTTTTGCGGGAACCGGGGCGGGAGGAGGCAATTCGCCGCCCTCGGCCATTTTTTGAATCCGGTCACGCAGGCCGGGGTATCGCGACACCGCTTCGTGGTCATACCAGGTGCATTGGTTCGGCAACCCGGCCTGCGTCTCGCGCGCAGCCCGCAGATATTCGGCGAACGCGGCAAGCGCCCGCTCGTCGGTGTAATCGCGGGAGTAAAGCAGCGCATTGGCTTTCAGCATCGCCGCCAGCGGCTTGAGCTCAGGAATTTTCATCGCATCAAGCTGCCCGGCCAGTTCGGCGGTCAACTCGGTCAATCGGTTGCGCGGCATCGCCTTCTGAATATCAAAAAGCGGGAATGTCATTCGATAGACCCGGCTTGTCAGCAATAATTTCCGCTCCGCCGGGCGGCACGGTTCCTCCAGAGACGCCAGAACGGAATTCCAATCGGCCAGCCCGGCGGCGACGTAGGCCGCCTTGTCCGGATACCAGAACAGTCCCTCTCGTTGAAGCCGATTCATCGCGCGCTCTGATTTGGACCTCCGCGAATTCTGATCGGAATCGGCATTGAGGAACAAATCCCGGTTGCGCTCCAGAAACTCCCGATATGATCTGCGTTCCGCCGGAGTCAGCCGGAAACCGTCGCGCCACAGCAGATAAAACATACTGCTCGCAAAATGATTGCTCTGCGAGTGATTGAGAAGCGCCGGATTGTCCACGAGGGATTGCAGCGTCGCCATCACCCAGGGATAAGCGGTCTCCAGCTCGCAGCCTCCATTCCCGGTCAAATAGTCAAGATTGCTCGAATCGAGCGCAAAAGCGGCGAACTGTTTCTTCAACGCATTGAGGGAATCGTTATTTTGACGCGCCAGCTTCGATTCGCGGGCGAAACGCGCCGCCTCGGTCTTGCGGTCGAAACAGTTTATGTCGCGGGGCGTCTTCAGATATTCCGCAATCGCGGCAAACATCCGCGTTATCCCGTCGGAATCATGATCCGCAAACTCCTGCCGGAACACGATCTTCCCGGCGGGATCGGTAAAACAGGCCACCACGGAGAACTGCTTCGCCGTGGCGCCGGGATTCAGCTCGAAGTGCAGAATCTCCGAAGCCGTCACCGCTTTTTCCCAGCGTCCGGCCAAGCTCCGCTCGCGCAGAAGCTCGATCAGGTATTCGCGTTCCAGCGTCACCATGTCCAGAGCGGCGGTGCGCCGCAACAGCGCATCCGTCTCTGCGGAAGCCTTCCCTTTGAGCGAGTAATGAAGATTGTTGCGCACCCCGGCGACGGAGACGAAGCGCACCGACTCGGGCGCGCTGTTCCAATTCACCGCGGTATCGAGTGCCTCCCCGATCGCGCGGATGGCGTCGGCGTCGGCGGGCGGAAGCGAAAGCTGTTTGAGCCGGAAGCCGCAGTTGCTCTCGAACACGGTCAGCCGCCGCCCTCCCCCGGGAAGCGTCTCGATGGCGGCGAAAAGATCGGCGCCGGTCAGCCGGAGTTTGCGCGCCAGCTTTTCCCCGGCGAACTGCTGCGTCAGCGCCGCCTCGCGGCGAATCGCATCGACCTCCTGACGTTCCACGAACGAGAACCTTCCGGAGAGCTCCGCCACGGCAAGATCGGCAAGCCGGCACCCGCCGTCGTCCTGCCCGGAGAGGGCGACCACCGCGGCGGCAAGACGGAACCCGGCCATCAGCAACAAAGGAGCGAGAAGTTTTTTCACCGTTTACAACCCCTGAATGAAGAGTTCGAACGCCGTTGAGGCAGGCGCGAGATTGAGACGCATTCGAAGCGGCAATGGCCCGGAGTACAAATCATTCACCAATAAGCGTTTCTTACTCTTATCCGGCAAGATCATCATCGCCGATGCGGCCAGATTGCTCATGCTCGATGTAAAATTACGGATGATCAGCCGCCCGTTCCCATCCTCCGGAACCGGAGTCCGGGTGAAGTCGACATAGGTCTCTTCCTCCGAGGGCTTGACGGAAATCTTCCACACTTTCCGGCCGAGATGCTCGACCCATTCCGCAGTAACGATATCCGCATGACTGACCTTGACTGAAATCCGCGTGTCTGCCGTGTCCTCCCGGGCGAACTCCCTGTCATAGAGCTCCCGTGCCGGGGGATAAACCTCGGCGAGCGCCGCCATCGCCTTTTTATGGCCGTCGCCGGGAAGCAGGGAACCGCTCTGCCGCAATGCGAAAAATGCCTCGGCGTAGTAGCTCAGTTTATCACCGGGGTTGCGCGGCGGCAGTCCGAGCTTTCCGGCCATGTACAAGACCTGCCAGTATTCCGGGTCCTGGGAGTTCAGGCTCTTCAACAGGTCCCGGACCGCCTCCGGGCTGCCGTTGGCGGCGGCGTTCTTTTTCATCGCCAACGCCTTGCGATGATCGTGCTCCCGCATCGCCCGGAAATATTCGCAACTCGGGTGGTCGTTCCGGGAAGCGATTTCGCAGGCCAGCAGCCGGGAGTAGTTTGAGGAGTGACTCTTCCGGCCGACCTCCAGCAGTTCGGGCGTGGTCAGGCCGGAATCGGGAATGTCGGCCAGCAGCGTCTTTGCCCTCTTCAAATCGTCTTCCGCATGCTTGCAGCCGACGGGGGCATAGGTTTCGCACTTCTTCACGGCCGCCTTGAGATACTGCCGCGCCGCCTTCAAATCGATCGGCCCCTTTTCGCGGGTCAATGCCGCGGCGGCGTCGATCATGGCCGGAACGTATCCGGCATCGGCGGCGGCACGCAGCAATTTCAACTTCTCCGGGGTGATCGCGGGATTTCCGGCGGCGGAATGCATCGCCGCCGCGCAGCCCAGTTCGATGGCGAGTTGGCGGCACTCCTTGTCGCTGCCGTCGGCCCGGTCGATCCACTCGGAGAAGAGGGTGCGCGCGCCGACTCCGCCGATGTTCGCCATCTCTTCCTGATAGCAGGATTTCAGCGGATATTTGCCCTGCAGAATGAATTTCTCCCGGATCAGCACCGGGTTGCTGTAACTCCCGCCCCAGGCTTTGATGAAGACGGTCTGTTCCTTCTCCGTCGGCGGCAGGCGCAGCGGCTTCCAGACATTGCGGTATTCGCCGGTCCAGAAGTGGATCGTCTCATGGTCGAAAATCCGGTCGAAATTCAGGGCGGCGGCGGCGTAATCCACCGGCTGCCCATAATAACCGCGACTGTAGATGAGATAGAGCGCCCGGGCGGCGAAATCATTCTTCGCGGCCAACGCTTCCAGCGACTTCATGCTCTCTTCGATGGTCTCCTGCCGCATCTTCCGCGCGACCGGGAGGAACTCGTCGAGTCCGGGGCGGCTTTCTCCGAGGAGCGCCATCCCCGCCAGCAGGAGAACGGTGACTGCGAAGCGTTTCAATCCGCCGCCCTCCGCCTACTTCATGACCGGGAACAGCTCGCGGCTGAGCCGCAGCGTGGCGAACGCGATCGCCTCCTTGGCGGCGATGATATAGGTGCCGCCCGCCATCGTCTCCTTGTCGGCTCCGGCGGCCAGCAGCTTCTTGCCGCCGGTCAGGATCGACAACTCCACCCGCGCCGAGGCGCTGGAGAATTTCTGGTACATTCCGGCGTTGGCGGCGACCGCTTCGCCGAGGATCAGGAAATCCGCGCCCTCGCGGGTTTCGACCACGTTGAAGCCGAGACGCAGCAGCAGTTTTTTGAGCTCCGTCTCCGCCGCCGGATCGGGCGAGGAGACGTTGATATCCTCGTGGACCTTGACGAAAACCTTGCGGCCGTCGCCCTTGATCGCGGAGGCGAGCTCTGCCGCGACGGCATCCGGCTGCTCCGCTTTGGGCAGCAGCCGGGCGGAGTGTTTTTCGAGAATGGCGGTCAGTTTCGACGCCAGTTCCGGAACCATCCCGGTGAATTCGTCGGTGCCGCTCACGCTGGCCCCCATCACCCGGCTGGTCTCGGTGCCGACCACCTTGGCCACCACATAGTTCTTGTCTCCGGAACGGAACAGCGAACCGGTGATCAGTATCTTCGCGCCGATGAATTTACCGAGTTTCACCTGGCTCTCCTTGTCGGTCAGCCCGACGGCGGAGAGCTGGAGTTCGTTGAGCGCTTTTTCCAGTTCGGCGCGTTCGACCAGATCGGCGCAGCCGGACTCCATCAACGCGACGGTCAGCAGTTCGGAGACCGATTTCCCGGCGTCCACCGCTTCGGCGCCGCGTTCGCGCGCCTCGAACGGCAGAACCGCCACGGTCGGAACGGTCAGCACCTCATCCGGCTGCGCCGGAGCGGCCGGGGCGGGTTCGGCGAACACCGCACATCCGAGAAGCATCAGCAGAGGGAACAGTGTCTTTTTCATTTTTTCGACTCCTTGAGTGGGTTTTTGGTCAGCGTAATCTCTTTCAGAACAACGGTCCGCGACTTCTCGCAGGGACCGGAAACAAAACGGATCGAGGTGACATCGGCGGGGACGTACAACGTTTTTGAATCCTGGTACACTTTCACAAACCGGGCTCCGTCGTCGCCGACAAGTTCGATCTCCGAAAAAAGCCGGCCGGACTTCCCGATCTCATCGCAGGAGAAGTGGAACAGCCACTGGGTTTTGCCGTCTCCCTTCCCCGGCAGTTTGACTCCCACTTCCAACGCGGTCCGGGCCGCCATCGGCCGCATCGTCATCACAAACCCGTCGCCCTTCTTCTCGCCGTCGAACAGGGCGGGGGCGTCGGGGGTGACGTCGCCGATCACCTCGGCAAGCGGCAACGCCTGAACGGATTCTTTTTCAGTTTTCGGCATCGCCAGTTCGGGCAGCGGCGGCAGCGTCTTCGGGCGAACCTCGTACAAGCCGTCCGGCATGGTCACCCATATCCCCCCGCCGCCGGGAATCGCCTCAAAGCTGCGGTAATAATGAAATCCGTTCAATTTCAAAGAATTGCGCGGGTCGAACAGATTGAGAAAATACAACCGGCCCGGATAAGCCTTCCCGATTGCGAGGTACGGACCGATCCGCACGGAGGATTGCAGTTCGGAAGGCGCGTTCAGGCGCTTCAGTCCCGACCGGGGCAAATTGAGACAGGGGGTGTCCGCCCAGGTGACAAACGGTTTCCCCTTTCCGGGATCGAGGAGCTGTCCGCCGCCACCGTAAAAAATCCAGCCGGCGCCGAAATCCCGGAGCCCCTGCCCCATCTGTACCACGGGCAGTTTCACCCGGCAGCCAAGGTCGGCAAGATCGAGTTCCAGACAGCGCACGCTCCGGTCATAATTGACCATCCGGTAATGTTCGATCAACAGCGTTCCGCTGCTTTCCGCCGCGAATACGCCGCCGATTTCGCCGAGCGGTGCATTGTCCGGAGGCGAGAACGCCAATTTCTTCGGGTTGCTGAAATCGGGATCGGCGACATAGATCGAACGGCGGTCTTTCGAAATCCAATAAACCTTTCCTCCGGTCGCGGCATATTGGCCGAATCCCCAATGCGCCTGCGTCGCATCGGCGGGGAAAGCGACTTCAGTCCCGTCGGAGAGACGATACAACTTATTGGAGACAAGATAGACGTTGCGCTCTTCTCCCGGGAATTGCTTCACCGGCCGATGCCGGGGCCGGAATACGGTCTTGTCGGCCACGTAATCCCAGCGCGATGCGGCGGCGTCCCAACGTGCAACAATGCCGTTTCCAATCGCATAGATCACGCCGTTGCGGAGGAATGCGCGCGTCACGTCATTCAGTCCGTAAAGCCCTGCCTCATAAGGAGTCCAGGCACCGTGATCATAGAACGGCCAGGAGGCAATCCGCCGGATGTCAAACTCCGGATTGAGCGCGGAGAGTTCTTCCGCGGTGAAATAGAGGACGCTGCCGTCCGTCTTTTCACCCGGCGGAAAATCACGGAACGATTCCCCGTCGAACCGGTTGTCCGGGCGGATGCCGCGCAGAACCGTCAGGTGTTTCCGCCGCAACGCCTCACAACGGGCGGACTCCTCGCGGAGCAGAACCTGCAGGGAATCAGGGGCGTTCGATTTGGCGTGCTCGGTCGCGGGAAACGCCGTGATGAACTCGATCCCGGAGATTTCCAACCCGGCGGCTTCTTCTCTCCATTCGGGCGAGAGCCGCAGGGTGCCGGTGAGCAGGCAGGTTTCCATCGGCTTGCCGCATTGTTTGCAGTTGAGCGAGGCGGCGTCCAGATCGAACGTAAGCTCCACGGTATCGGCGTCCGATTTCAATTCGACCGGCAGGGTGACCGCTTTCACGGCGCCGGACCGCGTACAATCGGTGCTTTTGCTATGAAACCCGACGACATCGAGCGTGAAGGCCGCCGCCGGATTCCCGGTCAGGGTCCGGCCGTGAATCCGGACTTTCACCGGGCCGGCAACGACTCGCGAGGCAAGGACTTCCATTTCCACGCCGAACCCCGGATAGTTTTCCAGCCGCAAGGTACGCCCCTGCAGGGAGACAATCCGGCCCAGGGGGAGGTTTTCGAGGTAGCTCGACAACGCGATGCTCCCCTTCGGCGCCTCCAGCGAAAACTTCGCAGGGTTCAGCCGCAAGGTTCCGGCCTCCAGCATGGCGCAGCAGGCGAGGAAAAGCACCGCATATCCGATCCGTCTCATGTTCCGATCTCCTTGTCTGCCAATAAGACGTTTCCGACGGCAAAAATGTTAGCACTCAAAGCCGTTTTTTTCGAAATTTTCCTGTTTTTCCCCACGCTTGATTGTTTTGTGCGGTTTTTTGATTCGATTGTGATGGCAAATCAGCACGTTTTCGAGTATGCTATAATAAAGTACCAGAGCCGCCCGAACGCAAGAAGAAAACAATGGAAACTCTTTACGGCAAGAACATCAGGAAATAAATGATCCGCAAAGAAAATCAGAAGGCATTCAAGAGGTTATGATGTTTCACGATTTGACGGCATTTTTAGATTCTTTTCTAAAAATGGGCATCCCCGGCGTGGATTGTATTGTCTGCCGCAAAGGCAAAGAGATTTACCGTCACATGAACGGCATTTCGGATATTGATGCCCGGACCCCCATCAATGGCAAAGAACGGTATTACATCTACTCCTGCTCCAAACCCATCACCTGTGTCGCAGCATTACAGTTGTGGGAAAAGGGGGCTTTCAAATTGAACGACGAACTCGCCGACTATATGCCGGAATTTGCTGAAATGACCGTCAGAACCGAAAACGGCATCGTTCCGGCGAAAAATAAGATCACGGTCTGGAATCTTTTCACCATGACTGCCGGGTTTACTTACGATGTCGGTTCTGAAAATCTCAAGCGCGCCCAAAAAGAAACCGATGGAACTTGTCCCACACGGGAAACCATGCGCTATCTGGCGCAAGATCCGTTGGATTTCGAGCCGGGGGAAAAGTGGCAATACAGTCTTTGCCACGACGTGCTTGCCGCTCTGGTGGAAGAGGTTTCGGGTATGCCTTTTGAGGAATATGCGGCTGAAAATATTTTTACGCCGACCGGCATGATCCATTCCTCCTTCCTTTTGCCGGAATCGGAGCTTGACACGATCTCCGGCCATTATCGCTATCTGGCGGAAGAAAAACGGTTGGAACGGGTCACTGCGAATTTCTGCCGTCTGGGTTCGAAATATGCCTCCGGCGGCGGGGGCTGCGTCTCCACGGTGGAGGATTATATGAAGTTCCTTGAGGCGTGGCGTCAGGATGATGTGCTCCTCAAACATGACACCCTCGAACTCATGCTTGCCCAGCAACTCAATGCCGGGCAGATGAAAACCTATTCGCTCAACGCCAATTACGGTTATGGCCTCGGGGTGCGCTGCCCCTCGGCAAATCGTTCCGACTTCGGCTGGGGCGGGGCCGCCGGAGCATTCTTGAGTTCCGACCGGATCAACGAATTGAGCATTTTTCATGCTCAACATGTGTTGAACTCCCCCAATCAGATGATTCGCGCAAATATTCCGGGTATCGTGAAAAAAGAACTGAATCTTTTTTAACTATAACAAAGCACCAAAATCATCAAACGCAAGAAGAAAACGATGGAAACTCTTTACAGCAAAGACAGCAGGAAAAATTTCAACCAACTGTTCGCCGCGCCCGGCGCACTCTACCGCGACACGCCGTTCTGGTCGTGGAACTGCGAACTCGACGGCGAAGAGCTCA
>CAYSZM010000022.1:0-44959 GCA_964435365.1 uncultured Victivallis sp. | reverse complement strand
ACGACTACGAAGGCCGCAAGGTCATTCCGACCATCGCGGTCGACGCCGACTCGCGGAACATCGAAGAGCTGACCGTCACCGCCGACGAAACCCGGTTCGCCCCCCGGATCTCCGAAGAGGAGAAGGCCAAACGCGAAGCCGCCGGATTCGAGTTCAGCGACTACCACGGCATGATGCCGGATATGCCGGAAAACACCCTGGTCGTCGATGACTGCAACCACTACGAGCTGGAGAAGCTTCTCGAGGTTTACCATCCCGATATCGTCTGCGCCGGCATCAAGGAAAAGTATGTGGTGCAGAAGCACGGGATTCCGATGAAGCAGCTTCACAGCTACGACTACATGGGACCGTTCGCCGGGTTCAAGGGCGCGATCAACTTCTATCGCGAAATCGACCGGCTCGTCAACAGCAACGCCTTCAAGTTTGCCAAGGCTCCCTGGGATACCAACCCGGAACTCGCGGCGACCTACGGTAACGAATAAGGAGATGCCGCCATGCTTTTGAGACATACACCAGATGAAATCACCGAACGCAAGGCGTTGACCGTCAACCCGGCCAAGACCTGTCAGCCGATCGGTGCGATGTATGCGGCGCTCGGTATCCACAACTGTCTGCCGCACAGCCACGGGTCGCAGGGATGCTGCGCTTATCACCGCAGCGCGCTGACCCGCCACTACAACGACCCGATCATGGGTTCGACCTCGTCCTTCTCCGAAGGCTCCTCGGTCTTCGGCGGACAGGCGAATTTGCTCGACGCGATCACCAACATCTTCACGCTGTACAAGCCGGACATCATCGCGGTCAACACGACCTGCCTGTCTGAAGTCATCGGCGACGACCTCGTGCAGATCATCAACAAGGCCTACGACGAGAAGAAGATCCCCGAAGGGAAGGTCGTCTTCCACGCCAATACGCCCTCGTTCACGGGATCGCACGTCACCGGCTACGCCAATATGGCGACCGCGATGGTGAAAACCTTCGCCAAGAGCTCCGGCAAGAAGAACAAGAAGATCACGCTGATCCCCTCGTTCATCGAACCGAGCGACATGTCGGAACTCAAGCACATCGTCTCCGAAATGGGCATCAAGTACATCATGTACCCGGATACCAGCGATGTGGTGAACGGGCCGCTCGACGGCAAGTTCCGCATGTATCCGAAGGGCGGCTGCAAGAAGGAGGATATCGAAGCCTCCGGCGACAGCATCGCGTCCTTCGCGGTCGGCAAGCTGGGCGCGGGCCCGGCGGCCAGGCTGCTTGATTCGCAGTGCAAGGTGCCCTGTCACATCGTCGAGCTGCCGATCGGCATCTCCGCGACGGACGCCTTCGTCGAAGAGCTCCGCAAGGTCGCCGGCGTCTCGGTCCCCGAGTCGCTGATCCTGGAACGCGGTCAGCTGGTCGATGCGCTCTGCGACATGAACCAGTACACCTACGGCAAGAAGGTTTCTCTGGTCGGCGACCCCGACACCGTGCTCGGCATGGTCCGGTTCTGCCGCGACGCCGGCATGGAAGTGCTCCATGTGGTGACCGGAACCGCTCCGACCGGCATGAAGTTCGAGAAGACCGTCAAGTCGCTCTGCGGTGAAAACGTGGTCGTCAAGACCGGCCTCAACGCCGACATGTTCCTCTTCCACCAGCTGGTCAAAGAGAACCGGCCGGATGTGATCATGGGGAACACCTACTGCAAGTACATCTGCCGGGATATGGATATCCCGCTCCTGCGGATCGGGTTCCCGATCTACGACCGCATCGGTCACTCCTACGTGCCGGTGGTCGGTTATCGCGGCGGAATGCACATGCTCCTCAAGCTGCTCGATCTCCTGATGGACCGTCAGGACCGCGATGCGCCGGAGGAGAACGTCGAACTGATTATGTAACCGGTCCGTCCGGCGGGGTCACCCGCCGGACGAATCGAATTCGTTTTACCCGGGGAGGAAAAGAAAATGACGGATATTCTGAAAGAAAGAACGAAACAGGTCTTTGAAAAAGGCAAAGACGGGCACGACATCGAGTGCGGCAAAGCCAGCACCGCGGGGTCGGTCAGTCAGCGGGCCTGTGTTTTCTGTGGTTCCCGGGTGGTCCTTTATCCGATCGCGGACGCGCTTCACCTGATTCACGGCCCGATCGGCTGTGCCGCTTACACCTGGGATATCCGGGGCTCGATGTCCAGCGGACCCGAGCTGCACCGGCTCAGCTTCTCCACCGACCTCCGTGAGAACGAGGTCATCTACGGCGGAGAGAAGAAACTCTACTCGGCCCTCACCGAACTCATCGCCAAGTACCATCCGGAAGCGGCGTTCGTCTACTGCACCTGCATCATCGGGCTGATCGGGGACGACGTCGAAGCGGTCTGCGCCAAGGTGGCGCGGGAATCCGGCATTCCGGTCATCCCCGTCCACTCCGAGGGCTTCAAGGGCACCAAGAAGGACGGCTATCGGGCGGCGAGCGAGGCGCTGTTCAAACTGATCGGGCGGGACGACGGCAAGGAGCTCGCCCCCGAATGCATCAACATCATGGGCGAATTCAACCTCGCCGGTGAAACCTGGATCATCAAAGACTATTACAAGCGCATGGGCGTCGACATCGCCGCCTGCTTCACCGGCGACAGCCGGGTGGCGGAGATCGGGCGTGCGCACCGGGCGAAACTCAATGTCGTCCAGTGCTCCGGGTCGATGACCTATCTGGCCAAGATGATGAAGGAGAAGTACGGAATCCCATTTATCCGCGTCTCCTATTTCGGGATCGAAGACATGTCCAAGGCGCTCTACGACGTCGCGGAATTCTTCAAGAACCCCGATATTCTCAAGCGGACGCAGCAGATCGTCGCCGATGAAGTCACCGCGCTGCTGCCGAAGCTCGAACCCTACCGGAAAGACCTCACCGGACGCAAGGCGGCGATCTACGTGGGCGGCTCGTTCAAGGCGTATTCGCTGGTCAAGGCGCTCCGCCTCCTCGGGATGGATACCGTGGTGGTCGGCTCCCAGACCGGCTCCGACGAGGACTACAAGTACCTCAAGGAGATCACCGAGGACGGCACCGTCATCCTGGACGACACCAACCCGCTCGAACTTTCCCGGTTCGTTCTCGAAAAGGGCGCCGACCTCCTGATCGGCGGCGTCAAGGAGCGGCCGATCGCCTACAAGATGGGCATCGGGTTCTGCGACCACAATCACGAACGGAAACTGGCCCTGGCCGGTTTTGAAGGCATGTTGAATTTTGCGAAGGAAGTCCATTCTTCCGTGATGAGTCCGGTGTGGAAATATTCCCCGGCCCGGCGGAAGGCGGCGGAAGGAGGTTTGCGATGAGCGACGAGAAGAAACAGTACGTATCGACCCGCAATGCCTGCAAACTCTGTTCCCCGCTGGGGGCGTGTTTCGCCATGCGCGGCATCGAGGGGTGCATCCCGCTGATCCATGGATCGCAGGGGTGTGCGACCTACATCCGCCGCTACGGAATCAGCCACTTCCGGGAGCCGATCGACATCGCCTCCTCGAACTTCGTCGAGGCGACCGCGATCTTCGGCGGGCGCGACAATTTGTTCACGGCGCTGGACAACGTCACCCGGCAGTACACGCCGACCGCGATCGGAGTCACCTCGACCTGTCTCTCGGAGACGATCGGGGAGAACGTGCCGATGTATCTCAATTCCTATATCAAGGAGCGCGGGGAAGGCAAGTGCGGCGTCGCCGGACAGGCCCCGCCGATCTTCTACGCCTCCACCCCGAGCTACCGCGGCACCCATATGGACGGCTACCACGAGGCGATCGTCTCGGCGGTCAAGGCCATCGCCGACCCGGAGCGCAAGCGGGGAGGGGAGCGGATCAACCTGATCTCCGGCTTCGTCTCCGCCGAGGACCTCCGCGAGCTGCACCGGCTGCTGGCGCTGTACGGAAAAGAGTACACGCTTCTGCCCGACTACTCCGAGACGCTCGACGGCGGCACCTGGGAGGATTACCAGAAGCTGCCCGCCGGCGGCACCCCCATCGAGGCGATCCGCAAGATGGGCGAGGCGGCCGGAACCATCTATCTCGGCCGGGCCGTCCCCGAGGACAACGCGGCGAACTATCTGGAGAAGACCTGCGGCGTCCCCGCCGCGTTCACCGACCTGCCGATCGGGATCGAGAAGACCGACGAGTTCTTCCGGCTGCTGACCGAACTGACCGGGTACCCCCTCCCGGCGGTCTGCGAGAAAGAGCGCAACCGGCTGATCGACGCCTACATCGACGGGCACAAGTACTGCTCCGGCAAGAAGGCGATCCTCTACGGCGAAGAGGACTTCGTCGCGGCGATGGCCTCGTTCCTCGACGAGATCGGCGTGGTGCCGATCCTCGCCGCCACCGGCGCGGCCAACGATAAGTTCGCCGCCCGGGTCGGGGAGAGCCTCAAGAACACCAAGGCGAAGGTCACCGTCCAGGACGACACCGACTTCGCGTCGGTGCTGGAGATGGCCGAGGCGGAAAAAGCCGATTTCGTCATCGGCAACAGCAAAGGGTATTATCTCGCGCGGAATCTGGGCATCCCCATGGTCCGCTGCGGATTTCCGATCCACGACCGCATCGGCGGACACCGGATTCTGCACCTCGGCTACCGCGGTGCGCTGAATCTCTTCGAACGGATCTGCAACGCATTGATGGAAGCCAGCCAGAACGCCGCCCCGAGCGGATGGACCTACATTTAGGAGGTATCTTATGGATTTCGAAAAACACCCCTGTTTCAGCTCCGAAGCGCGGCACACGACCGGCCGGATTCATCTGCCCGTCGCGCCGAACTGCAATATTCAGTGCAACTTCTGCAACCGCAAGTACGATTGCGTCAACGAGAGCCGTCCCGGCGTCAGCAGTTCGGTGCTCAAGCCCGACCAGGCGCTGACCTATCTCGACTCGGTACTGAAGAAGATCGACAACCTCGCGGTGGTCGGCATCGCCGGTCCCGGCGACCCGTTCGCCTCGCCCGAGGAGACGGTGCGCACGCTCGAGCTGGTCCACGAGAAGTATCCGGACAAGATCCTCTGCCTCGCCTCCAACGGGCTCAACTTAGCGCCTTATGTCGAGCGGATCGCCAAGCTCAACCTCTCGCACGTGACCATCACCATGAACGCGGTCGACCCCGCGATCGGCGCGCAGATCTACAGTTGGGTCCGCTTCGGGCCCCACGTCTACCGCGGCGAAGAGGGTGCGCGGATTCTGCTCGAAAACCAGACCGCCGCGCTGAAGAAGCTCAAGGAGTTCGGCGTCACGGTGAAGATCAACACGGTGATCATCCCCGGCATCAACGACACCCACGCCGCCGCGGTGGCCGAATACTGCGCCAAACTCGGCGCCGACGTGCAGAACTGCATCCCGCTGATGCACGTCGAAGGCACCGCGTTCGAGGGCCGCGAGGTTCCCGACGCGGGGACGATGCTCCTGGTCCGCGCCGGAACCTCGAAGTTCCTCAAGCAGATGAGCCACTGCGCCCGCTGCCGCGCCGACGCCGTCGGCCTGCTCGGGCAGGCGAACCCCGACGAGATCGCCACGCTGATGGCCGACGCCAAGCGGATCAAACCGACGGCGGAACGCCCCCGGTTCGCGGTCGGCTCGATGGAAGGGCTCTTCGTCAACCGCCATCTCGGCGAGGCCCCGGCGCTCTGGGTGTTCGAGAAGAAGGGCGACGAAATCGTCCTGGTCGAACAGCGCCCGACGCCCGCCCCCGGCAGCGGCGACGAACGCTGGGAGGAGCTGGCGAAGAACTTCAGCGACTGCGCGGCGGTGCTGGTCAGCGGCTGCGGGCCGAATCCGCAGAAAATTCTGGAGAACTCCGGGCTGCGGGTCGTCGCGCTGGAAGGGCTGATCCGCGACATCCTCCCCTACCTCTTCGAAGGGAAGGACCTTCCCTCGATCCTGATTCGCCGGCCCGGCATGTGCGGGGCCGGAAAAGGCTGTACCGGCAGCGGAACCGGCTGTATGTAAGTCACAGAAAAAAAACAAGGAGGATTGACAAATGCAGAAACCTGAACATCACATCTTCGTCTGCTGCTCGTTCCGGATGAGCGGAGCGCCGCAGGGCGTCTGCGCCAAGAGCGGCGCGGGCGCGCTTCTTCAGTACCTGGAGGAAGAGCTTGCCGACCGCGGGCTCAACGGCGTGGCCGTCTCCACCACCGGCTGCCTCAAGGTCTGCGACCGCGGGCCCGCGCTGGTGGTCTATCCGGAAAACTGGTGGTTCGGACACATCGACAGCGAGGAGGCCATCGACGCCGTGATCGATTCGATCGAGAGCGGCGAACCGGCGGCCGACTACCTGCTGGCGGAATAAACCCGTGTTCCGGGCGGGGCGATCCCCGTCCGGAATCTCAATCGAAAGGGAAACGAAAATGGCTCTTACATCAGCACTTGAATTTATCGAACGGGTCCGGCAGGATGCGGCATTCCGCAAAGCCGCCTACGCAGCGGCCCTGGAGCACTCGTTTCCGGACTGGCTGGCGAAGTCGGAGTACAACTTCTCCATGCCGGAAATCTGGGACGCATTCCGTTCCATGCTCTTGAAATGCAAAGACGAAGAGGCCGCCGAGGAAGTCAAGGAACTTCGCTGCTGGTTCTCGCTGCTCGCCGAAGAGACCGAAGAGGAAAAAACTTCCTCCTCCTGCGGCAGTTGCGCCCAGCGCGGCAGCTGCAACGGAAACTGCGAGTAACCGCAAGGCCGGACGAAAGGAGGCCCGAAATGATCGAAGAAATTGAATGGAAGAAATTCCAGGACGACGGCCGGGCGTTCCATAAAACCGCCCGGGGCGCGCAGAAGCGGCCCCTGATCTTCACCACCGAAATCCGGCTGAACATCATCGGCATGGCGATCGAAAAATACCTGATGGCGATCTTTCTCCATCACGGCACCCTGCCGGACAACCATACCATGCACGATCTCGTCGCCGGAATGAACCGGCTCGAGCCGCTTCCCGCCGAAGTCGAAACCGCCTTGTTCGAGATGGACGATCTCCAGCAGATCTGTTCCCCGGACGAGTTTAAAATACACAAGCCGACCGAAGAAGAGATCACCCGCTTTCTGTCGGCGCTGGAAACCATCGCGGCGATCACCGAAAGAGAGCTCGGGCCATGCGCAACATAACGTTCCTCGATACGACGCTCCGGGACGGAGAGCAGGCGGCCGGTTTCGCGCTGCCGCTCCCTGCCAGGATTCTCATGGCCGAAAAACTGGCCGAGAGCGGCATCGACATCCTCGAGGCCGGGTTTCCGCTTTCCTCCCCGGCGGAGTATCGCAGCTGCGCCGAGATCGTCTCGGTGCTGGCCGGAACTTCGACCAAGCTTTCGCTGATGACCCGCGGCCGGGCCGAGGAGATCCGCGACACCGCCGCGCTGCTCAAAAAGGGCAATTCTCTGCTGCACATCTCGTTCC
This sequence comes from uncultured Victivallis sp., assembly GCA_964435365.1. Classification (GTDB taxonomy): domain Bacteria; phylum Verrucomicrobiota; class Lentisphaeria; order Victivallales; family Victivallaceae; genus Victivallis. Next base: position 37,576 of record CAYSZM010000022.1, on the reverse strand, counting down.
CGGTCAGTTTCGAGCACATCCGCAACAAGCTCAATCTGCGCCCCGGCAAGCTGCTGGAGCAGACTTCGACGCTGGTCGCCTACGCCGCCGGGCTGGTCCCGATGATCGAATGCGGCGCCGAGGACGCCACCCGCGCCGATTTCGATTTTCTCTGCGACTACTGCGAAACCGTCACCGCCGCCGGGGCCCGCGTCGTCAACATCGCCGACACGCTGGGCGTCTCCACGCCCGAGCAGATTTTCGAGCTGGTGAGCAACCTCATGAAGCGGGTCGGCAAGTTCGCCGACGGCACCGCCCGGCTCTCGATCCACTGTCACAACGACCACGGGCTGGCGGTGGCAAGCACGCTGGCGGCGATCCGCGCCGGGGCGACCCAGGTCGAATCGACGCTCTGCGGCATCGGCGACCGCGCCGGGAACGCCGCCGAAGAGGTGGTGCTCGCCAACCTCGCCGCCCACCCGGAGCTGTACCGGGGCAAAAGCAAGATTTCCCTGGAGCGGCTGCTGGAATGCGCGCTCCATTTCTGCCGGCTCTCCGGCTATCCGCCCCCGGCGGGGCACCCGTTCCTCGGCAACCGGATTCACGCGCACGCTTCGGGAATCCACCAGGACGGCATCCGCAAATCCCGCGCCACCTACAACGAGGAGTTCGGGGCCGGCCGGCTGGTGCCGGAGCGGATCGTGCTCTCGCGGCACTCCGGCAAGAGCGGGGTGATCCTGCTCGCCGAATCCTGCCATCTCCCGATCGACCCCCGTGCCGCGACCCGGATTCTTGGCGAATTGAAGGCCCGGAATTCGTCCTCCCTCGGATTCACGGAATTTTTACGGCTTTATTACAAGAATTCCGGGCCGCGGCCGTTTCCCAATACGCTGTACGACATCAAAGACGTGTTCGGCAGCTTCGAAGACCACCACTGCAACGTCACGGTCCTGCGGACCAACGGCGAATCGTTCCCGGGGAAGGGGTCCGACATGCTCTCGGCGGTGCTCGACGCCGTCGTCCGCATGTCCGGGCTCAACATCATCGCCCGGCGCGTCGAAATGCGCATGATGGACTGCACCTACCGCTGCTACATGGAGGTGTTCGTCGAGTGGGAGCCGCCGTTTGCCGTGGAACGCATCGGGACCGAGCCCGCGCACCTGATCGCGCAGTGCCTGCTCGACGCCCTCAACTTTCATTTGATCAAGGAGCAGTACGCATGAACTGGACGATTCGATCCGCCGCCGCGGGCGACGCGGCCGACATATTCCGGCTGATCCATGAACTGGCCGAGTTCGAACACCTCAGCCACCAGGTCGAACTCCGCGTGGAGACGCTCTCGGAGTGGCTCGCCTCCGGCCGCGTCGGCTGCCTGCTGGCCGAGCTGGACGGCGAGCGCATCGGCTTTGCGCTCTATTACTTCACCTACTCCACCTTCCGCGGGAAGCGGGGGATTTTTCTCGAAGACATCTTCGTCCGCCCCGCCTTCCGGCAGCAGGGGATCGGCCGCGAATTCTTCCGGCGGCTGGCGGAGATCGCCCGCTCGCTGGACTGCTTCCGCTTCGACTGGCTGGTTTTGAACTGGAACGACGGCGGCAAGCATTTTTACGAAACTGTCGGCGCCGGACCCGTCCGGGACTGGACGCTCTATCGCCTGACCGGCCCCGCCCTCGAAGATTTGAGGCTGCCGCGCCGGAATCCGACGCAGATGTAGGCCAGCCTACGCGCCGGTAAGAACGCCAACGGAAATGTAAGAAATCGTTACAAAATTGTAGACTGTTTTTTCGTGTGAAACGAAAGAACTGCGGGAATCGGGATTTTTTTTCCGGCGGATTCCCGAAGCTTTCTTCCGTCTCCGTTTTTTCCTGTTTTGAGCCTGATTTCCCTCTTTTTGCAGTTTCTTTGCATGAAATCATCTCCGGCTTGCGTCCTGGCATTGTTCGTGCTAAATTACGGTGCATCCAACCCGCAAAAAGGAGGGTGTTCCATGAAATTGAAGATGTTGTTGTCCGCAGTCGTTGCATTCGTCGGCCTGGTGGCCGCGTATGGCACGGAAGTGAACCTGGCCGCCGCGGCCAGTCTCAAGGAGTGCATGAACGAAATCATCCAACAATACCAACAGGCAAACCCCGCAATCAAGATCGTCCCGAACTACGAGGCGTCCGGAAAACTTCAGGTGCAGATCGAAAACGGCGCTCCCGCCGACCTCTTCATTTCAGCCAACCGGGATAAGATGAACCTTCTCGAGAAGAAGGGCCTGCTCCAGCCGGGCACCCGCTGCGACCTTCTGGAGAACAAGGTGGTGCTGATCGTTCCGGCGGGCGGCAAGCTGCAACTGGCTGGTTTTCAAGACCTCGCCTCGGACAAGCTCGGGGAGAAGTCCATCGCCATCGGCGACCCCAAGGTGGTCCCGGCGGGCAAGTACGCGGCGGAAATCTTCAAGAACCTGAAGATCGCCGACGCCGTCATGCCCAAGACGGTCTTCGCGCAAAACGTGCGCGCCGTGCTCACCTTCGTCGCCCGGGGCGAGGTCGAGGCCGGCGTCGTCTACGAGACCGACGCGAAGCTGATGGCCGACAAGGTCCGCGTCGCGGCGCAGGCCCCCGCCGGCAGCCACAGCCCGGTCATCTACCCCGCCGCGGTGATCGCCGCGGGAGCCGCCAAAGCCGAGGGCGAAAAGTTCCTCGCCTATCTCAAAACGCCCGCCGCCGCCGCCGTCTTTCAGAAGTACGGCTTTCAGCCGGTGAAATGAATTCCCGCGCCGGACGCGGTATGAATCAATAAACTCTATTTGATTAGTAGTGTATTGCGGCGGTCGTCGCCAAGGGGGCGTTTTGTCCTGAAATCCTCTCTGAATCTGCATAATTCCTGATTTTAAGCAAGCGAAAAAAGAAAACTGTTTTTTTTAATCCGTGCTTGCTATTCGGTGAACTTGTGCTAGATTCTAAAAATCACAACTCAAACGGTAGAGTTGATATCGGCCCGCTGTCAGGAAGGAATATTCATCAAGAGAGTATAAGAATTGTTGTTTCGGCTTGCCATGATCCTACGGAAAATCAGGAAAGAATCATCATCTATGAAAATCAGAAATAAGACAGCCGCGGCGGTATGCTCCGCCATGCTTCTCTCTTCGCTCGGCGCGGCGGAACTGCCGGGCAACGTGCAGACCATCCGCCTGGTCGAGGACGACGCGCAAAACTATATGGTTTCGAAGTTCTACGAGCTCAAGTACCAGAAGGCGAATGACCTTGCGCCGTTCCTCATCGGCGCGGTGAAGCGCTACGCGAAAAACGGTTCGGTGGACCGCATCTCCTACACCGCGGGCAAAAAGCAGTTCCTCGTGGTCAACTGCCCGGTTCAGCTGATGCCCTACATCGACGACATGGTCGCCAAGCTGGACCGGCCGGTGGATAAGAAGGACGCCTACGGCTCCGGCGTCGCCGGGACCGGGATCACCCGGGCGGTCTACGCGCCCTTGTACCGTTCCGGCGACACGCTGGTGACGATCATGAAGAACGCCGGAATCCTGGCCTCTTCGACCGACGACACCGTCAACCAGGACGCCGTCGCCAAGGTCGACACCGCCTCGAACCGGATCTACTGGAAGGACTCCGCCAACAAGACCGAGGACATGTACAAGTACCTGGCCTGGCTGGACCGGCCGATTCCGCAGTTCGTGGTCTCGCTCAACGTCTACGAGGTCCGCGAAAGCGACCTGATGGATCTCGGGATCGACTATCTGGCGTGGAAGAACGGGCCGGGGCTCAATCTCCTCGACGCCGGGATGGACTTTATCGAAGGCTCCGCGCTGCCGTCCAGCTTCGGGCCCTACGGCTTCTTCGCGGTGGCTCCGGCGTTCGACTTCTCGTTCGTCCGGATGCTCCAGCAGAACGGCCGGGCCAGCCTGGTCACCAGCTCGAAGATCACGGTGGTCAACGGCGCCGACGTTTCGCTCAGTTTCACCCCGCAGTTCCAGAACCTGAAGAAGAACGACAGCCACAGCTCCTCGGTCGCCTCCTCGGTGAATTCGAATCTCGTGCTGGCGGTCAAGAGCCCGGTGATCACGGTCTCCGGCAAAGCCGCCCCGACCGGGCTGCTCGACCTCGACGCCGAATCGATGGCGAAACTCAAGGCCAACCTCACCTTCGACTACAGCCTGGTCATGGAAAACGTGGTGGAACGCAACAACCACGGCGACGAAGTCGTCGAGAATTCCACCAACACCAGCTCGATCTCGGTGGAGGGCGGCAAGGAGTGCATGCTGACCCGCTGGATCCGCGATGCCGAATATGAACAGACAATTGGTGTTCCGGTGCTTTGCGAATTGCCGATTTTGAAGTATATTTTCGGTACGACGACAACGCAGAAGGAAAAGTACTTCTATTTTCTCTCGGTGAAGACCGAATTGATGCATCCGGATGCGGACGTCGCGAAGATTTCCGGCCTGCTGACTCCGGTGTCGGAACTTGTTGCTGAATCAGGGAAGGGACTCTAAATCATGAAGACGAAAACCACACTCATCGGAGCTCTTTCCGTGGCCGCCCTCGGCGCGTTCGCCAACCAGCAGCCGACCGGCAACGACAACCCGACCTATGCGCCCTCCAACGTGCAGGCGCAGCTCAGGCTCGACATCCGGCAGGACACCGACACGGTGCACTTCATCCGCGACACCAACGATCCGAAGATCCTGACCAAGACCTACGTGCTCAAGCACGCTTCGCCCTACGCCATCCGGCCCTACGTCCGTGAGATGGTGCAGGCGCAGCGGGTCGACTACAACAACACGATGGGCCGGTCGAACACTTCGTACTTCAACACCTACAGCAAGGGGACGCTGCCGCTCTTCGTGCCGTGCAGCGTGGAGTGCATCGAGTACACCGACGGAACCGGGGTGCTCATCATCTCGGCGGAAGACTACCGCTTCAAGAGCAACGAGAACGGCATGGGCATCGACGAGATCGTCGCCAACCTCGACCGGCCGGACATCAAGAACTCGGCGGGCCAGCCGAAGTACATCTACTTCCCGTCCTACCGCTCCGCCGCGGACCTCCAGACGATGCTGAAGAACGTCGGCGCGAACGTCTCCAACGACACGGTCGAACTGATCGGCGGCAAGGACAAGATCGAGATCGACAAGGAGCTCAACTGCCTCTTCTTCAACACCGCGCTCTATTCGCGCAAGAACATCGAAACGATGCTCGGCCTCTACGACATTCCGCTGCCGGAGGTCAAGGTGAGCGTGACCGTCTACGAGCTCGATTCGGAGAACGACGGCATGCTCGGCCTCGACTTCCAGTCGTGGAAGAACAACGACGGCGTCAAGCTGTTCTCCGCCGGGACGACGTTCTCGCGGAACTACAACTTGAACAACCTCGGCGCGAGCGTGATCGACCCCTCCGGGACGGTGAATTCGCACTACTTCAACTTCCAGCCGAAATGGAACACGAAGTACCTCGACTTCCTGGTCTCCAAGGGCAAGGCCAAGCTCTACACCACCGGCGAACTCGCCGTGCTGAACGGCAAGACCGCCACCCTCGCGCGGAGCAACGGCGTGCTCGCCGTGGTTCCCGAGAAGATCACCGCGCACATCGTCACCCCCGCCGGGACGGCGAAGGAGAGCGGCAACAAGATCGAGATCGACCCGGTGGACGCGATGTTCCAGTTCAATCTCTCGGTGACTCCGCTCATCTCCTCCAAGGCGACGACGCTGACGCTCACCGTGACTTCGAAGTCGGTGCTGGGCATCACTTCCGACGGTTCGCTCCGCAGCTCGAACTACACGTCGAGCCAGAAGGTGATGCTGGGCAACGGCGCCAACACCATCTACCTCGGCGGCGTGGACAAGTCGCAGGTCGTCCGCGATGTGGGCGGCGTGCCGCTGCTCAAGGACCTGCCGGTTCTCGGCTGGCTCTTCTCCACCGAGCGGGAGTCGACCAAGCAGAGTTCGCTGGTGGTGGTCGCCAACTGCGAACTGGTGATGCCGGACACCCCGGTCGGGGGCCCGGACCTCGACAAGATCGAACCCATCCGCAAAGCGGTCGGCTCAGACTCCAACCGCTACGGATACGGCCAGCTCCTGCTGGACCCGGAACGCTGAAATAACAGAATAAACGCGCAATTCGAGAGGACGAGAAGATGAATGAGGAACTGACATTTCTACAGGAACTTTCCCGGATGGAGTGGAGTCCGCTGTTCATCTCGCTCAAAATCTCGCTTTGCGCGACCTTGTTCTCGTTCGTCTTCGGAACCGCGGCGGCGTGGTTCGTCTTTCACTGCCGGAAAAAAGTCCGCGCGGTGTGGGACGTCCTCTTCACGCTGCCGCTGGTTCTCCCGCCGACGGTGGTGGGTTTCCTGCTGCTGGTGCTGCTCGGCCGCAACGGGCCGATCGGCAAACTGCTCGCCCGGTTCGACCTGCGGATCATCTTCACCTGGGAGGCGGCGGTCACGGCGGGCGCCGTGGTGGCGTTTCCGCTGGTCTACCGGACGGTGCGCGCTTCGCTCGAGCAGATCGACCCGGTCGTCCTCGACGCCGGGCGCACGCTGGGATTGCCCGAACGGACCATCTTCTTCCGCATCATGCTGCCGATGGCGCTGCCCGGCTGCGTCGCCGGAGCCGTGCTCGGTTTCGCCCGCGCGCTCGGCGAATTCGGCGCGACGCTGATGATCGCCGGAAACATCCCCGGCAAAACCCAGACCATCCCCATCGCCATCTGGAGCGCGGCGGAGAGCGACAGCATGTTCGCCGCCGGAATCTGGGTGGGCATCATCATTCTCACTTCGTTCGCGGTGATCCTGCCGCTCAACTTCTGGGGAGGGCGCAGTCATGCTTGAGGTCTCCTTCCGCAAAAAACTGGCAACGTTCACGCTCGACGTCTCCTTCTCCGCCGGCGCGGAGTGCATGGGGCTGCTCGGCGCTTCCGGCTGCGGCAAGAGCATGACGCTCAAATGCATCGCCGGAATCGAAACGCCCGACTCAGGGCGGATCGTCCTCAACGGCCGCGTGCTGTTCGATTCCGAAAAGAAAATCAACCTGCCGCCGCAGCAGCGGAAGGTCGGCTACCTCTTCCAGCAGTACGCGCTCTTCCCCACCATGACCATCCGCAAAAACCTCGAACTGGTGCTGCGCGACCTGCCGCGGAAGGAACGGCGCGAACGCGCCGCCGCGATGCTCGAACGGATGCACCTCTCCGCCGAAGCCGACCGCAAACCGGACCGGCTGAGCGGCGGCCAGCAGCAGCGCGCGGCGATCGGGCGGATGCTGCTTTCGTCGCCGGAGATCGTCATGCTCGACGAGCCGCTCTCGGCGCTGGACAGTTTCCTCCGGGTGCAGGTGGAAAAGGAGCTGATGGATTCGCTGGCCAACTTCAACGGCCCGATCCTCTTCGTTTCGCACAGCCGCGACGAGATCTACCGGGTCTGCCGCAAGCTGGTGGTGCTCGACCAGGGCGCGATCGCCGCGAGCGGCACGGCGGAGGAGCTCTTCCGCCGCCCGGGCACGCTCGCCGCCGCGAAACTGACCGGGGTGAAGAACCTCGCCAGCGCGGTGCGGCTGGACGAATTCCACCTCCGCGTGCCCGCGTGGGGGATCATCCTGCGCTGCGCCGACCCGGCCCCGGAGGAGACCCGCTGGGTCGGCATCCGCGCCCACCACATCCGGCGCAGGGAGCCCGGCGACACGGTGAACAGCTTCCCGTTCCGGGTGACCACCCGGGAGACGCAGCCGTTCGCGGTGATGGAGTACCTGGTGTTCGAGGAGGGGTGCGAGCCGCTGCTCCACCTGGTTTCCGGCCAGATGGACCCGGTCTTCCCCGCCGCGCGCGAGGAGTTCGCCGCCGAATACCACATCCCCCCGGAGCGGGTCATGCCGCTCACCTGAGCGGGTCAGTTGGCCGACTTGGGGTCGATCTTGTACTTGGCGACGCGGAGGCCCATGATCCGCTCGGAGATTCCGAGGTTCTTGGCCGCCTTCGCCATGTTTCCGCCGCAGCGCTTGAGTTCCTCGAGGATCATCTCCTCTTCGACCGAATCGAGCACCTCCTGCAGTGAGCCGCTCTTGCGCAGGGTGGCTCCGGCGGCGGCGAGCAGGGCTTCCGGCAGGTGGTAGCTGTGGATCACGCCGTCGCCGGCCAGGATGACCGCCCGCTCGATGGTGTTCTCCAGTTCGCGGATGTTCCCCGGCCAGTCGTAGCTGTTGAGCGCGTTCGTGGCGGAAACCGAAAACGAAGGCCGCGGCCGCTCGTACTCCTTGGCGAATTTGGCCGCGAAGTGGTCGGCGAACAGCATGATGTCGATCTTCCGCTCCCGCAGCGCCGGAATCCGGATGGGGAAGACGTTGACCCGGTAGAAGAGGTCCTCGCGGAACTTCCCGGCGGCCACCATCTGTTTGAGGTCGCGGTTGGTCGCCGCGATGACGCGGACGTCGACGCTGAGCGTCTCCTTGCCGCCGACCCGCTCGAACTGCCGCTCCTGGAGCACCCGGAGGAATTTGCTCTGCAGCGAAAGCGGGAGCTCGCCGATTTCGTCGAGAAATATCGTCCCCCCGTCCGCCTGCTCGAAATACCCCTGGTGCCGGGCGTGCGCCCCGGTGAACGACCCCTTTTCGTGGCCGAACAGCATGCTCTCCACCAGGTTGGGCGGAATCGCCGCGCAGTTGACCTTGACGAAGGGCTTGTCCACCCGCGGCGAGGTGTAGTGAATGTCGTTGGCCAGACACTCCTTGCCGACGCCGCTCTCGCCCAGGAGGAGCACGGTCGCCCGGGTGGTGACCACCATGCCGAGCTGCTGGTAGATTTTCCGCATGCTCTCGCTGCGGCTGATGACGGTGTGCCGCATCTCGTACTTCTTTTTGAGTTCGGCGTAGAGGCGGCAGTTCTCTTCCTTGAGGTCGTTGATCTCCTCGCAGGAGATCTGGCGGAAGCGGACGTACTGGCTGATCGACGCCGCGATGACGGTGAGCAGCCAGACCATGTTGTTGAGTTCGCGGCCGCTGTTGTAGGCGATATCGATGCTGATGGTGCCGATCACCTCGATGCCGAGCTTGATCGGCACGCAGACGAACGAGGTCCGTTCCGCCTCCTGCGCATCGCGGGAGTTGGTCTTGTTGAGGAAGGTCGGCTCCTTGGAGATGATGGGGATGGCGATCGGGTTGCCGGTGTTGACGACCTTGCCGGTGATTCCTTCGCCGGGCAGGTAGTTCCCGCTGCGGATCTGTTCCGGGCTCAGGCCGAACCCCTCGGCGATGTCGATCTTGCCGGTATAGCGGTTGAGAATGCAGATCGTTCCGCGGATGATCCCGATGCAGGAGGCCATTTTCTCCAGAATCGGCTTCAGCACGAGGTTGACCTCGCGCCGTTCCGACAGAATCAGGCCGATTTCGTAGAGCAGCCGCAACTCCGAGCGGCCGTCACTCCTGGCATTGTTTGGGTCGATAAAAGATTCCATAGGGCTGCATTTTTCTTCCTGATTGTTTCCGGGGGCACCGTCATTCTGTAAGCAAGAAATATGCCGAATCCGTTTATGGAGAAGGTTTGCCGCTCAAATTCGACCGCCGGAGTCGCCTTGGGACGGGAAAAAACAGCGCCTGAGCGGGGATGCGCGTAAAATCATATGCCGGTCATTGGAAGTTATTCGAAAAATTTGTATAAAGTTGTATGATATTTTTACGATATTGTAATGATTTTGCGCCTGTTTCCTCACTCTTCCCGCTCCGCTTGCTCCGTCGGAATCCGGGTTCCGTACTGGCGGGTGTATTTTTTGATGGTTTTGCTGAAGTAGTTGGGGTCGTTGAATCCGGCCCGGGCGGCGACGTCCTTGAGTTTGAGTTTGGAGTTCATCAACAGTTCCAGCCCGTACTGAATCCGGCGGTTGACCAGATACTGGGTCGGGGAGACGCCGCAGACGGCGTGGAACTTCCGGCTGAGCTGCGAGCGGTCCACGCCCAGCCGCTCGGCGATGACGCCGATGTTGAGCTGCGGGTTGCGGTACTGGGTGTCGATCACCTGCTGCGCCTGCTTGACGTAGTCGTGCGACGGCACCACCGGCGGGGTGTGGCTGGCCGCCAGCATCAGGATGCGGAAGGCGGTGGCGCTGGCCAGCCGGAGCCCGTCCGACGTGTAGTTGAGAATCTCCTCCTCAAGCTGGATGAACAGCTCTTCGGGGCAGCGGCCCGCCTGGCGCGGCGTCTGGGGCAGCCGGAGCCCCTTCCAGACCGCCGTCACGGCGGGCCCTTCGAAGGTGACCCAGCGGTAGTGGCAGAAATTCCCGGTGCAGCTGACCTGATGGGTGTCGCCGGGGGTGTAGAAGCAGACCTCTCCGGGGCGGAGCTGACAGGTCCGGTCGCGGATCACGAACTGCGCTTCTCCCTCGAGGCACCAGAAGAGCTGGACGAACTCCTTGCGCAGCGGCATCTCCCGGTAGCCCGCCACCACGTTGAAGTGGCCGCAGGAGCGCACCCGGAACGGAATATCCGGATAATCGGCGGTCACGCAGCAGTGGGCCAGTTCCCGAAACTGTTTCATCGTCACAGAATTCCTTGTATTGTCACAAAATTCTTGTTGCCGACAATCGCTCAAACGTGTAAAATAAGAATAGCACGGAAAAATCGAAATGCAAAAAAATACCGGTTGTTTTCAGCCGGAAGAAATCCGCGACGGATGTCAGGCCTGCGTCGTTCGCGCTTTCATGCAAGACCCGGGTATCGGGAAAGGAGGCGGAGCCGTCGAGAGACGAATGGTGCCCGAACAGTGAAACAGAACGAATCAACAGGACAAAAAAAGGATTCTGATATGTCCAGCGTGTCGAAGAAAAAGAAGCCGGAAGGAATTTTCATCCCGATGGTCACGCCGTTCCGGGCGTCGGACGAGTCGGTCGACTTCTCCGGGCTGAAGGAAGTCACCGAATTCCTGATCGGCAACGGAGTGGACGGGGTCATCCCGTCCGGCAGCACGGGCGAATTCGTCGCCATGTCCCACGAGGAGCAGAAGAAGGTGAACGCCGCCGTCTGCGAATACGCGGCGGGCCGGGTCAAGGTGTTCTGCTCCACCGGCGCTTACCGCACCTGCGACGCGGTCGACCTCTCGAAGAGCGCCGAAGCGGCCGGGGCCGACGGCGTCATGGTCGTCACCCCGTGGTACATGGCCCCCAACGAGGAGGAGCTTTACGAGCATTACAAGGCCATCCGCAAGGCGGTCTCCATCCCGGTGATGGTTTACCACAACCCCTACTACTCGACCTGTCTCATGACCGACAAGTTCATGGCGAAGCTCTACAACGACGGGCTGATCGACGCGGTCAAGGAGCGGCAGGCCGACGTCTACCGCCAGCAGGACCTCCGCGCGCTGACCGACGACGGATTCGGCATCTTCTACGGTTACGACATCTGCCCGGTCGAATGCGTCTCGATGTGGGCCGACGGCTGGGTCTGCGGAACCGGCAACCTCTTCCCGAAAGAGAACAAGACGGTCTACGACCTGGCCAAAACGAGGCGGATTCCCGAAGCGCAGAAGTACCACTTCGAGAAGGTCCGCCCCTATCTGCCGCTGTTCACCGAGAACACCGCCAAAGGGCTGCCGTGCCCGTGGCTTTCGGTGATCAAGGAGGGGCTGAAACTGCGCGGCGTCAACGCGGGCGTCGCCCGGAAGCCGGTCATGGCCCTCCCGGACGATATGATGGCGAAACTCAAAAAGGTGCTGAAGGAATACGGACATATCTAAATAATTCCGGAACGCGGGCTTGTCCCGCGTTCCGGGCAGGAATGGAAAACCGGAAAACAAGACAAGAGGTTCCAACATGGCTGAAATGAATCAGAAAGAAAACCGTCCCACCTCGACCGAACTTGCCGCCGATCCTTCCCTCTTCCCCGTCTGGGACCCGTCGGTGCCGTTTCCGTCTCCGCAGGAGATGTGCGAACTCGACGTGGTGACCCACGTCTCGGTCGAACGCGCCCAAAAGGGCGGCTACCACTACCTGCACGAGGCCACCATCGCCCGGCACCGCGATCTGTTCTACATGGGGTGGGCGAACCACCGCACCCGGGAGACCGGCGACCACGACGAGCTCGTCCGCGGCTGCACCTCGCCCGACGCGTTGCACTGGAGCAAGCCGGAGATTTGGGCGCAGGCTCCGCTGATCGGGGCGACTTCCCACAACCACCCGCTGCTCTTTTCGCACGAAGGGACGCTTTACGGATTTTTCGTCTGCTGGCGCGAGGGGCACTTCCCGACCACCGAAGTGTTCACGCTCGACGACTCCACCGGCAAGTGGGTGCACCACAGGGAGTCGGCCATTCCGCTTTTCGTCCCCTTCTGCACGCCGCAGCGGATGGACAACGGGAACTGGGTCATCGGCGGCGAGCGCCACTGGGACGACGCCGCCGTGGCGATCAGCGACGGGGACAACCTGCTCAAGTGGCGGATGGTGACGGTTCCCCGCCCGGAGAGCCTCCGGCTGCTCTTCCCGGAGTGCGCGCTGGTGCATCGCGGCAACAACCGCCTGCTCATTCTCTGTCGCCCGCTGCATCATAATTCCCCGGGCCACACGGACCAGTGGACCGCGCCGGCGGCCGAGAGTTCCGACGGCGGCGAAACCTGGACAACGCTGCGGCTGAGCAACTTCCCGCTGGACGAGAGCCAGCCCTTCGCCGGGCGGCTGAGCACCGGACATAACTACCTGCTGACCAATAGCCTGGAGGACAAGCGGTGTCTGCTTACCATCGCGCTGACCGGTCCGGAAGGCGGACTTTTCAAGCGCATCCTCAAGGTGCGTCACCAGCAGTGGCCGAAGGTCCGGCTCTTCGAGAACTCGCTGGGGAGACCAACCGAGCTGGCCTATCCCGGCGCGATCGAGTATGACGGCAAGCTGTACATCGCCTACTCGCAGGGCAAGGAAGACTGCTCGCTTTCGATCGTTCCGATCGACGTGCTGGCGTTCTGACCGGAGTGAACCGCAACATGAACGGAATTTACGCCGGATTCGGAGAGGTCATGCTGCGGTTTGCCCCGGCGGGGGAGGGCGGCCCGCCCGGCCGGATGGAGGCGTCGTTCGGCGGCGGCGAAGCCGACGTCTGCGTCGCGCTGGCGAAGCTCGGCCGGAAGAGCCGCTGCCTGACCGCGTTGCCGGATCACCGGATCAGCCGCGCCTTCGCCGCCCGGCTCGCCGGGGAGGGGGTGGATGCCTCCCGCATCCGTTACGCCGACTCCGGCCGGATGGGCGCCTGCTATCTGGACCGCGGCCCGGACATCGTCTACGACCGCGACGGTTCGACGATTGCGATGCTGGAGCCGGACGATTACGACTTCGACTCCATGCTCGCGGGCGTCGGGCACCTGCACCTGACCGGGACCACCCCGGCGCTGAGCCGGAACGCCTGTTTTTCGGCGCTCGAACTCGCCGGATGCGCCGTCCGGAACGGCATTCCGGTCGCGGCGGACCTCAACTTCCGCCGCGAGTTGTGGAACTGGGAGCGGGGCACCGCGAAGCCGACGCTGGCCCGCCGGTGCCTGACGAAACTCGCCGCCTTCGCGGACGCCGTCACCGGCGACGAGGAGGAGCTCCGGGAGGTCTTCGGCCTCCCGGCGGAGTGCGGCGGCCGGAGCATGGCCGAAGCGCTCGCCGCCCGGTTTCCGCGGGCGAAGCGGATCGCGCTCACTTCGCGGAAGGGCCTCGCCTGTTACGACCCCTCCGCCCGGGAGTTGCGCGCCGTCGCCAACCCCGGCGGCGACCCGGCCTGTGCGAGAATGATCTTCGCGCTGGCTTAAATCCCGACGGGCGGCCGGAGGCGCGCGCCTTTCGGGGTCTTGCGGGGGATCAGCTTCTCCTGCTGCGACGGAATGTCGCCGTTGCAGTCGATCGCGCCGGAGAAATCCGGATCGGCGACGGTATTGCCGCTCCCGAATTTCTCCGCGGCTTCCCGGCCGAATGCGCCCCAGTACTGGTTGTCGCGGAGCCGCCAGCTTTTCTGGACTCCGCGCAGCGCCAGCGGGGTGTCGGCGACGATCAGGTTGTCGTAAAACTCGACGTTCTCCATCTGGATCGGGTCGGCGTCTCCCTTGCCCCAGTTGGCGATGAGATAGACCATTTTGCAATTGTCGTTGGCCAGGACGGTATTTCGGTAAATCTTCACGTCCGCGAGGTTGTTCCACAGGGTGAAGCAGCTCATTCCGTCGGCGATGGAGACGTTGTTCCGGACGGTGATGCCGCGGTTCGGCGTCTCTTTCTCGCCGCAGATCAGAATGAATCCGCCGCCGTTCTGGAAGCTGAGATTGTTCTCCACCAAGGTATTGTTGCAGTTGGTGTCTGCGTCGTACCCCTGTCCGTCGCCGTTGCCCGGGTATTTCGCGGTGAACGCCGCGATGTTGCCGGAGACGACGGTGTTGTCGCTGCTCCAGGGCCAGATGGCGACGTTGGATTCCAGCAGCGCGGTGCACGCGGCGCGGCAGACTTCGTTGTTGGTGATCCGCGCGCCGTCGCACACCCAGGGGACGATGCCGTCGCCGCCGATGTCGCTCAGGCGGTTGCCGGAAATCCGGACTCCCGTGCTGGGGAACCAGTACGTTCCGCGCCGGGCGTGCGGCCAGACCTGGAACACGATTCCGGAACGACAGACCCGCTGCAACTGGTTGTTTTCGATGATCAGGTTGTCGAAGCGGCTCGGTTTCCGGCTGCCGTCGATCCGGACAAGGATGCCGCCGTTCTCCTTGGTGTCCTGCCTGCCCTCCACGTCGTGAATGTGAAGATCGTGAAGCCGGATGTTGGCCGCGACGCCGTAATTGTCCAATTCGACGACCGCCCCGCTCTGGGCCCGTTTTCTGGCGTAGGGGGCGAAGAACGGGCTGTCGCTCCGGATGGTCGCCGTTCCTTTTCTGATTTCCTGCAATCCGCCCGGAAGTGTCTGACGGTTGGAGAGTTCCAGCTCTCCGATTGCCCAGTTGCTCTGGTTCTTCAGCCGAAGCGCGAAAGGCGTGTCGGCGACGTCGATGCGGGGGAGGGGGCCTTCGCCGTAAGCGTCGAGCCGGACCGGGGATTCCGGAGTGCCGCTGCCGCGCAGTTCGACCGGTTCCGTCCAGCAGCAGCCGCGCCGGAACCGGATGCGGTCGCCGGGGGCGAAGATCGTCCGGCTGACGCGCCCGGCGGACTTCCAGGCGTGTTCGGGCGACGTCCCGTCCTTTGAATCGTCGCCGTTTTCCGCATCGACATGGTAGGTTTTGTTTCCGGGCGAGTAAAACCAGTCCGGCACAGTGACCGCGAACGGGGCCGACCAGGCCGATTCGCCGCCGTCGGAACAGTTTTTGACCCGGTAACGGTAACGGCCCGCCGGTTTTGCCGCCGGGTCGGTGAAGGTGTGGGCGCCGGGCGCGGCGCGGCCGATTTCATGGAATTCGCCGCCGTCCCCGGCGCGTTCGACCACGGCTCCGCGGCTGTTGCCGAGATGGTTGCCGAAGCGCAGCTTCACCTTGCCGGGGACGCTTTCGGCGTCGGCCGAACCGAGTTTCGGCGTCGGAGGGAGTTCCGCGATCGCCGGAACCGGTTCGAGTTGAATGGTATAGCGGTCGATGCCGACCGGGGCATCTTTGACGCCGTGGCTCCAGATGCTGATCCGGGTGAGTTCGGCGGTTACCGGAAAGGCGGCATGGCAGAGAACGTCTCCGCCTTCCCGGGTCAGTTTGCCGCGGATCTGCCCCGCGAACCCTTGCGCGTCATATAAGGTGATTTCGAGTCCGGGGGCTCCGCCTTCGGGAACGTTCCGGAACCGGGCGCCCACCGTCAGCCAGCCGTCTTTCTCTCCGGCCCACGGAAGCTCGCGGGTGAAGCCGCCTTTTTTGATCAGGAGTTCGCCTTGTTCGGCGCGTTTTCCGGCCGGAACCGGTTCGACTTCACCCCAGATCCGGCAGTCGGCGGCGGGGGCGTCGCCGTCCATCAGCGAGAAAAGCGTCTCTCCGCCCTTCGCCGCCGTTGAAACAAGCACAAGAAACATCAGTATGGACAATGCTCGCATCATGATTGAAAATTTCCCGGTGATTCGTTACGGAAGATAGGGCGGGTTGGGATTCGACGCGGTGACCCAGCTCCAGAATGCCGTGTGCTGCAGCGTGTATTTGGCCGGCTGCCAGTGATAGTCGGCGAACAGGACGTTCATCAACCCGGCGTGCGGATAGTTCCGGTCCGGGGTGAAACCGGTATACCCGCTGTCCCAGTAATTCGCCGGCGGTTCGGCACCCCAGTTGTTGCTGTAGTAGCGAAGGTTTTCGGCGTCCTCCACCTGATAGACATAGGTGGACGGTTTCTTGAGAATGACGATCTTCTTGCCGCCCAGCTTCCAGGTCTTCCAGCCCGGCATGTTGTAGGAGACCCGGTCCGTCGGGTTGGAATACTGTATCTTGGGGCAGCGGAACGACTTCTTCGCGACCAGGTATTTTCCGTCGATCAGCGGCCGCCACCAGCCGTTGTTCCACGGCGGCAGCCAGCCGCGGCTGTCTTCCACATACAGCGAGGTGGCCAGTCCGATCTGCTTCAGGTTGCCGGTGCACTCGGTCGCCTTGGCCCGGTCCCGCGCCTGGTTCAGCGCCGGCAGCAGCATCGAGGCGAGAATGGCGATGATTGCGATCACGACCAGGAGCTCTATCAGCGTGAACGGCGCCGGTTTGCGGTGTGAAGATTCGGTTTCAACTTTCATGGTAACCTCCTTGATTGCAGGGTTGATTTCATCGATTTCTCTTTCATTATACTGGAAAAAGAGAAAAAAGAGAATATATTGAAATCGGAATCACATCTATAATTTCTGAACCGGCTTGGAATGATGAGACAAATTCTCTGCGCCATGTGGCAACCGAACGCGAGCATGCTCGACGAGATTTACAGTTTCGGCACGATGCACGACTGGCAGATCGAGCTCTGCGGCCGCCGGTTGCCGCCGGGGTGGTTCGGGGACGGCATATTGACGGATTATCTTCAGCCGGAAGAGCTGCGCGTCATCCGTAACTTCCGGGAGACCCCGGTTGTGTCGCGGGAATTGAAGCCGGGCGGAAACATCCGCACCGTCGCCGGAGATACCCGGATGACCGCGGAGATGATTTTCAATTATTTCCGCAACAAGGGGTTCGTTCATTTCGCCGCGGTCGATGCCCGGGAATGGCCGGCGGGGGGCGGGGACAGCTTTTGCCCGGACCCGGTTTCGGCTCTGGCGCAGGTGCTGGAGGAGCACGGGTTGATCCTGGAGCGCTGTTACTGGAATCCCGAACAGCGTTCCGACGAGATGACCGACTATGCGAAGGTCATGCGGACGCTGGCGGACTTCTTCCGCGAACTGCCGAAACCGGTGGCGCTGCTGGTGCCGAACGGCATCTACCTGGCGGTGGTCTACCGGGTCCTGGATTCCCTGCGGCTCAAGATTCCCGAGGAGGTCGCCGTCCTGTGCAACACCGACAATGAGCTGGTGACCGAGAAGGCCTCGACGCCCACGTCGCGCATCAACGGCGAACTGCGGGTGGTCGGCCGCAAGATGGCCGAACTGCTCCAGCGGATGATGGACGGGGAAGATGTTCCGGAAGAGACGGTTCACATTGCTCCGGCGGCGATTGTCTCCGGCCGCAGCACCGATGTGCTGGCGGTGCCGAGCGTGAAACTGGCGACGGCCGTTTCATTCCTGCTGCGAAATTATACGAACTTCATCAGCATCGAAGACGCGGCGCAGGCGGCCGGCGTTTCCGGCAGCATGCTGAACCGGCTCTTCCGCCGCCATCTCGGGAAAACGCCGCTCGATTTTCTGCTGGAACTGCGGATGAACCGGATTCGCGACCTGCTGGACGGCACCGAACTGCCGCTGGCCGAGATCGCCCGGCAGACCGGCTACGGTTCCGCCATGTCGCTGTCGCTGGCGTTCAAACGCGCCGCGGGAAGCACGCCGGGCGCTTATCGCAACTCCCGGCGGCGCGAGAAGGAGAAATCCGGCGAGTGAGATGGTTTTCTTATTCCAATGCGGCGCGTTCGATTGTGAAGTCGATGCGCGGCCGGGCCGTGCCGGAATTGGAGGAGCGGTCGAAGAAGAACAGCTCTCCGCGCAGGTTGTCGATCGGGAAATTCCCGTTGCGGTTCAGCTCCTTGCCGAGCCGCATCCGATAGACGTGCGGTTTCCCGTCGCCGTCGAGGCGGAGGAAGCCGCGGTAGCTGCCCTTCCAATCCTTCTGCGGCAGAACAACTTCAATCGTTCCCGGCGTTTTGCTCCGGATGGTCAGCGTGAGAAAGTCGTAACGATCCGACATCCCCGCCGGATTGAACTGGAAGAACGCGGCCGGGCAGTCGTTTTCCCCGGCGGCGGGGAAGGTGATGTTCCACTCCCGCCGCCCGTCCTCCGCTTTCGCTTTCCGGACGATTCCCGCCAGCGCGGTCCCGTTTTCCTTGCCGGGCAGGAGGTTCCGGTAAGCCTTCCCGGTGATCTCCACCGGGTTGGGGTGCGGTTTCTCTCCGCTCACGGCGATCAGCACCGGAACGGCGGTCAGCTTCGGGGCCCAGTCGATTTCCGTCTGGTCGGTGTAGAGCGGCGAGAGGAAGTCGATTGAGGCGATGGTTTCGTCCGGACGCGGATTCTCCCACGCCATGACGAAGGTTCCGACGTTGTGTCCGGCGGCGTTCTTGCGGAAGATTCCGGCGCGCGCCTCCGGCAGCGGGTTGGCGTTCCACCAGTCGCCGATGTTGCGGTTGCCCGCGAGCGGAATCGCGGCCGTTTTGCCGTCGGCGTAGTGAATCCGGTAGCTCCCGGCGCTCTCGGCTCCGCCCCACGCCGCGGTGTGCAGGAAGAAGAGCCGCGAGAATTTGCGTTCCACCTTGATTCCTTTGACCGCGTGCGGGAAGTAGGGGCGCTCCGTCCCGGCCAGCACGATGCAGGATTTGCCGTTGTTCTTCGCCGGATCGACGATGTCGAACGGGATTCCCCCGGCTTCGGTGACCCTGCCGACCGGCATCATTCGGAAGTCGTTCCCGCCCTGGTCGGTCCAGCCGCCCGCCCGGTCGCCGTCCTTCTCATCGGAGAAGCCGCGGTTGGCGTAAGGCGCGAGGTTCACCGGCTCGACCCGGTCGGGGCTGACCTGGAATCCGCCGTCTTCCAGCTTCGAGAAGGGCTGCGCATCCCACAGCTCCTTCGCCCCGGCGGCATAGCCGATCAGGTTGCGCAGATAGAGCATCGCGGAACTGTCCTGCGGCGTCGAGGCCGTCGCCAGCAGCTGCGAGAGAATGATCCGCCCCTTGCCGAAGGTCGCCTCCGCCAGCGCCATGCCGACGTCCTTCCGGCTCAGCATGGAGCCCTTGGCGGCGAGCGCGTTGACGGTGAACGGCATGTAACTTGCGGTGACGACGAATCCGGTCGGGTTGTCCCAGCAGTCGAAGTTGCGCGCATCGAGCCCCCGGAACACCGGGTGGGCGGTGACGATGGGGTCGCAGAAGGCGACCGCGCCCTCGACCAGCTGCGGTCCGGGAATTTCGCTCTGCAGATTCTTCTGCGCCAGGACGAGGAGGATTCCGCCGTCGGTGAGGAAGCCGCGGAGCCCGGCGTCATCGCGCAGCTTCAAGTGCTGCGGTTCCGCGCTCTCGGCGGGGATGATCGCCGCGCCCGGCGCTTTGAGGCCGTCGAAACTGTTGATGACGCGGTACTTGATCTGCCAGTCGCCGAGCTGCCGTTTCAGGCGTTCGACGTTTTTCGGGGCTCCGGTGTCATAGAGATAGACCGGGCGGACCGTTTCAATCGCCTCGCCGCGAATCGATGGGCTCTGGAGAGAGAGGTCGTAGTAGTTGCGCGCCAGCTCCTTGCCGTTCTCCAGCAGGGTCAGCCGGAGCTGGTAAAAGCCGGGAGCCGTCGGGGGCAGGGGGAGTTCGACCGGCTGCGCCGTGATCCGCTGCGCCGGGAGTTCCGCGATCGGGATCGTCTTGACCGGCAGCAGCTTGCCGTCGTCTCCGGCCAGCGTGAGTTCGAGTTCGAGATTCCTGTAGGCGGTGTTGGAATCGTTGACGGTTGCGAGTGTCCAGCGGGTCGTCTCCCCGGCGTAGAGGTCGCGCGGCGGCAGGGCCTGCTCGTTGTGGAGCACCGGCAGCACCGGCTGGGTCCAGAGCGTGGCGGTTTTGAGCCTGGCGTCGCCGAACCACGGCGCGAACCCGGTGAAGCGGCGGTCGAGCCGGTAAAGCTCGAAGATGCGCTTGCCGAACCGGGTCATCGGCACGTCGGCCCCGACCTTCGGGTCGACCGCTTCGGCGAGGCTCATGCAGCCGCTGTAGCCGATGCCGCGCGGATTGGCCCACGAGGTTTCCCCTTCGATGTACTTCCGGTATTCGCCGGGGTCGTTCCGTTTGAAGTTCGGATTTTTGTTGTTCGAGGTGTGGAATCCCCACGAGAAACCGACGTTCTCCCAGGCGACCAGCGGGCGCGAGAGACGGCCGTTCTCTCCGTAGATTTCGAGCAGTCCGCGATAAATCTTGTCGGCTTCGGCGTTGCGGTTGACCCACGGCGAGGAGAGCGCTACGTAAGTGTGCAGGTCGAGGACGTCGGTGACCAGTTTTTCCCGCCCGTAGCTCGGCCAGCCGGCGGCCCCGGAGAAGGCGCTGACCGGGCGTTTCTGTTTGTCCAGTTCATGGACGGTCTTCACCTGAAGGTCCATCTGGCGGACCACGTCGGGCCGGCTCACATGGTTCACCTCGTTGCCGAGCGACCACATGACTACGGACGGATGATTGGCGGTCGCCTCGAAGAACTCCCTGAGCTCCGGAATGTTGTGCTTCTCGAACCCGGCTTCGTCGATGCCGTTGTCGAAACACCACGCCCATTCGTTGAAGATCATCATGCCGCATTCGTCGGCGATTTCCAGCGCGGCGGGGACGATCGGCATGTGGGCGGTGCGCAAGATGAGGTAACCGTTGTTCCGCATGGAGAGGATGAAGTCGGCCAGCCGCGCCTCTTCCGCCGCGGCGGAGAGCCCGTAACCGCCGTAGTTCACCGAGGAGATGTTTTCGCCGAAGAGGTAGGTCTCTTTGCCGTTCAGGTAGAAACGCCCGTCCTTCGTATGGAATTCGCGGAAGCCGAAGCGGGTGCTCGCGACGGAGACGGTCTCGCCGGATTTCCGCAGCAGCAGATTGAGGTAATAAAGATAGGGCCGGTCGGTCGACCACAGCTCGGGATTCTGCAGCTTCAGCGTGACCGAACCGGTGTTGACGCCGGGCTTGAGCGTGACCGGGACCGGGAGCGTCCCCGCTTCGGCGTTGGCGTGCGCCTTCATCGCATCGGTGGCGACGCAGTAAAGTTTGCCGCTGAACGGTTTGCCGGTGTGGTTGACGATGGTGTAGTCGATGCCGAGGCTGTTGTCCGCCAGCGACGGCGTGACGAATATCTTCTGAATCCGGAGTTCCGGTTCGAGCGAGAGCGTGACGTTCTGCCAGATTCCGCCCTTGATGTTGCCGATGCTCCACTGGGAGCCGTAGGGGTGGACGATCTTCTCCTTGAGTCCGTGCGCCCGGCCGAAGCTGGAGAAGACGCGGAGCGCCAGCACGTTCGTTCCCGCTTTCGCGGCGTCGGTGGCGTCGATCTCGAAGGGGGTGAAGTCGCCGTGGTGGTTCCCCACCTCTTTCCCGTTCAGGAACACCCTTGCCTCGTAGCCGACGCAGTCGAATTTGAGGATGACGCGACGCTCTTTCAACTCCGCCGCGGAGAGTTCGAAGCCGGTGCGGTACAAGCCTTTGGTGTACGGCTCAGACGGTTTGCGCGCCTGCGGGTACTTCTGGAACCAATTGAGCGGAACGGCAATTTTTCCCCACCCGGAGGCGTCGAACTCCGGCTTCATGAAGCCGGAATCGAGATCGGCGTCGGCCGGGAACGGCTTCGCGGAGTTGACCACTCCGGAGAAGCTCCATTCGCCGTTGAGCGAGCGGGTGGTGATGAAATCTCCCGGTTTGACCGTCTTCCCGTCGAGCGGAACGGCGATGCCGGATTGGGGAACGGTCTCGACCCGTTTGAATTGATGCGGTTCCGGAACATATGGCGCGGGGGCGGCCGGAGCCGCGCTCCCGAACGCCATCAGAAGCGGGAGCAGCAGGTGTCGCAGTTGCATGGAATTTCCTTTCTCGTGCGGGGATGGGGAAGAGGATCAGGGCTTTCCCCAGTAGAGTTCGCCGCAGTTGGTCCCGCCGATGATGCCGGAATTCTTGTCCATGCCGGAGACGTGTCCGTCAAGCCAGAGAAGGTTGGCATACTTTCCGTGCCGGAAGTCGAGCGTCGGCCACCAGGCGGCGAACCCGTAGTTGCCGCTGAGCAGCAGGGGGCTCCAGTTTTCCGGTTTGCTGTTGTAATCGTAGTCTTTGGTGCAATCGAGCTGGTTGTCGCCGAGGAAGGCGACCGAGGAGGCGTTCTTGAACTTGCCGTATTTCACATATTTGTTGTTGTTGTCCTTCCCGATCGGCGCTCCCGACGAGGCTTTGATGGAGAGATACCAGCTGTTGTGCCCGTAGCCGAACCGGGTCGGCATCGACGGGCAGATCGCCAGCTTGAGTTCCGAGAGCTGACTGAACGCGGTCTCTCCCATCTTCGTCGTCTTTCCGCCGGCGTAGGGGGAGAGCAGCGCGGTCCAGAAATTCGGCTGCGCCCATTTCGGCGCGGGGCCGTCGCACGGCGCCATCGACGGAACCACCGTGTCGCTGTAATCCCCCGCGTACATCATCCCGGCTTGTCCCCACTGCTTGAGATTGTTCGCGCAACTGGAATTCCGCGCCCGTTCCCGCGCCTGGTTCAATGCCGGCAGCAGCATCGAGGCGAGGATCGCAATGATGGCGATCACCACCAGAAGTTCAATCAGCGTAAAACGAATTCTGCTTGTCTGTTTCATGGTCTCGGCTCCTGTTGTTGGGGATTGGTCCTTGTATTTTGCTTTGGTATTAAAATTATACCATAAACCAAGCCAAATGTCAAGAGCGTTTGATGAGAAAATGAAAATATTAATCGAAAAACCCGGTTGCTATATCGGAATGAAGGCGGGTTCGTCCCGGATGGGGCTGTCCGGTGAATTGGTTTTATTTACAGTCCATACCGCTCTCCGTCGCCGGTCCGCGGCGGACGCGGAGGGAGGGCGGGGAGCCGGGGGCGCTCCGCCGCCCGGTCCGCCGCTTGCGGTCACATGCGGAATTTGCGGTAGTCGATGCCGTGGTGGTCCATCCGCAGCCGCAGCGAGTGCCGGGTGATGCCGAGTTCGCGGGCGGCTTCGCTCATGTTTCCGCCGGTGTTCTGGAGCGCGTCGACGATCATCTCGTAGCTCACCGCGTCGAGTTTCGCCTGGAGCCCCGACGGGCAGGCGGTCCCCGAGGCGGTCGCGGTCTGCAGCGACGGCGGCAGGTTGTAGCCGTGGATCACGTTGTCGTCGGAGAGGATCACCGCCCGCTCCATCACGTTCTCCAGCTCGCGGACGTTCCCTGGCCAGTGATAGCTCATCAGCATGTCGATCGCCGGGGTCGAGATGCGCTTGATCTCCTTGCCGTTGTCTTTGGCGAAGCGGGCGACGAAGTGCTCGGCCAGCGTGACGATGTCGCTGCCCCGCTCGCGCAGCGGCGGGATGGTGATGGGGAAGACGTTCAGCCGGTAGAACAGGTCTTCGCGGAATTTCCCCGCCGCCACCAGCTCGGGCAGGCTGCGGTTGGTCGCGGTGATGATCCGGATGTCGGTGCGGATCGGCTTGTTGCCGCCCACCCGCTCGAAGGTCCGCTCCTGGATCACCCGCAGCAGTTTGGTCTGCATGGTCAGCGAGAGTTCGCCGATTTCGTCGAGGAAGATGGTTCCGCCGCTGGCCTCTTCGAACCGCCCGATCCGCAGGCTGCTGGCCCCGGTGAAAGCGCCTTTTTCGTGGCCGAAGATTTCGCTTTCGATCAGGTTTTCCGGCAGCGCGGCGCAGTTGAATTTGACCAGCGGGCCCTCCGCCAGCAGGCTGTTGTAGTGGATCGCGTTGGCGACCAGCTCTTTGCCGACGCCGCTTTCGCCGAGGAGAAGGACGGTGGTTTTGGCGTTGGCGATGCGCTCGATCATGGCGTGCACCTCGCGCATCGGTTTGGAGTTGCCGATGATCGAGGAGGTCTTGTAACGCTCTTTGAGCGCCTCCTGGAGCCGCCGGTTCTCCTTCTCCCAGAAGGAGCGCTCCTCGCTCTCGATGAGATAGAGTTCGACCGCGTGGGCGGTCATGGCGGCGATGATGGTGAGAATTTCGAGGTCGCGGGTCAGGATCTCCGGCGTGGTGAACGGCTTCTCGGCGCTGATGGTGCCGAGCACCTTCCGCCCGCGGATGATCGGCGTGCAGAGGAAGGAGAAGTTCCGGTACTCCTCGGTCAGCTTGCTCTGGGTGCGGTTGAGGAAATTCGGCTCGTCGCCGATCCGGGGGACCACGATCGCCCGGCCGGTCTCCACCACCCGCCCGGTGATCCCTTCGCCGGGAGCGTAGACCCCGTGGCGTTCCTCCTCGCCGGTCAGCCCGAGGCTTTTGTGGATGAATATCTTCCCGGTGCGGCGGTGGTAGAGGTTGACCATGCCCCGCACCACGCCGAGGTTGCCCTCCATGATCCGGAGCAGAATGCCCATCGCCACGGCGAGGTCTTCACTTTCGCTCAACACCTTGCTCAATTGGAACAAAAGGGGAAGCACCCGGGCGCGGCAGCCGTTGCCCAGGGTGTCTTTGCATTCGTGTCCGCCTGTTTCATTCGGTTCTTTCATACTCTTGGATGCACTTTCGTCGGGAGAGGGTTGCCGCCGGGGTTAATTGTCCGACTGCGGTTCCGGGGAGGAGTGGCGGCAGCCGCCGTGGCTGCGGCGCCGGCCGCCTCCGCAGCATCCGCCCAGCGAAGCATTGCCCAGGCGCGGCGGCTCGGGCACTTTCATCGGGGTGAGGTCGCCGCCGGCGGCGATGATGTCCAGCGCCTGGCGGACCGTCCCCTGCAGCATGTAGGTGCGGATGTTGTGGTTGGCCAGGATCAGGATCGGCGCTTCGCCGATGACGTTGCCCAGCAGCGCGGCGCAGTCGTGCAGCGTGGCGGCGAGGTTCCGCCAGCGGATGACGCCTTTCTCCGGCAGCGGCGCGGGGCGCAGTTCGACCAGGCGGCAGCCGTCGGCCGTGGGCAGGTAGATGCGTAGCTCTTCGGCCGCGCCGAGCGTTTGGTCGAAGGTGACGCCGTCGGAAGAGATGACGGCGAAGCAGGGGCGGGCGGCGCCGCCGTCGTATTCGGGAGTCGGGTTTTCCATAATGATTCTCTCCTTGGGGTTGCGACCCGGCCGCGCCGGATCTCTGCTTTTGCTAAAGCATTTTCCATGCCATATGGGAAGAAAAAGCGTATGAGCTCACGTTGAGCGCGGTTTCCGCTCCGGAAACGCGAAAGAACCGGCGGAATGGAACAATTTTGCAACGATTTTGGCGGTGCTTCTTTTTTCGGCCCCGGCGCGCCCTGTCCCGAAACTTACATTTTCCAGAGTTTTGTAAGGTTCGGGACAGGGGGAGGGGAGCGGAGGCCTCCGCCTGGAATTTTCTTTTTGAGGGGGAAATCAGGAAATTTCCGCCCCTTTTTCGAAGTTGGCACACCCTGTGCTAAATGGTCTGCCATCAACCGCCGGATCGGAAACAACCGGGCCGGAATCAACAGAAGGAATCGAAATCATGCCCAGAAAAATCGCATTCTACGGTAAAGGCGGAATCGGAAAATCCACCACCCAGCAGAACACGGCCGCCGCAATGGCCCACTTCTACGACAAGAAGATCTTCATCCACGGCTGCGACCCCAAGGCCGACTCCACCCGTCTGATCCTCGGCGGCAAGCCGCAGGAGACGCTGATGGACGTCCTCCGCGAAGAGGGCGCCGAGAAGGTCACCAACGACAAGGTCATCAAGACCGGCTACAAGGGAATCCGCTGCGTGGAATCCGGCGGCCCGGAACCCGGCGTCGGCTGCGCCGGTCGCGGCGTCATCACCGCCATCGATCTCATGGAGAACAACGGCGCTTACACCGACGACCTCGACTTCGTCTTCTTCGACGTGCTCGGCGACGTGGTGTGCGGCGGATTCGCCATGCCGATCCGCGACGGCAAGGCGCAGGAGGTCTACATCGTCGCTTCCGGCGAAATGATGGCCATCTACGCCGCCAACAACATCTGCAAGGGGTTGGTGAAATACGCCAACCAGAGCGGCGTCCGCCTCGGCGGAATCGTCTGCAACAGCCGCAAGGTCGACCGCGAACGGGAATTCCTCGAAGAGTTCACCAAGGCGATCGGCACCCAGATGATCCACTTCGTCCCGCGCGACAACATCGTCCAGAAGGCGGAGTTCAACAAGAAGACCGTCGTGGAGTACGACGCCTCCGAAAACCAGGCCCTCGAATACGGCGAGCTGGCCCGGCGGATCATCGAGAACGACATGTTCGTCGTTCCCAAGCCCCTGTCGATGGACGAACTCGAACAGATGGTGGTCAAGTACGGCATCGCCGACTGACCCGCTGCAACCGGAAAGGAAAACGAACCATGAAGATGATCAAAGCGATCGTGCGCCCCGAGGCTGCCGACGGAGTCACCGAAAAACTGGCCGACGCCGGTTTCATCTCCCTGACCAAAATCCCGGTCTTCGGGCGCGGCAAGCAAAAGGGCCTGACGGTGGGGACCATCCATTACGACGAACTGCCCAAGACCATGATCATGATCGTGGTCGAAGACAAGGACGTCGACGAGGTGATCAAGCTGATCAAGTACGAGGCTTACACCGGCAATTTCGGCGACGGCAAGATCTTCGTCTCCCCCGTGGAGCAGGCCTACACCGTCCGTACCGGAGCGGTCGGGTTATAAGGAGGGTTTGCACCATGAAAGAAATCGTGGCAATCATCCGCCCGAATAAAATCGAGGCGACCAAGGATGCGCTCGACGCGCTGGGGTTCCCCGGCGTCACGGCGCTGCAGGTGATCGGGCGCGGCCGCCAGCGCGGCATCGCCGCGGAGGTCGGTTGCGACCTGCCGCCGAAGCTGCTGGCCAAGTCCGGCGGCATGAAGTACGTGCCGAAGCGGATGCTGACGCTGGTCGTCGACGACTGCGACGTCGACCCGATCATCGAGGCCATCGTCAGGATCAACCAGACGGCGCAGATCGGCGACGGCAAAATCTTCGTCAGCCCGGTGGAAGACGCGGTCCGGCTGCGCACCGGCGAGACGGGTACGGCGGCGCTCCATTGACGGGCAACAGAAGGAGAAATCATTATGCCTTATCATGAATTCGAATGCAGCAAGTGCATTCCGGAACGGAAGAAGCACGCGGTGATCAAGGGGCCCGGCGAGGATCTCACCTCGGCCCTGCCGCTGGGCTATCTCAACACCATTCCGGGAAGCATCTCCGAACGCGGCTGCGCCTATTGCGGCGCCAAGCACGTGATCGGCACGCCGATGAAGGATGTCATCCACATCAGCCACGGCCCGGTCGGGTGCACCTACGACACCTGGCAGACCAAGCGCTACATCAGCGACAACGAGAACTTCCAGATCAAGTACACCTTCGCCACCGACATGAAAGAAAAACACATCGTGTTCGGCGCGGAGAAGATGCTCAAGCAGAACATCAAGGAGGCGTTCAAGGCCTTTCCGAACATGAAGCGCATGACCATCTACCAGACCTGCGCCTCGGCGCTGATCGGCGACGACATCAACGCCGTCGCCCAGGAGGTGATGGATGAACTGCCCGGCGTGGACATCTTCGTCTGCAACTCGCCGGGGTTCCGCGGCCCCAGCCAGTCCGGCGGCCACCACACCATCAACATCGCCTGGATCAAAGACAAGGTCGGCACGTTCGAGCCCGAAATCAAGAGCGACTACGTGATCAACTACGTCGGAGAGTACAACATCCAGGGCGACCAGCACATCATGGACGACTTTTTCCGGCGGATGGGCATTCAGGTGCTCTCCACCTTCACCGGGAACGGCTCCTACGACGAACTGCGCGGGATGCACCGCGCCCACCTCAACGTGCTGGAGTGCGCCCGTTCGGCGGAGTACATCTGCAACGAACTGCGCGTCAAATACGGCATTCCGCGGCTGGACATCGACGGCTTCGGCTTCGGTCCGCTCGGGCAGTCGCTGCGCAAAGTGGCGATGTTCTTCGGCATCGAAGACCGCGCCGAGAAGATCATCGCCGAGGAGACCGCCCGCTGGAAACCCGAACTCGAATGGTACAAGGCGCGGCTGACCGGCAAAAAGGTCTGCCTCTGGCCGGGCGGTTCGAAGCTCTGGCACTGGGCGCACGTGATCCACGAGGAGATGGGCGTCGAAGTGGTTTCGGTCTACACCAAGTTCGGCCACCAGGGCGACATGGAGAAGGGCATTTCGCGCTGCGAAGAGGGCGCGCTCGCCATCGACGACCCCAACGAACTCGAAGGCATCGAGGCGATGGAGACGCTGAAGCCGGACATCATCTTCACCGGCAAACGCCCCGGCGAAGTGGCTAAGAAGATCCGCGTGCCCTACCTCAACGCCCACGCCTACCACAACGGCCCCTGGAAGGGCTGGGAGGGCTGGGTGCGGTTCGCCCGCGACATCTACAACGGGATCTATTCGCCGATCCACGAACTCTCCAAGCTGGACATCAGCAAGGACGAGATTCCGGTCGAGCAGGGCTTCAAGACCCAGCGGATGATCTCCGACGTCAACCTGAGCGAAGAGGTGCGCAACTCCGACACGCTCCGGGAATACACCGGCAAGTTCGACTGCGTGGCCGAGCTGCTCAAGAAAACCTATCCGCCCCTCGTGAAGACGGAGGCCCCCGCCGTCGCCGAGGTGGTCTAAAGGAGAGTCCGTTATGGAAGAAGCACTGATCAAAACCCGGCTCGAGCCGCTGCTCGACTATATCATGAAGAACTGCCTCTGGCAGTTTCACTCCCGCGCCTGGGACCGCAGGGACCAGAACGAGAACATCCTCAAAAAAACCACCCAGCTGCTCTGCGACGAGCCGGTGGAGCTCGAAACTCCCGCCGACCGCTGCTACTGGGTGGACGCCAAATGCCTGGCGGAGGTCTACCGTGAACGCTTTCCGTGGATCACCGCCATGGACAAGCCGGAGATCAAGGAACTGATGAACGCGCTGCACGAACGGTTGGACCACCTGACCATCACCGGTTCGCTCAATCTCGAGCTGACCGACCAGCATTACTAGGAGACGCACCATGAACTGCGAATTGAAAGAAAAAGAACGGGTCGGCGTGATCAATCCGATCTTCACCTGCCAGCCGTGCGGCGCCCAGTTCGCCAGCATCGGCATCAAGGACTGCATCGGCATTGTCCACGGCGGACAGGGGTGCGTCATGTTCGTCCGGCTGCTGATTTCCCAGCACCTCAAGGAGAGCTTCGAGCTGGCCTCGTCGTCGGTCCATGAGGAAGGCGCCGTCTTCGGCGCGCTGCGCCGGGTGGAAGAGGCGGTCGACGTGCTCCTGATGCGCTATCCGCACGTCAAGGTCGTGCCGATCATCTCGACCTGCTCGACCGAAGTCATCGGCGACGACATCGACGGCGTGGTGACCAAGCTCAACGACGGGCTTCTCAAAACGAAGTATCCCGACCGCGAGGTCCATTTGATTCCGATCCACACCCCGAGTTTCGTCGGCAGCATGATCACCGGCTACGACCTGGCGGTCAAGGATTTTGTCGAATACTTCGCCGAGAAGGGCGAACCCAACGGCAAGATCAACCTGATCACCGGCTGGGTCAATCCGGGCGACGTGACCGCGCTCAAGCACCTGCTCGCCGAGATGCAGGTCGACGCGACGGTGCTCTTCGAGATCGAGGCCTTCGACGCCCCGCTGATGCCCCACGGCAACTTCGTTTCGCATGGCGACACCACGGTCGAAGACCTCGCCGGCACGGCCAACGCCGTGGCGACGTTCGCGCTCAACCGTTACGAAGGCGGCAAGACGGCGAAGTACCTGGAGAGCAAGTTCGGGGTTCCGGCGGTGATCGGGCCGACGCCGATCGGCATCCGCAACACCGACACGTTCCTCGAGCTGCTGCACCGGAAGACCGGCAAGCCGATCCCGGAATCGCTCGTCCGCGAGCGCGGCATCGCCATCGACGCGCTGACCGACGTGACGCATATGTTCCTGGCCGACAAGAAAGTGGCGATCTACGGCAACCCCGATCTGGTGATCGGCCTCGCCCAGTTCTGCCTCGACCTTGAAATGCGCCCGGTGCTGCTGCTGCTCGGCGACGACAACGCCGGGTACAAGGACGATCCCCGCATCAAGGAGCTTCAGGAGAAGGTCGATTTCGACATGGAAATCGTCACCAACGCCGATTTGTGGGAGCTCGAGGACCGCATCAAGAACAAGGGGCTGGAGCTCGATCTGATCCTCGGTCACTCGAAGGGGCGGTTCATCTCGATCGACTACAATATCCCGATGGTGCGGGTCGGGTTCCCCACCTACGACCGGGCGGGCATGTACCGTCACCCGGTGGTCGGCTACGCCGGAGCGATCTGGCTGGCGGAATCGATGGCCAATGCCCTGTTCACCGACATGGAACACAAGCGCGTCCGCGAGTGGAGTCTGAATGTCTGGTGACCTTTGCGGCCGTTCCGGTACGGTGCGCCGTATCCGGCGGCCGCGGGCGGCGGCGTGGCGGAAGGAGGAACAACAGATGAAAAAAGCAGATTCATTTCCCGGCGGAGAATATCTCTTCTCCTACGGGGCCAACCTCAATCCGGAGCAGGTCGATGCGCGCTGCTCCCGGGCCGTTGTTGTTGCGACGGCCCGGCTTTCCGGGTTCCGGCTGGAGTTTTACGGCTACAGCCGGATCTGGGACGGCGCGCTGGAAACCGCGCAGCCGTATCCCGGCGGCGAAATTTGGGGCGTCATTTACCGCCTCGGCTTCCGCGACCGGGAGAGCCTCGACCTCTGGCAGGACGCCCGCCTCGACGGGGCGGGCACTTATTTCCACTATCCGGTGACCGTCACGGCCGGAGACACGGTCTATTCCGCGGTGATGTACCGCAAGGACCTGCTGGGCGTGCCGCGTCCGCCCAGTTGCGAATACCTCGATTTCATCGCGCGCGGCGCGGAAATCCGCGGGCTGCCGCCGGATTACTGCGCGGAGCTGCGGCGGATTCCGGCCGTTCCCGCCGGATACGCCGTCCCCCGGCAGAAGAGTTTCGGCCGCATCGTCGAACCGGTCACCGACTGTTCGCTGTGCGGCACGGAGCCGTGAACAAGCATGCAACCGCCGTCCGCGGCGCTGGAGTCATATCATCATGAACAGCAAAGAAAAACACCCCTGTTTCGATCCGGAAGCGGCCGGCCGCTACGCCCGCATCCACCTGCCGGTTGCGCCGGAGTGCAACATACAGTGCAAGTACTGCAGCCGGAAATACGACTGCGTCAACGAGAGCCGCCCCGGCGTGACCAGCGCGGTGCTGACGCCGGAGGAGGCGCTCGCCTACCTCCGCCGGGCCCGCGCCGCCGCGCCGAACCTCTCCGTGGTCGGCATCGCCGGACCGGGCGACCCGTTCGCCGACGCGGAACGGACGCTCCGGACGCTCGAACTCATCCACGCCGAATTCCCCGACCTGATCTTCTGCCTCTCCTCGAACGGGTTGGAACTCTACGACCACATCCCCCGGCTGAAGGAACTCAACGTCACCCACGTGACCGTCACCGTCAACGCGCTCGATTCCGAGGTGGTGGCGAAGATTTACGCCTGGGTCCGTTACAAGGGGCACCTTTTCTGCGGCGAGCAGGGAGCCGCGCTGCTGATCAACGAGCAGCTCCGCAGCGTCGCCGCGCTCAAAAAGGCCGGTATGACCGTCAAGATCAACACCATCCTCATCCCCGGCGTCAACGACAACCGGATCGAAGAGGTGGTGGTCAAGATGAAGGAGCTCGGCGCCGACATCGTCAACTGCGTGCCCCTGCTTCTCGCCCCCGGCTCGGCATACGAGGCGGAACACAGGTCCGAACCGGACCACGAGATGCTCGAACACGCCCGGGGCGTCATCCGCGCCCACCTGCCGGTGATGGCGCACTGCCGCCGCTGCCGCGCCGACGCCGCCGGGCTGCTCGGCCACGACGACCCCGCCCTGATGGGCGAGCTCGCCAAAGCGATTGCCGGACGCAACCGGCGGAACCCCTGCCGCAGCGGCTGCGGCGGCCCAGGCGAAAGCGAACCGGGACGATGCGCGACATAATCTTTCTCGACACCACGCTGCGCGACGGGGAGCAGGCGGCCGGATATGCGCTGCCGCATCCCGCCAGGGCCTTTCTGGCCGAAAAACTGGCGGAGAGCGGAGTCGACATTCTGGAAGCCGGCTTCCCGCTCTCTTCCCCGGCGGAGCGGCGGAGCTGTTCCGAGATCGCCGCCGTGCTCGCCGGGTCGGCGACGGTGCTTTCGCTGATGACCCGGGGGAGGGCGGAGGAGATTCGCGACACCGCCGCGCTGCTCAAGCGGCAGAACTCGCTGCTGCACATCACCTTTCCGGTCAGCTTCGAACACATCCGCAGCAAGTTCGACCTCACTCCTGGCAAACTGCTGGAGCTGGCGGCGAGCCAGACCTCCTACGCCGTCGGGCTGGTTCCCGCCGTCGAATGCGGGGCGGAAGACGCCACCCGCGCCGATTTCGAATTCCTCTGCGACTACTGCGAAACGGTGATCGCCTCCGGGGCCCGGGTGGTCAACATCGCCGACACGCTGGGCGTCGCCGCGCCCGAGGAGATCTCCGCGCTGGTGGAGCGGCTGATGAAACGGATCGGCCGCTTCGCCGACGGTTCCGCGCGGCTCTCGATCCACTGTCACAACGACCGCGGGATGGCGCTGGCCAACACGCTGGCGGCCATCCGCGGCGGAGCGACCCAGGTGGAGGCGACCCTCTGCGGCATCGGCGAACGCGCCGGGAACGCCGCCGAAGAGGTGGTGCTGGCCAATCTCGCCGCCCACCCCGAACTCTACGGCGGACGGAGCCGCATCGACCTGCGCCGTCTGCTGGAGTGCGCGCTGCACTTCAGCCGCCTGGCGGATTCGCCGCCCGAAGCGGGGCACCCGTTCCTCGGCTGCCGGGTCAACGCCCACGCTTCGGGAATCCATCAGGACGGCATCCGCAAATCGCGGACCGCCTATTCCGCCGAGCCCGATTCGGGCAAACTGGTGCCGGAGCGGATCGTTCTTTCGCGCCACTCCGGGAAGAGCGGAATCCTGCTGCTGGCCGAGTCGTGCCACCTTTCCCTCGACCCCCGCACCGCGTCCCGGATTCTGGGCGAGCTCAAGAACCGGAATCTGTCCTCCCTCGGATTCACCGAATTCCTGCGGCTTTACTACAAGAATTCCGGGGCGCGGCTTTTGCCCGATACGCTGTTCGACCTCAAAGACGTGTATGGGGTGTTCGAGAACCACCATTTCAACATCACGATCGTGCGCACCACCGGGGATTCGTATTGCGGGAAGGGGTCGGACATGATGGCGGCGGTGTTCGACGCGGCCGCCCGGATGTCCGGCCGCCGGCTGGTCAGCCGCCGCTCCGAACTGCGCATGATGGACGGCATCTACCGCTGTTACATGGAGCTCTTCGTCGAATGGGAGCCGCCTTTCGCCGTCGAACGCATCGGCATGGAGCCCGCGCTCCTGGTTGCCCAATGCCTGATCGACGCTTTGAACTTTCACCTCACCAAGGAGATGGCATGAACTGGTCGATTCGTTCCGCCGCAACCGGCGATGTGTCGGAGGTGTTCCGGATGATCCGGGAGCTGGCCGAATTCGAAAGCCTCGCATCCGAATTCAAACTTCGGGAGGAGACTCTGGCGGAGTGGCTGGCCTCGGGTCAGGTCGGCTGCCTGCTGGCGGAGAGCGGAGGCGACTGCGTCGGTTTCGCGCTCTACTACTTCACCTATTCGACGTTCCGGGGGAGGAGGGGGATTTTCCTGGAAGACCTCTACGTCCGCCCGGCGTTCCGTCAGCATGGAATCGGCACGGCGTTCTTCCTGCGGCTGGCGGAGATCGCCCGCTCGCTGGACTGCTTCCGCTTCGACTGGATGGTGCTCAACTGGAACAAGGGCGGAATCCGCTTCTACGAATCGATCGGAGCCGCCCCGGTCGGCGACTGGACGCTCTACCGCCTGGGCGAATCCGCGCTGGAAACGCTGGACTCCCCCGGCCCGCCGTAATCCCCGCCCCACTTTCAGAACATTTTTTGATTTTTTTTCATAAATACCGTTGACTTATAGTTACTGTAACTATTATGTTGTTATTGAGTATCAAGAAGGAACGGTTTTTTTTATGAAACAGAACGCAACGATTCCGACGGTAAGGAACCCCCGAACGATACGGAACCGACTTCATCCGAAGGGAATCTTATTATGAACAGACGTGATTTTCTGAAAAGTGCTTTGACCATCGCCGCCCTTGCGCCGATCACCCGTCTTGCCGCGAAAGCCGGAGCGGACGGCGACAAAGCTTCCGACCTGGTCCAGGGGCCGCAAGTTACCCGGCGGTCCTATAAAAACACCGGGCTGACCCTGCCGCTTCTGGGCTTCGGCTGCATGCGGCTGCCGCAACTTTCATCGGGCAATCCGAAAGTCGACTATCCCACGGTCAAAAAGATGATTGCCCGGGCGATGCAGTCCGGATGCAATTATTTCGACACCGCTTACATGTACCACGGCGGCGAGAGCGAACGCTGTCTCGGTACGCTGCTCAAGGCATACCCCCGCGACTCCTACTATCTGGCCGACAAAATGCCGGTATGGTTTGCGAAAGATTCCGCCGGAATCGAACAGATTTTCAAGGAACAGCTGGAGCGCTGCAACGCGGATTACTTCGACTTCTATATGCTTCATTCACTGGACGCCGCAAATTGGAAGCTGACTCAAGACTATCAGGCATTGGATTTCCTGAAAAAGATGAAGGCCGAGGGAAAGATCCGCAAACTCGGCTTTTCCTTCCATGACTCGCCGGAAGTTCTTCAAACCATTGTCGATGCGTATGAATGGGACTTCGCCCAGATTCAGCTCAACTACCTGGATTGGGATCTGTACCGTTCCCGCGAGCAGTATGAAATTCTGACCAAAGCCGGAATCCCCGTCATCGTGATGGAACCGCTGCGCGGCGGCACGCTGGCGTCGCTTTCGCCGGACGCCACCGCGATTTTGAAGAAGGCCGATCCCGGCTCGAGCAACGCGGCATGGGCGCTCCGCTATGTCGCCAGCCTCCCGAATGTGCTTTGCGTGCTCTCCGGCATGTCGCTTCCGGAGCACGTGGAGGACAACATCAAGACGTTTTCCCCGCTGAAACCGCTCACGGAAACCGAGCGCGAGACTTTGGACCGGGCGTTGACGGCGTACCGGAAACATCTTGCCGTGCCCTGCACCGCCTGCCGCTACTGCATGCCGTGTCCGGTCGGCGTGGAGATTCCCAGAATTTTCGGACTTTACAATCAGTATAAGATCACCGGGAACAAATGGCTTTTCCGGACCAATTACAAGGCGATTCCGGAGGATTCGAGAGCCTCCGCCTGCGTGAATTGCGGGGCGTGTGTGACGCATTGTCCGCAGAAAATCGACATTCCCGGCATGCTGCGCAAGATCGCGGAGGAAGCCAAATGATC
Source organism: uncultured Victivallis sp. (assembly GCA_964435365.1). Classification (GTDB taxonomy): domain Bacteria; phylum Verrucomicrobiota; class Lentisphaeria; order Victivallales; family Victivallaceae; genus Victivallis. Next base: position 2,004 of record CAYSZM010000022.1, on the reverse strand, counting down.
TACCGGAAACTCGGTAACACCGGCATTGAAGTCAGCGCCGTCGCCCTCGGCTGCGAAGGATTCGCCGGGAAATCCGATGCCGAAGCGAAGGAACTCATGGATTGCGCCATTGCCGGCGGCGTCAACTTCATCGACCTCTACGCCTCCGACCCGGCGATCCGCTCGATGATCGGAGGCGTTCTGCGCGGCAGGCGCGACGGCTTCGTCATTCAGGGGCACATCGGTTCCGCCTGGAAGAACGGCCAGTATGAGCGCACCCGCAATCTCGCGGAAACCAAGGCCGCCTTCGCCGACCTGCTGGAACGGCTCGAAACCGACCATATCGACGTGGGGATGATCCATTACAGCGATGAGGAGGCGGACTTCCACCGGGTTTTCGACGGGGAATTCATCGAGTATGTCCGGGAGCTGAAGGCGGCGGGGAAAATCCGCGCCGTCGGCCTCTCCAGCCACAATCCGGTGATTGCGAAAAAGGCGGTCGAAACCGGGCTGGTCGAAGTGCTGATGTTTTCGGTCAATCCCTGCTACGATCTCCAGCCGCCGGACGAGGATATCGAAAAACTCTGGGCGGACGACACCTACACGAAATCCTACCGGAACTTCAACCCGGAACGCGAGGCGCTGTACGAACTCTGCGCCCGCCGCGGCGTCGGGATCGACGTGATGAAGGCGTTCGCCGGCGGCGACCTGCTCAAAGCCGACCAGTCGATGTTCGGGAAGGCGATGACCCCGGTTCAGGCGCTGAACTATGCCCTGACGCGCCCCGCCGTCGCGGCGGTGATGGTCGGGTGCCGGACCGTTGCGGAACTCCGGGCGGCGCTCGCCTGGTGCGACGCCTCCGACGCGGAAAAGGATTACGCCGCCGTGCTGGCGACGGTGGAAAAGTGTTCGTGGACCGGACACTGCATGTACTGCGGCCATTGCGCGCCGTGCCCGGAGGAGATCCGGGTGGCGGACGTGAACAAGTTCCTGAATCTCGCGCTGGCGCTACACGAAGTCCCGGAAACCGTGCGGGAGCATTACAAGCTCCTGAGCCATCACGCCTCGGAGTGCATCCAATGCGGCGCATGCGAAAAACGCTGCCCGTTCGATGTCCCGGTCCGCGAAAAAATGAAACAGGCCGCGGCCCTGTTCGGAGAATGACAGATGAATCATGGAACCACACTGGCGGCGCTTCTCGCGGCAGCGGTTCTCACCGGAACGGTCCACACCGTCGCCGGGCCGGATCACTACCTGCCTTTCATCGCGATTTCCCAAAGCCGCAACTACGGATATTTCAAAACCGTTCTCTGGACGGTGATCTGCGGAATCGGCCATGTCGGCAGCGCGATTCTGCTGGCGCTGGGCTTTCTGCTCTTCGCGGCGCTGCTGACCGAGGCGCGGCTGAAATGGCTGGAATCGTGGCGCGGCGACATTGCCGCCTACGCCATGATCGGCATGGGCGCGGCGCTGCTGCTGCATTCGCTGCACAGACGCTGGAAGCACCGTCCGCACGCACATCGCCACGTGCATCTTGACGGAACGGTCGAAACGCACCGGCACGCACCGGCCGAACTCCATGAAAATGAAAACCTTTCCTATTGGGTGATCTTCATTATTTTCGTGCTCGGGCCCTGCGAGGCGCTGCTGCCGCTGCTGACCGCATCGGCGGTGCTGGGGACGGTGAACGTGGTTCTCGTCTCCGTGGTGTTCAGCCTGGTCACGATTGCCACGATGACCGGTATGGTGGTCGCGGGCCGGTTCGGCCTGAACATCCTGCGCTTTGCGTGGCTGGAACGTTTCGCGCCGGAAGTCGCGGGCGTCACGGTCATGGCCTGCGGAGTCGCCATCGTCTGTCTGGGGCTGTGAAAAGCGGCGCTGCGGTACAAGGTTTTCTCCCCGGCCCCGACCGTTGCCGCCCGATTCAAAAGCGCGGTAGGCGCCGCGCAGCGGATGTGAGAGAACTGCATGGTTCGGCAAAGCCGAAGCGGGCGGCAAGGAGCAAAAGCGACGCAGTCGAACGCA
>CAYSZM010000021.1:0-45364 GCA_964435365.1 uncultured Victivallis sp. | reverse complement strand
GAGCCCTCTCGCCCCAAAAAAGGGGCGAGAGGTGCCGACGGAGCGGTATTTTGCGTCCTCCGGAACCCCGCACGACCTGCCGAATTTCTTAGTCGGAGCGTCAAATGCGCAGCATTTGATGCGGATCTCATACCCGGCACCGGCACCCTGCCGGTCGGAGGGAGGTTCGGAGGGGGGCGAAGCGCCCCCTCTGATTCCCATGACCAAGCAGTTAGATGAGTGCCTGAACGACTTTTTCGAGCTCTTCGCGGACGGCGGCGGATTTCTCCAGACCGGCCGGAAGTTCGCCGTAATCGCATTCTTTGAGGAAGGCGGGGTCGAGGGGGACCCGGGCCAGAAGCGGCACACCGGATTTTTCCGCGAGACGCGCGCCGCCGCCGGTTCCGAAGAGATCGTGCCGGGACTTGCAGTCGGGGCAGACAAAGCCGGACATGTTCTCCACAATGCCCGCCACCGGAACCTGAAGCCGGCCGCAGAAGTCGAGGCATTTGCGGCAGTCGGCCAGTGCCACTTCCTGCGGGGTGGTGACCACCACCGCCCGTTTCTGGACCGGAAGCAACTGACAGGCGGAAAGAGATTCGTCGCCGGTGCCCGGCGGAAAGTCGAGAATCAGAAAGTCGAGGGTTCCCCAGTCGGTTTCTTCGAGCAGCTGTTTCAGCGCGCCGGTTTTGGCCGGTCCGCGCCAGATCACCGCCTGGTCCGGATTCTCCAGCACAAGCCCGACCGACATGAGTTTGATCCCGGCGCATTCCGCCGGAATCAGGCCGCCCGGGCCTTCTTCCAGCCGGGCGTGCTGCAAGCCGAACAGCGTCGGTTGCGACGGCCCGTGGAAGTCGACGTCGAGCAACCCGACTTTCTTCCCCGCCTTGGCCAACATCACCGCCAGCGAGGCAGCGACCGTGCTTTTACCGACGCCGCCTTTGCCGGAAAGAACCAGCACGGCTTGTTTGATCAGTTTCATCCGCTGATTCAATTGGTCCGCGCAGTTGCCGGACGAGCCGCAACTTCCGCAGTTTCCCGAACAGGAACCCATTTCCGCATTTCTCCCGATGTGTTAAAATTCTTCTTCGTCGTTAAAATCAGCTTCCGGCTCAAGCGTGCCGTCGAGGTAGGCCGAAAGCGCCTGGTCGGCCCGCCCGGAAACCCCGCCGAAAAACTTGATGCCCTCTTCGAGCAGGTTCTGCTGCGCGGTCCGCCCGATTCGCCCGCAGATCACCAAATCCACGTCATAGCCGCGCAGGAACACAGCGTGCGTCTCTCCATCCGGGGCTGCGACGGTGGGCTCGCCGACTTTCCCGAAATCGACCTCGTAGATCGCAAAGCTCTGCGCCGCGGCGAAACGCCCGGCGATCCGGTCTTCTTCACATGCCAGGGCGATGATCATTGGAAACCGTACCCTCTCTCATGAAAACAGGCCCGGATCGACGAGTGCGAACCGGGCCGGTTGGACTTTCACGGTTTATTCCGCGGCTTCCGCGGCTTCTTCCGGAGTGGACTTCGCTTCGGCAACGCGGACCGGATCGGCCCGGTGGTTGTCGTGGAGCTTCTCCTTGAGCTTGGTCAACTGGGCGTCGATTTTGTCCGCCGCCAGGTCGAACGACTTGTAGAGGTCGAAATCCTCGACGGTCGCTTCAAACACATGGAATTTGCAGTTGAGCACGATGTTCGTTTTGAACCGATTTTTCTCCAGTTCCATTACGACGTTGATACTTGTGATATTCAACGACTTGTCTTCGGTGATCGAAGCGACGCGCGCTTCGACGATGCCCCGGATGGACGGGGTGATTTCAAACTGACGGCCGGTCAAGTTGAGATTCATATGGTACCTCCTTCTTCTCTATGCGGCCGGATTTCGTTCCGGCTGCGGTGTCTTTCTCTTACATCGAAAACTGCGGTCCGAGATAAATCTCTCGCGCCTGCTCGTCATTGACCAGGAAGTCGCTCGACCCTTCGACCATGATCCTGCCCTGACACATCAGGTAGGCGCGGTCCACCACCGACAGCGTCTCGCGGACGTTGTGGTCGGTGATCAGAATGCCGAGATTCCGCTCCTTGAGCTGCAGAATGATCTGCTGCACATCGTACACCGCCAGCGGATCGACCCCGCTGAACGGCTCGTCGAGCATGATGAACGAGGGATTCGTCACCAGCGCCCGGGTGATTTCGAGCCGCCGCCGCTCACCGCCGGAAAGCGTCATCGCTTTCTGCTTGGACAGCCGGGTCAGTTCGAGCTCATCAAGCAGCTCCCGGCAGCGTTTCTTCCGCTCCGCCGAAGAGATTGCCAGCGTCTCCAGAATGGCCATGATATTCTGTTCGACGGTCAGTTTCCGGAAAATCGACGGTTCCTGCGCCAGATACCCCATCCCCATCCGTGCACGCTTGTACATCGGCATGTGGGTGATATCCACGTCGCGGAAACGGATCTCGCCGGAATCCGGCCGGATCAGCCCCATCACCATATAGAAACTGGTTGTCTTGCCTGCTCCGTTCGGGCCGAGAAGGCCCACAACTTCCCCGGCTCGCACCGAAATCGACACGTCGTCGACCACTTTGCGACCGCGATAGCTTTTGGCGAGGTGGTCGGCTCTGACCAGAATTTCCCCGCTCCCGTTTTCACTTGTCATGCTGTTGATTCCTCTTCCTCCGAGCCTTTTCTTTCTTCCGAGTTTAGTATAACACATTCCCCGGCGAGTTCAAGCCCCGGAACCGGTTCGAACCTGAAATTTCCTTATTTCTCCGCAACCGTGCGGGTGTGGCCGACGGCTTCCATCGTCTCGTTTTCGGTATTGACGATGATCTTGTCGGCATACATGCGTCTTCCTTCGGCGCTCATCCACGGCTGTTCGTCGGGCTTGCCGGTCACCAGCATGATCCGGTCCGCAACGACGTAATCGGCCTGGTCGCCGCCCGCCTTCTGGACTTTGCCGTCCGTGTTGCGCCGGGAGAAGAGCACATTGTTCTTGCAGAGAATCCGGGTCAGGTCCAGCGTGTCGGTGAGGTTGATCCGGGAAGGAACCGCAGAGGCGTCCGCGATGGCGAACGGGTCGTCGTCGATCCCGGCCGGTTTCGCCGGAGCGCCCGGAGCCGGAGCCGGGGCCGGTTTCGAAGCGTAGAGGAACATGTCCTCGCACTTGAGCGAATTCTCCGGGTCGCGGACGAACACCTTGCCGTGGAATTCCGACACGTTCGTGATGAAATCAACCGTGCCGCGGTCGGCCGTAATAGTGCGCGGACCGGCGGCTCCGCCCTTCATCAGCCCGCCGAACTCCTTGTCGAATGCGGTCGGCGCCGGTTTGGCCTTGTCGCCGGGAACCGGCGTATTGACCAGTTCGAAATTGCCGTCGGCTTCGATGCGGGAAAGCTCGGTGCCGTCGGACTGAAAGAGTCCGGGAGCAGCCCCGGGCCGCTGGGGGCGGAAGTGAAGCGTCAGCCGGTCGCTCTTCATCGTGCTGCCCGGATCGACCGCGCGCACATTGCCCGTACAGACCGCCTTGGACAGCGTGCGGTCGCCGCCCTGTTCCAGATCGGGGAGCCCGGCAGTCTCTTTTTTCGCTTTTTTGGCGCTGCCCGGCTTCTCCTGAAGAAAAATCTCCATCTTGTCGCAATCGACTTTGAGGCGCGGATCGGTCACCTTTACCTTGTCGCTGAAGGTCAGCAGATTGCTGCCGTAGTTGAGGTCGCTGGAGTCGGAACGGATCACCGTTTCACTCTTCTTCGCCGCGGGCTGTTTGAGGCCGCGCGAAGCCAGTACGATCTTGCTGTCGCCGCGGGAGCCGACCCGCTCCTCGTTGACCCAGATGCGCAACTCGTCGCCGGAGAGCGAATCGGCGTTGCGCGCCAGCGTCGGCTGGTCGCCGGTCATCGTGATGATCCCGGTCATCTGGTCGAACACGGCGTTTTTGGACGAACCGTGTTCGCCGGGCAGGAGTTTGCCGGTTTCATCGCGGCGGAACACATTGACTCCGCCGAAACAGCTGATCCGGTCGAGCTCGCGGCTGCTGCCGGCGTCGAGCGAGGGGATGCCGGAAAGCGTCGAAACTGCCTCTTTCGACAGTTTCGCTTGCTTCCCGGAATTCTCTTTGAGGTCGATTCGCATTCGGGAACACTTCAACTGCATCCTCGGATCGTCCACCGTGACGTTGCCGAGAAAGTCCCCGTAATTTTTCCGGTAATCGAACTGGGCGCTGTCGGAGGTGACTGTGATCAGGTTTTCCTTGTTGCCAGGTTTCTCCGGCGGCTGAATCACGGTGATCCGGCTGTTTTTGCTGATCACCGCGCGCTGTTCCTCGCGGTGCAGCGTGAGGGTGTCGCCGGACATCGATTCGCGGCCGCGGCGGACTTCCGGAACCTTCTTGTCTCCGGTCATGGTAACCGTTCCCGACGAGAGGTCGTAGACCAGGTGATCGGCGAACACCTGCTGCTTGCCGTGCTCTTCGATCTCTTTTTCCGACTGCTTGCGGGTCACGATGACGTTGCCGTCGCAAAGTACGCGGCTGACGCTCCCCATGCCGGAGGCATCGAGATCGCCCTTGTCGTTTTCCGTCTTGATCTCCGCATCGTCCTTGCGATTGAGGAAGATGGTCAGCCGGTCGCAGGTGAGGACCGAACGTTCCTCGTCGACTACGACGCTGCCGACCAGCAGAATCTGATTGTTGGTCATGTCGATCCGCATCGAATCCGAGGTGGCGCGGACGAAATCGTATTTCTCCGGCAGTTTCGCATCCGGCTTGAACCGGCGCGGATCGCTCGTCTCCATGCGCAGCACGATATTGACGTCGGATTTGACCAGCACCGTGCGCTTGCCGAGGTCGGCTTCAAAGCCGATGCCGTTCAGGTCGAGCAGCGGCGAACGGAAGAAGACCGGATCGTCGCCGTAAGCCATGCGCGACTCCTGGTCGACGTCGGCTTTCGCGGTGGTGATGATACCGTCGCTGTGAAGGCGCGTCATCCAGAACTGGAATACCTCGGGCAGCTTCGCGTCGAGCGGATACGGCTTGAGCCCCCAGCCGTCCCCGATCGAGTCGATGTCCGCGCCGCGACGGATGAGATCGATCACCACATCGGTTCCGACCATGGTTTTCGCCTGCCGTTCCGCCCGGTCGCAGAAGATCATCATCTGGAGCGTCTGTTTGTTGAACACCGGCAGCTTGGCGTGGGTCAGCACGAGACCGCGCAGCTCTTCGAGCCCGGCGTCGGCGCCCCACAGCACGGCCAGCAGCATGATCGCGGCCATTGCCGTCAGGAATCGTTTCATGGATATACCTCCCGGATCAGCGACGGTAGCGTTCGAGAACGCCGTCGAGTTTCCCCTGTTCGGCCAGCACGACGCGGACCACTTCCGCCACGGCGCCGTGGCCGCCCGGCGTCGCGGTGCGCCAGAGCGCCGCTTCGTCCAGTTCCGGCACGCCGTCGGCGACCGTCACCCCGACTCCGGCGCGACGCATCGGGGGCAGGTCGATGACGTCGTCGCCCATATAAAGACATTCTTCGGCCAGCAGGCCCTGTTCTTCCAGCATCCGCAGGAACGCTTCGAGCTTGTCTTTGCAGTTCTCGTAGCAGAAGGAAAGCCCGAGCTCTTCGGCGCGCAGGCGGTTCGCCTTCGCGCTCCGGCCGGAGAGCATCCCGACTTTGAGCCCGGCGCGCATCGCCAGCTTCATCCAATGGCCGTCGCGGAGGTGGAAGAATTTGATTTCGTCCTCACCGCCGAAGCCGGAACGCCCGTCGGTCAGCACGCCGTCCACATCGAGCACGATCGCCTTGATTTTCCTGATTTTATCGGATTGCGTCATGTAGTTTCTTCACCACCGTTAAGATCTCGCGGATCTGTTTGAAGTCCAGCGAATTCGGCCCGTCCGAGAACGCTTCGTCGGGGCGCGGATGCACTTCGGTGAACAGCGCGTCGATGCCGACCGCCACCGCCGCCCGCGCCAGCGGGAACACGAACTCGCGCCGGCCGCCCGACGAACTCCCGAGTCCGCCGGGGAGCTGCACCGAGTGCGTCGCGTCGAACACCACCGGCACGCCGAACGAACGCATCGTAATCAGCGAACGCATGTCCACCACCAGATTGTGATAGCCGAAGGTGGTGCCGCGCTCGGTGAGCATGATCCGGTTGTTTCCGGTCGATTGCACCTTTTCGATGGCGCCCTTCATATCTTCGGGGGCCATGAACTGCCCCTTCTTGATGTTGACCACACGTCCACTTTTTCCGGCCGCGTGGAGCAGGTCGGTCTGGCGGCAGAGGAAGGCCGGAATCTGGAGGATGTCGGCCACTTCGGCCACCTGCGGAACCTCGATCGTCTCATGGACGTCGGTGATGATCGGAACGTTGAATTCCTTCTTGATCGCGGCAAGATATTCCAACCCGAGCTCCAGCCCGGGACCGCGCACGCCGCCCTCGCTCGAGCGATTCGCCTTGTCGTAGGAGGCCTTGAACACGTATTGAATGCCGAGCTCCGCGCAGAGCTCCTTGAGATACCCCGCCACTTCGCGGCAGAGTTCGAGACTTTCCGCCTGGCACGGGCCGCCGATCAGGACCGGGGCTCCGCCGCCGAAAACGACATTGCCGGCTTTTACCGTTTCCATCTTATTTCCCCTCCCGCAATTTCTTCTCCGCCCGGACAAGGTCTTCGGGCGTATCGATTCCGATGCTTTCCAGGTCCGAAAGCACCACGTAGATCCGGATTCCGTTCTCCAGCGCGCGAAGCTGTTCGAGTTTTTCGCACTCTTCGAGTTTCCCCGGCGGCAGCGACACGAAACGGTCGAGTGCGCTCTTGCGATAGGCGTAGATTCCCCAGTGCAGGTAGACCGGAGCCTCGACTCCGCCGCTGCGGTGGAACGGGATCATCGACCGGCTGAAATAGAGCGCGAACCGGTTTTCGCCGAACACCACCTTGACATTGTTCTCGGTCATCGCCGCCCGGTTGCCGGGGACCGCCACCGTCGCCATTTCGATCGACGGATTGTGCTTCATCACCGCGATCAGCTCGTCGATCACCGACGTCGGAATCAGCGGTTCATCGCCCTGGACATTGATGACGATATCGACTTCGCCGTCGAGTTTCGAAACTGCTTCCGCGATCCGGTCGGTGCCGGACGGATGCGATTCGGCGGTCATGACCGCCTTTCCGCCGAACGCGGTCACCGCGTCGTAAATCCGCCGGTCATCGGTCGCCACCACGGTAAGGTCCGCCGAAGAGGCGGCCGCTTTCTCATAAACGTGGCGAACCATCGGCTTGCCGCAGAGCATCGCCAGCGGCTTGCCCGGAAAACGGGTGCTTGCATAACGCGACGGAATCACCACCGCTACCCGGTTCTGACTCATGATTTGTCTGTCCTTATCAATTGACGTTTGCGATCAGGCTTCTTCTTTCAACGCGTTTTCCAGCTCCACGCTGTGGATCGGGGCCGTGCCGACTTTGCCGACGACCACCCCCGCCGCCCGGTTGGCCAGCTCGGCCGCCTCGACCGGAGTCGCGCCGGAAACCAGCGAGAGCGAAAAAGTCGCCGTCACCGTGTCGCCCGCGCCGGAGACGTCGAATACTTCGCGCGCCCGGGTCGGAATCACTTCCACCGTATTGTCGCTGTCGAAGAGCGCCATTCCCTGCGCGGCGAGCGAAATCAGCAGATGCTCCGGCTGCCACTCGTCCTGGAGACGCCGGGCGACTTCGGCGAGGTTCCGGTCTTCGCCGGGAGAAATGTTATCGGAGGTGTCCGCCATCCCGGCCAGCGCGAACGCTTCGGAACGGTTCGGCTTGATCACCGAAATGCCGCGAACCGGCGAAATGCTGCCGGGTTTCGGGTCGAGTGCGGTGATGACGCCCGCCTGTTTCGCTTCGGCGACCAGTTCTTCGAGCATCCACCCGGTGAGCAGACCCTTTTTATAATCTTCGAAAATAACCGCATCGATCGCTTTGTCATGAATCAGTTTCGTCACCTGATCGACGATTTTGCGGCGGATTTCATCTGAAGTGGGGTGAAGATCCTCATAATCCTCGCGCAGCAGCTGCTGGACGCCGGCGATGACCCGCCGCTTCTCTGTGGTCCGCCGCGTTTCGTCGCGGCAGATTCCGTCGAGGCGGATGTTGTGCCGGCAGAGTTCGTCGCAGAGCTCCACACCGGCCGGATCGCAGCCGATCACCCCGAAGGCGAACGCCTGGGCGCCGAGCGTCGAAACATTGCGCATGACGTTGGCGGCGCCGCCGGGGCAGCAGCTGCGGCTGGTCACATTGATGACCGGAACCGGGGCTTCCGGAGAGATTCGGCTCACTTTTCCCCACAGGTAGACATCCAGCATCAAATCTCCCACCACCGCAATGCGGCGTTGCGGAAACGAACGCATGATATCGAGCAAAGAATGAATACTCACGGTTTTTTCTCCGAAGGAACCAGGGAGTCGAGATAGATGGCGGTATCAAGCGTCTGCTCCCGGCAGTAGGGCCCGACCTTGCTTCCGAGGCGGGTGACGAGGCGGGTCAGCTCGGTCACCGTTTTCTGAAGTTCGGCGATCTCGTCGCCGGAAAGATCGCCGGCATGATCCCGCAGGTAGGGGGCGAGCGAATTCAGTCCCCATCTTGCCAGCCGCAGTTCGAGTTCGGCGGTTTCACCGCCCTGGACCTTGGCTTTTTCCGAAAGGTTGCGCGCGTGGTCGAAGGATTCCAGCAATTTAAGCCGCCGCACTTCGAGCGCCATGGTATTTTCACTTTTCAGGTAGACCGGAATGCTGACCGCCAGCGCGATTTCGGACAGAACGATCGCGAAAAAAATGATAACCGCCAGCGTCGCCACATAGTCACGCTTGAATCTGGCGGAATAAGTGATTTCCTGAGCCAATCGGCACCTCTTTGTTTTGCTTCGTCGATTTCCGTTATGGAATCAATATACCATGCGCGGCGTCTATTTTCAATCCCGGCGGCCCAAAAGACCGGCGCGATAGAGATAATAAAGCAGCGTCAGGAGCGCGGTGACCGCGGCGGCGACATAAGTGAGGAACGCCGCCGAAAGCACTTCGGAGGCTCCCCGCGCCTCGTCCGGCGTGACGATTCCGGCGGAAACCATCAGTTTTTTCGCACGTTCGCTCGCGTCATATTCGACCGGCAGCGTAATCAGCGAAAAGAGCACCGCCATGGCGAAGCAGATGATGCCGAGCCAGATCAGCGGCGGCATGCTGAAGAAAAATCCGATGAAGAAAAACAGATACGCGCCGGGGCTGGCGACGTTGACCGCCGGAACCAGCGCGGTGCGCATCCCGAGCGCGGCATAGCCGGTCGCGTGCTGAATGGCGTGCCCGGCCTCATGGCAGGCTACGCCGATCGCTGCGATCGAAGTGGAGCGGTAGACGCCCGGCGAAAGCCGCAGCACCCGGGCGGCGGGATCGTAGTGGTCGGAGAGGAATCCGTCGACCTCTTCGATCCGCACATCGCGGATTCCGGCGCCTTCGAGCAGCCGTGCGGCCGCCTGCGCGCCGGTGATCCTCCGGGCGCTCATTTCATGCGAGTAGCGTTCGAAGGTGCTCTTCGTCTTGAACGTGGCCCAGATCCCGAGCAGGATTCCGGGCACGACGAACACCAGATACATCGGGTCGGGAAGCATGACGTCAACCTCCTGTCCGGAAAACGGGCGACTCCCCGAAAGACGCGGAAGTCGAACCCGTCATCCCCGTTCATCAATTATCTTGCTGTAAAGCCGCAGGTTGTCTTGAGGAATGCCGCGGCGAGCTCCGGCCAGCGCTTTGCGTCGGGATAGTCCGTCGCAAGCCCGATGCCGTGCGGTCCCACCGGGAAAACGTGGAGTTCCGCCTTGACGCCGTTCTTCCAGCATGCCGTGGCGAACTCGATCGAGTTGCGCACCGGGACCGCCTGGTCCGTCGCCGTATGCCAGAGGAAGGTCGGCGGAGTGTCGGCGGTCACGCGCGTATTGAGGGTATAAGAAGCGGAGAGTTCATCCAGCTTTTCGCCGAGCAGGTTCTGCCCGCTGCCGATGTGGCCCCACTCCTTGAATGCGATCACCGGGTAGCAGGGGATGATCGCGTCGGGACGCTGCGAAAATGCGTCGGCCGCGTCTCCGGCGTCGGCGTTCACTTCGTTGAACAGCGTTCCCGAGCTGGCGGTCAGGTGTCCGCCGGCGGAGAAGCCGAGCACCGCGATCTGGGCCGGGTTGACGCCCCACGCGGCGGCGCGGCTGCGGATCAGCTTGACGGCGCGGAAGATATCGCGCTGCGGCGCCGGGAAACGGTAGGGCGCCACCCGGTAGTGCACGACGAAGGCGTGAAAGCCCAGCTCGTTGAATTTCTGCGCGATCGGCGCGCCTTCATGCGGGGCGCGGCAGGCGTAACCGCCGCCGGGGCAAACCACGACCGCGCCGCGGAGCGGCTGCGAATCGTCGAGCAGATAGGTTTCGAAGTACGGTTCGAAGTCGTCGGCCGGATTCCCCGTCCCGGCGCTTTCTTTCACTGGCCAGAGCTTGATCGTTTCCATGGATTCCTGTTCTCCAAAAGCATGATTTGCCGCAACCATTCGGTTTCATCCGGTAAAAATACATCCGTTCCAGGCATTATTCAAGACAAAATCAAGGAAAAAAACGTCGGGGGCGACTGGCAAAAAGCCGTGAATGTGGTATGTTACCGTTGACAAAATCATTCGTGCTCAAATTGAGTACACGTTTAAAGAAAAGGTTACAAAATGGTGGCAAGGCTCATTTCGCGCTTATTCTTTGGAGGAATGGCGCTTCTTCTGTGTGGCGAACTCGGGGCTGCCACCGGCCCGGAACAGAAGATTGACGGAAATTGCACATTTGTGGAGAGTCCGTACGGCTCCTTTTCGTTTCACAAGGATTCCAAATTGGAAACGGTGGATATGGCCGCGGCGCCGGTGCGGGAAGGATTGTTCTGGTATCAGTTTCCGGTGAAGTTGAGCGGAGCATTAACCGCGAAGCCGTTGGTGCTCGAACTCAACGGCCTCCAGGGGCAACTGTTAAACGTGGAATGGGACGGAGAACGTTTGTATCCGCCGGTCGGCGCGACTTCGTCGCACCAGTATCTGATTTGCAGAAAGCGGGATCTTTCTCAGGGAGAGCATTCTTTGGCGATCCGGATCAAAAACGGCGCTCCCGGGCAGGGGCCGTTTCTTTTGCGTCCGGCCGAGATCAATGAATATTGGGAGGTTGCACTTCAACCGAATAAAAAGACCGGAGATTATACGGCAAAGGAATTTCCCCGCTTCTTCTTCACTTTTTTCGATCGGAGAGACTATGTCAACCCGGTGACGCTCGAATATCGGATGGTCGTTACCGATAAAAACGGCAAAGAGTTATTGCAGATGAAGCAAAATTTGAATTGCATTCTGAGAAGAGCTTGTCACGATTATGATTTTAAAAAATTGCCGGAGGGGGAATATGTGATGAATCTCTCTCTGAAGAATGAGGATGGTGAGGTTCTGAAATTCAAGCGACCGTTGAAAATTCTGAAGAAATGAGTATATTGTCGGTGTGATTTTTGAAATGGAATTGTGGAGTTTTAAATAATGATGATCTCTTTTTATGGAATTGGGGTGCGCCCGGTTTTTCGACAATAAAGGCGTTTTTTGAATAAGGTGATTCTGTCTTCTTTTTTCTCTGATTGTGTTTCATCTCATCATTTTGGGAGTTTTATAAAATGCCGGAATATACTGAAAACAACGGCCCCCTGGATTTTATCCGTGAAATCGTCGCGGAAGACCTCCGCAACAACAAGAACGGCGGGAAAGTCATAACCCGCTTCCCGCCGGAACCGAACGGGTATCTCCACATCGGCCATGCCAAGGCGATCTGTCTCGACTTCGGCGTCGCGGCGGAGAACAACGGCTACTGCAGTCTGCGGTTCGACGACACCAATCCGACCAAGGAAGAGACCGAGTACGTCGAATCGATCATCAACGACGTGAAGTGGCTCGGGTTCGACTTCGGCGAACACCTCTACTACGCGAGCGACTATTTCGAACGCATGTACGAGTGCGCCGAAATCCTCATCAAAAAGGGACTCGCCTACGTCTGCGACCTTTCCGCCGACGACTGGGACGAATACCGCGGCACTCTCAACGTGCCGGGGCGTGAGTCTCCGGGCCGGGCCCGCTCCGTCGAAGAGAACCTCGACCTCTTCCGCCGCATGCGCGACGGGGAGTTCGAAGACGGCTCGAAGGTGCTGCGCGCCAGGATCGACATGGCGTCGCCGAACATCCACATGCGCGACCCGGTCATCTACCGGATTCGCCGCGCCCACCATTTCCGCCACGGCGACAAGTGGTGCATCTACCCGATGTACGACTATGCGCATCCGCTCGAAGACGCCTTCGAAGGGGTGACGCACTCGTTCTGCACGCTCGAATTCGAGATTCACCGGCCGCTCTACGACTGGGTGCTCGAAGCGCTCGAATTCAAGAATCCGCCGGTGCAGACCGAATTCTCCCGGCTGAATCTGACCTACACGGTGATGAGCAAGCGCAAACTGCTCCAGCTGGTGAAGGAGCATTACGTCTCCGGCTGGGACGACCCGCGGATGCCGACCATCTGCGGCATGCGCCGGCGCGGCATTCCCGCCTCGGCGATCCGCAGCCTGTGCAAGATGGTCGGCATCACCAAGTTCGAAGCGCTGACCGACATCGCTCTTCTGGAGCATTGCGTCCGCGAGGAGCTGAACGCAACGGCTTCGCGGCGGCTGGCGGTGCTCGACCCGCTGAAGGTGACGATCACCAACTATCCGGCGGAAGGCGTCGCCGATCTCGACGCGGCCAATAACCCGGAAGATCCGGCGGCGGGGAGCCGCAAGCTCGCCTTCACCCGCGAACTCTATATCGAACGGAACGACTTCATGCTCGAACCGGTCAAGGGCTATTTCCGCCTGGCGCCGGACCGCGAAGTGCGGCTGCGCTACGGTTACTTCATCAAATGCAACGAAGTCGTCACCGACGCGGCGGGCAATGTGGTCGAGCTCAAATGCACCTTCGACCCGGAAACCCGCGGCGGCTCCGCCCCCGACGGGCGCAAGGTCAAGGGGACGATCCACTGGGTGTCGGCGGAAACCGCGGTTCCGGCCGAAGTCCGGCTGTACGACCGGCTGTTCATCGTCGAACAGCCCGGCTCGGACGGAGCGGACTTCCTGACCCAGCTCAATCCGGAGTCGAAACAGCTGATCGAAGCGCTGGTCGAACCCGAGCTGGCGAATCTGTCCGCCGGGACGACGGTCCAGTTCGAACGGAACGGATATTACTGCGTCGATCCGGATTCGAAGCCCGGCAAACCGGTGTTCAACCGGACGGTGACTCTGAAGGATTCCTGGGGGAATAAACAGGGGAAATAAAAAATGAGCGACGGCAACGGCAGGTTCAAACGGTTTCTGGAGAAGTTCGTAACCGGTTCGGAGCGGACTTATTCCGAGCTGGGCACGTTCGGGAAATTATCCCGGCTGCTCTGGATCTCGGCTACCCGGTACTCCGCCGACAACAACAGTCTGCGGGCTGTCGCGCTCACGTTTTACACCCTGTTCGCCGTCGTTCCGATGCTGGCGCTCGCTTTCGGCATTGCGAAGGGGTTCAATCTTCAGGAAAAACTCCAGGACACTCTGGTCGAGAAGCTCGCCAACCAACGCGAGGTTCTCGCCTGGATCTACCGCTTCGCCGATACGACGCTGCGCGAGGCGCAGGGCGGCGTGATCGCCGGTGTCGGCGTGGTGGTGTTGATCTTCACGGTGATGTGGCTGGCCAACAACATCGAGCGGTCGTTCAACGCAATCTGGGACCTGCCGTCGCGCGGGAACCTGTTCCGCCGGTTCAGCGATTACCTGTCGCTGATTCTGGTGACGCCGTTTCTGATCATCATCCTCTCCAGCGCCGGCCCGGTGCTGCGCAAGCTGATCGGCAACGGCGAAAAATTCGGAGAAACCGGGTTGCAGCTGTTCGGTGTGATGACCGAATTTTTTCCGCTGCTTCTCGTATGCGTGACTTTTACGCTGATTTACATCCTGGCGCCGAATACGAAGGTCCGCTTCCTCTCCGCGCTGCTGGGCGGCATCGTGGCCGGGATACTCTTCCAGCTGCTGCAGGACGGGTTCATCATCCTCCAGACCCGCATCTACCGCTACAATAAAATCTACGGCAGCTTCGCCATCCTGCCGCTGTTTTTGATCTGGCTGAAACTGTCGTGGCAGATCGCCCTGTTCGGCGCGGAAATTTCCTTCATTCACCAGCACATCGGCAGCGGCCGTTTCGACCGGCTCAGCCGGACGAAACTGAGCCTGAAACTGCGGCGCGAATACCAACTGCTGATTCTGGGGAAGATTTTCCATTCCTTCGACCTCGGCGGCGGTGCGGTCGGGGAGGAACGGCTTTTTACCGAGCTTCCGCTGCCGCAGGTGCTGCTGCTGTCGATGCTGGATGAACTGGTCGAGGCCGGAGTCGTCTACCGGCTGGAGTCCGAGGACAGGACCCGCGCTTATCTGCCCGCGCTCCCCGCCGACCGCAGCACGATCTGCGAAGCGCTGGTCAGGCTCGATGGAACGGGGTTGCTGAATCCGCCGGCCAATTCGCCCGGCCTGGACCGGGCGATCCGCAATCTCGACGGAATCATCCGCAGCGCGGCCGGGAGCTCCTGCAATCTGCCGCTGAAGGAGATCGACCCGTCATGAGATTCCGGCTTCCGGTTCTGTCCGCTCTGTTTTTGATTCCCGTGTCCCTCCTCGGCGCCGTCGCCGGAAACTGGATGGTCGACGGCGCACGCCAGCCCGTTGCCGGGGAACCGAGGATGGAAGTGACGTTTCCGGAAAGCGCGCAACTGTATCTGGAACCGGACCGCCTGACGTTCCGCCCGGAGCGCTCCACATTCGAAGCTGGCGCGCTGGAGCTGGAGGCGAAGGTGGAATCCGATTCGACGGAGCCGGTGCTGGGTGTCGTCTTCATCAAGGACAAGGAAGGACACTGGTTCCAGAGCATTGAGGAGTTCCGTCTGAAGCCCGGCGAGTGGCAGAAGCTGTCGGTCCGGCTCGACCGTTCCGGCCGCGACTGGCGCGGTGTCGGGCACAAGGCAATTTTCGACGCCGAAGCGGCGACAAAGCTCTACGATGCCGGAATTTCAGTTTACGGAAGCGGGTCGCGAACCTTTACCCTCGAGTGCCGGAATCTGCAGCTTAGCGGCAAACGGGAGGTTCAGCCGCTGGCCGTGACGGACTGGAAACTGCCGGACCTGGGCGAAGTCAACCGGCGGGTGGAGAGCCGCTTCCGGATCGCCCGCGAATTCTTCAACCCGTTCGATCCGGACGAGGTGACGGTCGATTTCGACCTCCAGACGCCGGACGGCAAGGTACACCGTTATCCGGGCTTCTACTCCCGCGATTATGAACGGACGCGCCATTTCAACCGCGAAATCATCACCCCGGTCGGCTCCTCTTTCTGGGAAATCCGGTTCACCCCGACCGTGCCGGGCGACTACAAGGTGCGGCTCGTCGTCAGCGACCTTCGCGCGAAAGAGGAGACGGTGACCGAGTGGCAGGACTTCACCGCCGCCGCATCGAACCTCCCCGGCGCGGTCCGGGTTTCTCCAAAAAACAACGGCCACTTCGAGTTGACCAGCGGGGAATTTTTCTTCCCGGTCAGTCTCAATATCCATACCAACACCGACCGCCGCAGCGAAATCGGCTTCCAGTTCGGCCACCTGCCGGACCGCGGCACCTACGATTACGACGACTATTTCGAAGCGTGCGGCAAGGCGGGCATCAATGCGGCCGAAGTGTGGATGGCGGGGTGGACCATGGCGATCGAGCACGACGCCGGTCGCCGCGGTTATTACGGGGCAGGGCGTTACAACACCGACGCCGCCTGGCGTCTCGACCATGTGATCGACACCGCCCGGGAGAACGGAATTTTTATCAACCTGGTGATTGACAACCACGGACGGATCTCCATCGGCGCGGACCCGGAATGGAGCGAAAACCCGCTCAACACCAAGGGCGAATACGCAACGGCAAACGGAGCGTTCCTGAATGACCCCGCCGAGTTTTTCCGCTCCGAAGCGGCCATTCGCAACAATTCGAAGCGAGCCCGCTACATCGCGGCGCGCTGGGGAGCCACACCCAATATCATGGCCGCCGAACTCTGGAGCGAAGTGGATCTCACCGCCATGTTCAGCGACCGCTACAACGATGAAAGCGCGATCAAGTGGCACCAGAATGCGGCGGCCGAACTGCGCGGCTGGTCGCAGCTTGATTTGCCGGTCGCCACCCACATCTGCGGCGAATTCCGCAATGTGCTCAAATTCATCAAGCTCTTCCAGCAGCCGGCAATCACCCACCTGGCGGGAGACGCCTACCGCAATCCGGATCTGCATTTCGCCGACCACCTGCGCGATTACGGGAACAACATGAAGGAGAACGGTAAGCCGCAGCTGATTACCGAATACGGCGGCAACCCCATGGGCAGCGCCCCGGAGCAGATTCTGGGCGACATTCATTCGGGATTGTGGGGATCGCTGTTTTCGCGCCTTTCCGGAACGCCGTTCCTCTGGTGGCATGATTTCGTCCTTCTCAACAACCATTACGACCATTACCGCGCCTTCGCCGACTACCTCAAGGGGATTGACCTCCGCTACGACAAGGTCGACTATCTGCCTGATCCGGTACTCTCGGTTCCGGCTCCGCCGAAGGACCAGACCTACCAGTCGATGGCGGTGGCGACGCCGGATGCGTTCTACGGCTGGATCTACAACCGGGCGGCGACCCAGAAATATCCCTCCGATCCGACAACGTATCCGGAAGTGAAAGATGTGTGGCTCCGGCTGGAAAGCGGAGTGCCGGTGTCGGGGACCTACCGCCTGCGCTGGTTTTCGACTCTTCCCTGCCGGGAACTCTCTTCGCAGACGGTCAAGGTCGAACAGGGGAAAGCGCTGACGCTGACCGCTCCGCCGTTCCGGATCGACGTCGCCTTCAAACTCGAGCGGGAGAAGAAATGATGTTGAAACGGATCTTGTTTGCCGTTATCCTTCTGGCCGTGTCCGCCGTGTCCGCCGTGTCCGCCGATGAGTCGCTGCCCTGGCGAATTCCCGAAGCGGACTACCGGCTGTCGGTGTTGCCGGAGCAGCCGTCCGAGGCGACCTGCGTGGATCTCCGGCGCATGGTGCTGCCGGTGCTGCCGGACAATGGGGTGAAAGTGCTCGACGACGCGGGCAATGCGGTTGCGTTCCAACTCTATGACAACGGGATGCTGGCCATCGCACCGGCTCCGGCGGTGAAGCGGTTCGACCTCTATTTCGGATTCAAGGAAAAACAGCCGATGGACACCTGGAAGCCGGAATCCGGCCCGCGTCCTTCGCCGGAACGGTTGCGTCTCGCCTTTTTCTGGGGCGGCAACCGTCCCTGCACCCCGGACGAATTTCTAGACTGGCGGAATAACGACATCGACCGGCGAAATCGCTGGCAGGTCCGCTCCTTCTATGAACGCCTCGGTCTGATTCTGGCGCAGCGGAATTTCGGAATGATCACGGTCCCCTGGGTCCCCCGCTTTCCGCAGTACTGGAAAAACCGCCAGGCGTCGTACAAACGGCTGCATACCCGGAATCGCGGCCGGTGGGTCAGCGCCGCCATCGAACTGACCGGACGGCCGGAGATTCGCATGATGCAGGATTTCAACAACTCCTGGCAATGGCAGGTGAAGAACCACTTCGACTATGTCAAACGGGAGCTGACCCGAATCCGCAAGCAGTACGAACAAGCCCGCAATGAGAAAGAAAACGGCGCGGAGAACGACCTGCTCGGCGTGGTCGGCTGGAAGAATCCGCGCACGTTCCCGGCGACCGAGGTTCAGCTTCTGCTCCGCCCGCCGGAAACGCCGGAGCACTATTCGGCTCTGTTTTCCGGTTTTCTCGCAGTTCCCGACGACGGGGAATACGAGTTCGAACTGCAGGCGAATTCATTGGCCATTCTGAAGATCGACGGCAACACCGTGGTTCAGAGACGGTTTGCCAACGGATCGCAGCCGCCGACGCGGGAGGTGGCGAAAGTCGCGTTGAAACAGGGAAGCGTCCCTTTCGAACTCGTCTATCGTCTGAACAGCGGATTCGGCCAGCTGACGGTACGGATGCGCCCGGCGGGGGAGGGGGAGTTTCAACTGCTCGCCGCTGAAAACTTCACTCCGGCGCACGTGGGGACCCCGGTCGGACTCTCCGGCCGGGACAACCGGCAATATCCGCTCGTGTCGCGCCGCGGCCACTACGTCATGTACACCGGGAAACGCGATTTTACGCCGATCGAGGGCTTTCACTTTCTCAATCCGGTTTCGGAGGTGGAGTGGCGGATCGGGGATTCCGGATTCAGCCCGGCGACGGAGTTTCCGCCGATGGTCGTGCTGTCGCGCGAGCCGGACAAGCAGCTCAGTTTCCGCTATGCGGGAAAGCCGGATACGGAACTGCCGGTCCTTTACTCGGACTACCGCGCCGACCTGGTGGATCTGGACGCCGATCTCTCTCTGCGCTTCTGGGCTCCGGTCGCGGTCTATGAGGACGAAGAGCTGCCGGTGACGATCGAGACCATGTCGCGGCTGCCGTTCGAATTGAAAGCGCAACTCGATATCGGGCTGCGGGACGGAAGCCGCGAAGAGCGGGCGATCGATCTTGCCGGAAAAGCCGATGAACGGTTTCACCGGGCGGCGGCGGACATCTACCACAAAGAACTCGTGACGTTCCGCCCGGATGCGCTGCGTGACAAGGAGACCCTCGAGGTCGGGCTCCGCGTCGGCGGGTTCGAATTCGACCGGAAACAGCTGGCGATCGTGCGGGTCTCCTCGGATGCCGGATTTGAAGAACTCGGAGCGGCGGGCCCGCTGGCGCTGATCCTCCACCGGCCGAAACTCAGCGACATCCGGAACTGGGAACTGCCGCGAAAAATCGGCGAAGAATTGGTGAAGGGCAAGGAGCTGCTGCTGATCGGCGAAACCGCCGACGGCGCGGAGGAGCTGGCCGCCTACCGGCTGGACATGAAACACCAGAAGCTGGATTTCCTGCCGTATGACGACACGGAAACGCCGCTGGAGTCGAGTCTGTACCGCCTGCTGGACCGGATTGGCACCAGTACGGCGGACCGGGCGGTGCTGATGCTCCCCGTGCTGCGGCATATGGGGTCGCTGGAACCGTGGATGCGCGACCGTTACATCGCGGTGCTGCTGGAGAGGCTGAAGTCGAACCGGAAACTCCGGACGATCTTTCTTGCGCCGGGAACCATTCATGCCGGAGAGGAGAAGGAGGCGGCGGAATTGCTGGCCGCGCTTCGCCGTCTGGCCCGTGAATACGACGTTCACCTGCTGGAGCCGCCTGCCGCCGAAATTTCCCGGCCGTCGGGTTCCGAATGGCATACCTGCACCAGAGAAGACTACATCAAGCTGCTGGACCGCCTGGAGTCGAACCTGTAAAATACGCGGATATCGCCGGTTTTTTCTTGAAAAACGAGGGAAGACGCGGTATTGTATGTGACGTAGATGCGGCCCGGTAGCTCAGAGGATAGAGCAGCTGCCTTCTAAGCAGTTGGTCGTGGGTTCGATTCCCGCCCGGGCTACCAATTTTCCCCGCTCAATTTGAGCTCAAATCCCAACGTTCTGCTCCAAGCTGCATCATGCTGATTTTTGCTGCTTCCGAAACAACAATTAGAACATTTTTAGAACATGATTTTCCGGTCCGTTCAAAAAAAGGCGGCCGGAATTTTTTTTGATTTTTTTTCGATGCTTTATTTGCTCTATCCTGCAGCAAGGTGCTCTTCTTTATGGATTGCACCATGCGGCTGCACAAAGCAAATTTAATCATAACATCATTATATTCAATGATTTAATGAATTTGATTTTTGGAAAATAACGATTATACTATTCCACAACCTTAACAAAGGAGGGATAAAATGTTCGATTTACAAGAAGCAGAAGAAGAACTCAACGACACTTATGGGATGGCCTTTCTTCCATCCAAAACCAGCGTCACCCTGCATGCACGTTGCTTTGCGGCGCTGGCCGAACGGTGTTTTGCCGTTTGTTTCGACACGGAACGGAAGCAATTCTTCCGTTACAGCCCGGTCCATGGTGTTTGGGAACCGTGGGGAAGCGAAGCCATCATTGACGCCATCTCCGGAATGATTCATGAGTACGCCGTTATTCATGAACCCTACCAAGAACTGATCGAAATCAAAGCGACTTCCGGCTTTCTCGGCAGCGTGTTGACGTTCCTCAAGGGAATAGCGGCGTTTCAGTTCTCCGGCTACAAACGCGACGGGTATCTGATTCACGCGGCCAACACCATGCTTCGTTTCGACCTTCCGTCCGGGCGCTGGCAGACGGAGCCATTTTCCCCGGACTACCGCAGTTTGAACTATCTCCCCATCTCCTACGACCCGGCGGCTACGTGCCCGAGGTTCCTCAACCGGCTGCTGGCCCCGGCGATGTCTCCGGCGGACATCGGGCTCCTTCAGCTCTACGCCGGGCAGGCTCTGCTGGGGATGAACGTCTCGCAAACCATCTTGCTGATGACCGGAACTGCCGGAGGCGGGAAGTCCACCCTAGTGAACGTGATCGAAGGATTGGTGGGGCGGTGGAACTGTACGGAACTTCGGACGGAATTCCTCAATACCCGCTTCGAGAACAGCCGGATGCTCGGGAAGACTCTGCTGACCGCCAAAGACGTGCCCGGTAACTTCCTGAACACCGCTGGAGCACAACGGCTGAAGGCTCTGACGGGGAAAGACACGGTCACGCTGGAGTACAAGAACAGCAATGAGGCATTCGATATTTCCGGGATTTTTAACGCCATCATCACCAGCAACTCGACCCTCCAGCTCCGCTTCGAGGGCGACGAGGATGCCTGGCGTCGCCGGTTGCTTTGGATTCCCTATGAAAGGCCGCCGGTATCGGCAGAAGAAAGGATCACTGATTTCGATCGGCTTCTTCTGGAAGAAGAGGGGCCCGGCATTTTGAATTGGGCGATGGAGGGTGCGCGAAAGCTGCTGCAACGTGGCGGGAAGATAATCCGTGACGAGGAACAGAAGCGGCGCATCGACCAGTTGATTGCCGGGTCAAGTCCCTATGACAGCTTCGTCGCCCGCTGCGTCATCGGCAACCCGGACCGGGCGATCACCACGGAGGAGCTGGTCTGCCGCTTCAAGGATTTCAGCAAAAAAATGGGCTGGACCATCCCGGCAGACCGCAAGATCGAGAATGAATTGCCCGGAGCCATGTTCCGCGTTCACGGCGCACACAAGCGGACGGACATCCGGGGGAAAGACGGCAAGTACAAGCGGGGCTACATGTACTTCTCTGTAAACTCAGGAATCTGACAGCAACGTCTGTGACCGTCTGCGACCGTCTGCAAATATGCGAAATCCCCTAGTCGGCTGAATAGCCGACCGGGGATTTGCTTTGCAAAAGTGCCGGGCCCGGCTTGTAATCCTCTTCCGTTCCCGATATATTAGCTCTCATGAGAACGGAAACGCAAACATTGGTAAAGGCAAAACTGTAATATGGCTGGAAATTCGCATAAGGAAATCGCCAACTTCATCTGGGATATCTGCAACCTGCTCCGCGGCCCTTACAAGCGCAACGAATACCGCAAGGTCATTCTCCCGCTGACCGTGCTGCGGCGATTCGACGCCACGCTGGAGCCGACGAAAGCGGCAGTGCTCGAGGCGTTCGACAGCCTCAAGGGGAAATCGGAAACCATCGTGATGGCGCGGTTGAAGGAAGTCACCGGGGTGCCGTTTTACAACCTCTCCCGGATGACGTTCAAGACGCTGCTCGACGACCCGAACAACCTGGCGGCGAACCTCAACAGCTACATCAACGCGTTTTCTCCCAACGTGCGGAATATTTATGAGCGGTTCGATTTCGGCGTGCAGATCGGCAAGATGGCCGAGAAGAACCTGCTTTACCACGTTGTCAAGACCTTCGCATCGGACCGGATCGACCTTTCTCCGGCCAGGGTCGGCAACATGGAGATGGGGCGGGTGTTCGAGGAGCTGATCCGGATCGGCGCGGAACAGGCGAACGAGGAGGCGGGGGAGCACTTCACCCCGCGCGAGGTGATCCGGCTCATGGTGAACCTGCTGCTGAATCCGGAGGAGGATCTGCACAAGAGCCATGTGGTGAAGACGATCTACGACCCCGCCTGCGGGACCGGCGGAATGCTTTCGGCGGCGGAGGAGTACATCCGCGCCCTGAACGACCAGGCGATGCCGCGGCTGTACGGGCAGGACTGGAACGACGAAGCCTACGCGGTCTGCCGGGCGGACATGCTGATCAAGGGGCAGAGCGAGGACGACATCAAGCTCGGCTGCACCTTCGAGCACGACGGGTTTTCCGGGCGGACTTTCGACTATATGCTGGCGAATCCGCCGTTCGGGGTGGAGTGGAAACAACAGGAGAAGTTCATCCGGGGCGAAGCGGAGCGCCTGGGGTACGACGGCCGGTTCGGGGCGGGGCTGCCGCGGATCAACGACGGAGCGCTGTTGTTTCTCCAGCACATGATTTCGAAGATGCAGCCGGTGTCCGATAAAGCGGGGGGCAGCCGGATCGGGATCGTGTTCAACGGCTCGCCGCTCTTCACCGGCGATGCGGGCAGCGGGGAGTCGAACATCCGGCAATGGATCATCGAAAACGACTGGCTGGAGGCGATTGTGGCGCTGCCGGATCAACTTTTCTACAATACCGGGATCTCCACCTATATCTGGATTCTGACTAACCGCAAGGAGAAGGAACGCAAGGGGAAGATTCAACTGATCGACGCCCGCAATTTCTGGAACAAGATGCCGAAGAGCCTCGGCAACAAGCGGCATCTGATCGGCGACGACACGCTGCCGGATGCGAAGCAGTATCCGCACATTCAGGAAATCACCCGGATTTACGGCGCGTTTCAAAACGACATGCCTTTCGCCACCCGGTGCGACGGGAAGCCGTGGGAGGGGATCGTCTCGAAGATTTTCGACAACGAGGATTTCGGGTACAACAAGATCACGGTGGAGCGTCCGCTGCGGCTGAGTTTCGCGGCCGACGCGGAGCGGATCGCGCGGCTGGAAACGGTTCCGGCGTTTCAGAAACTCGCGACCAGCAATAAAAAGAGCGGTCCCGCGAAAGAGGAAGAGATCGCGATGGGGGAGAAGCGGCAGGAGGAAATCCGCACCCTGCTGAAGGATTTCGGCAAAGCGACGGGCGAACGGGTGTTCAAAGACCGTGCGTCATTCCAGAAGGAATTGAAGGCGCTGGACCGGAAAGCGGGAGTCGGCCTCAGTGCGCCGGAGCTGAAACTGGTGCTGGCGGCGCTGGGCGAACGCGACGAGACAGCGGAAATCTGCCGCGACGCGAAGGGGAATCCGGAGGCGGACCCGGAATTGCGCGACACGGAAAACGTGCCGTTGAAAGAAAATATCGAAGCCTATTTCAAGCGTGAAGTCCTGCCGCACGTGCCGGATGCGTGGATCGACGAAAGCAAGACGAAAGTCGGCTATGAAATCCCGCTGAACCGGTTGTTCTACCGCTACGAGCCGCCGCGCCCGCTGGAAGCGATCGAATCCGAAATCAAGGCGCTGGAAAAAGAGATCTTCGCCCTTCTGGAGGTGGAATAATGACAAAGTTACAAATCAAGGTCAACGAACCGGACATAATTCCGAATAATCCGTGGGATGGTGACAAGCTCAACCGCAAAGCATGCGCGGAGACCCTGACCCGGCTTCTGGAGGGGCAGAACGCCGCTTTGACCATCAGCTTGAACGGGGAATGGGGGAGCGGCAAGACCTACCTCCTGAGACGCTGGCGGCAGCAGCTCAAGAACGAAGGATATACCGCGATCTACTTCAATGCCTGGGAAGACGACTTCCTCCCCGACCCGCTGGTGGCGATCATTGGCCAGCTTTGGATCGAGTTGAATTGCAGTGAATATGATGATGGATTGACCGGAAAACTAAGCAACATCAAAGGAAAACTACTTCCTTTTCTCAAGCGAAACTGGAAAAATG
This sequence comes from uncultured Victivallis sp., assembly GCA_964435365.1. Classification (GTDB taxonomy): domain Bacteria; phylum Verrucomicrobiota; class Lentisphaeria; order Victivallales; family Victivallaceae; genus Victivallis. Next base: position 21,375 of record CAYSZM010000021.1, on the reverse strand, counting down.
GATTCCAGCTCATCGCGTCTGATATTATCACGAACAAAACCGGAATTGATGTTGACAAACTGAAAGAACTGGAACGAAGTGCGGAAGCATCCGCTTTTGATGATTATGTCGAAGCTACGCAGAACAAAAAATTTCTTCATGGTAAGTTGACCGAGCTGGCAAATGCTATTTACTCCCGTCCACTAAGAAGCGAAGATGGAAATATCGCGAAGGATAAAGACGGGAATGAGCTGACCGTTCAAAAGCCGCTGGTCTTTATCATCGACGAGCTGGACCGTTGCCGCCCGACGTTTGCCATCGAAGTGCTGGAGCGGGTCAAACACCTGTTCCACATCGACCACATGATTTTCGTACTCGGCATCGACCGGAAACAGTTGGGCAATTCCATTCAAGCCGTATATGGTAAGATCGACGTCGAAAACTATCTTCATCGTTTCATTGATCTGGATTTTGCCATTCCCGCCGCCAATCCTGAAAAGTTTTTTGCCGTATTGTGGCAAAGATATGATATCGGCAACTATCTAAGGCAATTTTCATCGCAAAAGACAGATGAAATAAGCAGCTATAAAAAAACATCTTGCGAAATTTATTTATGGCATTGCTTTTCTTTGAGAGAAATCGAGCAATCATTAAAAATTTATTCTCTTTTATTGCGGTCAACGGAACCACATAGTGATTCTTGGTCATATCTCACACCTATCCTGATACTGCTAAAGTTAAAGGCTCCTAAATTATATCAAAAATATCTTTCGAACACTTGTTCCGTGACAGATATCGTGAATTATGTCATGAATCCGATCCCCAACGACAGCTGGACTTTCAATGTTATTCCTGTAATAATTTATTGTACATTCCTGGGGGGGGGGCTGCCTCAAGAGCCACGAAATCAGATCTTTGCTATAAAGGATGCAATCCTTGCCAAAGAAACGATTGCTAATATGCCTTTAGTTGCAGAATGTTTGAAAAAGAAAACGCCCGACGAACTTTATGATTCTTGGAGTTTATTTGAAACTAGGATAAATGATTACTCCCCCGATACTTTACGAATGCTAGCAAAGAAAATCGACCTGGTCATGACCGGAGTGGAGGACCGCCGATGAAGCGTTACTCTGCATATCCTGAATACAAACCTTCCGGCATCGACTGGCTCGGCGACATTCCGAAACATTGGGAGATCAAGAAATTAAAATATACGTCTCTGATTAATGCCGAGACGTTGACTGAAAATACTCCTGCTGATTTTGAATTCAATTATATTGATATTGGCAATGTGGATCGCGTTGATGGTATTGTTCATCGGGAATGGCTGGCCTTCGAGGATGCTCCTTCTCGGGCAAGGAGAAAGGTGCAAACCGGAGATACCATAATTTCTACAGTTCGTACCTATCTGCGTGCAATTGCTTATATTTCGGAATCGGATAGTGAATCTATTGTTTCGACCGGTTTTGCAGTCATTCACCCCCTTGATATCGAATGCCGGTTTCTCTCCTACTATATTCAAAATTCTTTTTTCATCGAGAATATTGTAGCTCTTTCAACGGGAGTCAGCTATCCCGCTATAAATTCGGGAGAAATTGGAAATATCCCGGTATTACTGCCTTTGCCAGAAGAACAACAGGCGATTGCGGCGTTTCTGGACCGGGAGACGGCGAAGATCGACGGGGTGATCGGAAAGCGCGAAAAGTTGATCGAATTGCTTCAGGAGAAACGTTCGGCGCTGATTTCCCACGCCGTCACCAAGGGGCTCGACCCCGAAGTCAAGCTAAAACCCTCCGGCATCGACTGGCTCGGCGACATCCCCGAGCATTGGGAGATAAAAAAATTGAAACACCTAGGACAAGCTATTATTGGCTTAACTTACTCCCCGGAAGATGATGTCGTTGATGAAAGCCTTGAAGACGAAAAATATCTTGTATTACGTTCTTCAAATATTCAAGAAGGAAAATTGGATTACAACGATGCGGTATATGTCCGCAAATGTATCCCTAATACACTTAAAGTTCGCGAAAACGATATATTAATCTGTGCAAGAAATGGAAGTCGTTCTCTTGTCGGTAAAAATGTCATTATAAAGCATCCATTGCCATATACAACCTTTGGGGCATTTATGACAATATATCGCAGCCCATTTAATCGTTTCCTTGCATACGCATTTAATTCTAGCCAATTTAAATCACAAACGACTATTTTTCTGACCACAACAATCAATCAGCTTACAAATCATGATTTAGATGAAGTCATCTGCTCCGTTCCTCCATTGTCAGAGCAATTAGCGATTGCCGATTATCTGGACAAAGAGACCGCAAAGATCGATTCCCTGATAGAGAAGGAGCAAACGATCATCGGGAAGCTGAAAGAATACCGGCTCGCCTTGATTAGCGAGGCCGTCACCGGGAAAATCGATATTGGAGAAGGCAATGCGTGAATTTATTCAAAGCGTAAGCCAATATCTTGAAACAATTATGTCCGAGCCCGCCACGGATCAGCCCGATTTGAGAGATAAACTTTATCGAGGCCAAAGTAAACTTGCATCTTCACAAGGTTATCGGCTAATCCCATCGCTGGGGAGATTGTGTAATTCTGAAAATTATTCGGCAAAAGAAAAACAAGCACATGATACATTCAAGAACCAAGTGGTTGCAAATATTCAATTTCAACCGAAAAACTCATGGGAAGTTTTAGCCTTAGCCCAACATCATGGCGTACCTACTCGTTTTCTTGATTGGTCTCGCAACCCATTGGTAGCTCTTTATTTTGCAGTAAGAAATCCAGAACATGACAATGAAATCAGTGCTGTTTATGTTTTAACTGAGGAAACAGTTGAATACGAATCTCTTTTGCGAGACGACAAGTCCAATAAAAGAGTACTTATGGAAAAAAGTAGAAAGCGAAAAAAAAGTATTTCAGAAATTGAAACCCAGCAAATACGGGCGTTATCTGATAGCTTTGAAATTTCACCTTTTGAGATAACAAAAGATGTTGTTTTTGACCCGCCTCATGTTTCTCCGCGAATCCGAGCTCAAGACGGCGTGTTACTTGCATGCCACAATCCTGTTCAGGAAATTCCCGATACCAGTTATGTTGAGGTAAGAATAGCCCAAGGAAAACGGCAAGCAATTCGTCATGAACTTGAAGTTTATGGCGTTTTCGATAAACAGTTATTTCCGGATTTGGATGGATTGGCAAAATGGCTAAAATTTAAATACTTCGAACAAGGGGATATTTAATGAAACCTACTACGGAAAAGGCGTTTGAGGCGTTTATCGAGGAGACGATGAATGCCGCCGGGTGGCTCAGGGGCGATGTTTCCCGCTGGAGTAAGGAGACCGCGCTTTTCGCCGAATATGTCCTCGCTTTCCTCAAAGCCACGCAGGCGAAGCTCTGGGCGGCGATGGAGGCGCAGCTCGGCGCGGACCTCCCGCAGATGCTGATCGACACCCTCGTCAAGGAACGCGCCAACAAGGGGACGCTCCATGTCGTCCGCCACGGATTCAAGTTCCGCGGCAGGAATTTCCGCCTCGCCTATTTCAAGCCCGCACACGGCATGAACCCCGAGGCGCTCGAACTTTACGGGCAAAACCTCCTCCACGTCACCCGCCAGGTTCCCTGTCACCCCGGCGACGGGTGCACCGTCGATATGATGCTCTCGCTCAACGGGATTCCGCTGGTCACACTCGAACTCAAGAACCCCGCCACCGGCCAGACCTGGCGCAACGCCGTCGAACAGTATCAGCGCGACCGCAAGCCGAACGCCCCCCTGTTCCGGTTCAAACAGGGCGCGGTCGTCCATTTCGCCGTCGATCCCGACGAGGTCCGCATGGCCACCCGGCTCGACGGGGACAGGACGTTCTTCCTCCCCTTCAACCGCGGCAGCAACCCCGGGAATATCGACTGCGGCGCGGGGAATCCGCCCCACCCCTCCGGCCACCGCACCGCCTATCTGTGGGACGAAACTCTTCAGCGCGACAGTTTCATGGACATCATCGGAAATTATATGTTCCTCGAAGTCAAAAAGGAGATCGTCTACGACGAACACAACTGCCGCCAGGAGATCGTCAAAGAGACCATGATCTTCCCCCGTTACCACCAGTTGAGTTGCGTCCGCACCCTGACCGCCGCCGCCATTGCCGAGGGGTCCGGGCACAATTACCTGATTCAGCACTCCGCCGGGTCGGGCAAGACCAACAGCATCTCGTGGCTCTCGCACCGGCTGGCGTCGCTCCATACCCCCGACGACCGGAAGATCTTCGACTGCGTCATCGTCATCACCGACCGGCAGGTCCTCGACCGCCAGCTTCAGGACGCCATCTACCAGATCGAACACGCCCAGGGCATGGTCAAGCCCATCGACGCCGATTCGAAACAGCTCGCCGAAGCGCTGGTGGACGGAACGCAAATCGTCATCACCACGCTGCAGAAATTTCCGTTCGTCCTGCGCGGGCTGCTCCATGTCGCCGGAGCGGAGAACCCCGACTCCCCCGACGCCGCCTCGCGGCTGAAAGCCGGGGAATTCTCCGAACTCATCGCCCGCCGCAAGTACGCGGTCATCGTTGACGAAGCCCACTCCAGCCAGACCGGAGAGACCGCGCGCGAACTCAAGCGCATCCTCGGCGCGGGGACCTCCGCCGAAGACGATTCCGAGTCCGAAACCGATGAGGATTGGGAAGACAACCTTTATAAAGTCATGGAGTCGCGCGGTCGCCAGGCCAACCTGAGCTTCTTCGCCTTCACCGCCACTCCCAAAGGCAAGACACTCGAACTCTTCGGCCGCATCGGGCCGAGCGGCAAGCCGGAACCGGTCAGCTTCTACTCGATGAAACAGGCGATCGAGGAACGCTTCATTCTCGACGTGCTCACCAGATACACCACGTACAAGACCTATTTCCGGCTGGTCAAGAAGATCGAGGAGAATCCCGAAATGCCCCGAAAAAAGGCGGCGAAGAAACTCGGGAAGTTCCTCACGCTCCACCCCCACAATATCGAGCAGAAGATCGAGATCATCGTCGAACACTTCCGCGCCCACATCCTCCCCTTGATGGGCGGACGGGCCAAGGCGATGGTGGTCACCGGTTCGCGGCTCCACGCGGTCCGCTACATGAAGGCCTTTCAGCGCTACATCGCCGACAACCACTACACAGACGTGCGTCCGCTGGTGGCGTTCAGCGGCAAGGTCAAAGACGGCGGCGTCGAATACACCGAACCCGGAATGAACCTCGACGTCGTCAAGCATAAGCCGATCCCCGAATCCCAGCTGCCGGAGAAGTTCGCCTCCGCCGATTATCAGGTGCTGCTGGTCGCCGACAAATACCAGACCGGATTCGACCAGCCGCTCCTGTGCGCGATGTATGTGGACAAACACCTCGACGGCGTCCAAGCCGTCCAGACCCTCTCCCGGTTGAACCGCATCGCCGGAGGCAAGCCCGATCCGTTCGTGCTCGATTTCGTCAACGAGCCGGAGAACATCCTGAAGGCGTTCGCGCCGTTCTACCGGATCACCACGCTCGACCAGCCCTCCGACCCCGCCCACCTGGAACTCCTGATGCACGAGCTGAACGGGTATCAGATCTATCTCTGGTCCGAAGTGGAGGCGTTTTGCCGGATATTCTTCAAGTCGCCCGAGAAACAGAATTCCAGCGATCACGCCCGCATGGAACAGACCGCGCAAGCCGCCGTGGACCGGTTCCGCAACACGGAGACCGAGGAGCAGGAGGAGTTTTACGGCAAGCTCTCCGCCTTCGTGTCGCTCTACTCCTTCCTGAGCCAGATCATGCCCTACACGGACCGGGAGCTTGAGATGCTCTACAGTTTCGGCCGCTTCCTCAAAAGCCACATCGCCCCGGCCGGGAAATTCCTCGACCCGCACCCGGAACAGGATGTCGAACTCGAATATTACCGGCTCGCCAAAACAACCGAAGACGCCATTCCTCTCGAATCCTCCGAAGCCACGCCGGTCAAAAGCCCCACCGCCGTCGGAACCGGCAGCGCCGAGGACGAGAAGAAACCGCTCTCGGAAATCATCCGGGTTCTCAACGACAAACTCGGCACCGAATTCACCGACGAGGACCGCCTGTTTTTCGAGCAGATTCAGGAGAAAGCCATCCGCGATGAACGCGTCATTCAGATCCGTCAGGCCAACCCGCCGGAGAAATTCGCGCTGGGCATCAAGGAGATCATCGAAGCGCTGATGATGCAGCGGATGTCGGAGAATGACGCCATCGTCACCCGCTACATGGACGACGCCGAATTCCAGAAGACCGTCTTCCCCATTCTGGCGAAGAATATTTATCAATCCATCGTTTCGCCGCAGGAGTCAAGCCATGCCGATCTATAAAAGATCGGTTCAAATCAAACGGCAAAAGGCATGAATCTCCGATGAAAAAAATCTCTCCCGTCAAAAATAAACCACGGCAGCGGCGGCCGGGATATTCCCTGCAGCTGCGACTTCGAACGATTTTGATGATTGTCATCTTCGGAATCCTCTGCCCCTGCTTCTTCGGTCTGGGTTTCTTCATTCGGGGATTGATCGACATCTATTCTACGACATTTTCCGTCGTTATGGGAGCCTTCCTTTTTGCATGGATTGTTGCCGGCGCCGCATTGATCAAATACAAACTCGATCCCCTGGCCGAACAACTGTTTCAAGGACGGGACGGAGAAATTGCAACCGGAGAAAGCCTGGAAGAACTGCGTTCGTTCGGCTGGAAAGTCTTTCATGACTTAGAGTATGAATATGCGAAAGGGAAAAAAGCCAACATTGATCATATCGTCGTCGCACCGCAGGGAGTGTTCCTGATCGAAACCAAAACCGTCGCAAAAATCGAAGGCGATAACGAAAAAATGACTTTTGACGGGAAACAGATTATCTTTCAGAAATCCGGGAAAACCATCCCGCTTCCGGTTGCGCAGGTGGAAGCCTCGGCGAAGTATCTGCAATATTTTTTCTTTCAGCGGCTGGGGTTGAAAATCGACGTAAAAAAAATTGTCGTCTATCCTGGCTGGTTTATGGACAGAACCCTCGAATGCGCCATTCCCCATGCTCCCGTCTGGGCGTGTCCTCCCTGCTACGTTCGCAGCCGTATTCAATATGAAAAGGAACCGGTATTGAACAGAATCGACTTCGAGCGAGTCTGCAATGAACTCGACAGAGCCAATCACATTTAATGCGTCCGAGTCATTACCCGGGAAGGCTGTTTTTTAAGAGCGTTTTTGACATTTCTTCCGGCTACTTGCCGGACCCGGAGGACTTCAGGAGTTTGACGTTCTTCAGCTTGTGCCCGGCGAGGTCGGCGAGCAGGGTGACCAGGACATGGTGTTTCGCTTCCGGGTCGCAGCCGATCAGGAATTCGGCGTCCGGCATCAGGCGGGAATAACGGCGAAGCAGGCGGTTCAGCTGTTCGCGGGAGTTCGCCATGCCGTTGACCGAACAGCCGCCGTCCGCCGCGATTTCGATTCGAACCGATTTCTGCAGATCGACCGCCGCGCCGTTCGCCGCCGAAGTCGGCAGCCCGGTCTCCAACAGCGTCATTTCCACGTAGCCGGACATGGTGACGATGAAGAAAATCAGCAGCAGGAAAACCACGTCGGTCATCCCCGACATCCCCTGCGACTCTTCCGGTTCGGATACCGGCGGAAGCTGCATGACTCACTCCTCCTTCGCGTTGACTTCGGCGTTGATGCGGACGTGGGAGAATCCGGCCCGCGCGGCGGCTTCCAGCACCGCCGCGACGTACTTGTGCGGGGTTTCGCGGTCGCCGCTCACCACAAGGACGGCGTCGCGGCCGTTCCGGAGCGTCTCGAGCGCTCCGCCCAGCTTCCCCTCCACCTCGTCGGCGTTCCAACTCCGGAAACCGGCCCTGACCGAACCGTCGGCCAGCACGCTGACCATCAACCGTTGCGGCGGAAGCGATTTCACCGCCGCGGCGTCCACCGTCGGCAGCTTCACCTCCGTGTCGATCTGTTCGCGGTCGAAGCTGGCGGTGACCACGAAGAAGATGATCAGCAGAAAGACGATGTCGATCATGCTGGAGAGCGAACCGGCCGAAACGCCTAATCCGGAAGCCGGAAAACGGTAGCGCATCGGCTCATTCTCCCGCCAGGCACACGGTGTCGGTGCGGACGTATCCGGTCGGAGCGGCTGCTTCCGGCACCGGCGTGGGCTCCGGTTCCGGCTCCGGAATCGCGTCGAGAATCCGATCCATCGCTTCGACGGTCGCCTCCGTCCGCGTCTCCAATAGATTGCGGAAAATCACCGACCCGGCCACCGCCGGAACCGCGATCAGCAGCCCGGCGGCGGTGGTGTAGAGCGCCTGCGAGATGGAGACGGCCAGAACCGACGCCTTTTCCGGCCCCATCGCGGTGCCCAGCCCGAGGAACGCATCGACCATGCCGGTCACGGTGCCGAGCAACCCCAGCATCGGCGCGATGTTTCCGCAGAGCGACAGCGTGTTGATCAGCCGCAGGTTGCTTCGGACTTCACGGTCGAGGGCCGCCGTCGCCGCCTCCTGGCGCTCCGTCCGGCTTCTGCAATAGGCGGTTTCGAGGATGGAACCGATCGCGCGGGTGGACAGGGAGGGACTCCCGCCGCAATGCCGCCGGGCCTCCTCCCACTCGCCCTGGAGCAGCAGTTGCAGCAGCGATTCGGTCGCCGCGGCGTGAACGAAGCGCGTCCGGCGCAATCCCCAGAAGCAGCGGATAATCAGCGCGGCCGCGGCCGTGGAAGTGACAAACAGCAGCAGCCAGATTAAAAATCCGATGAATCCGCTTTTGAAAACGACATCATACATCATGGCACGTTCCTCCGCCCTTTTTATTTTACATTCATTTGATTCAGAATCTCTTCCGCATCCCGCCGGTCTTCGGCGCTGCCGATCTTGTCGGCGTTGCGGACGATCAGTTTGAGCAGATCGGCAATTTTCCGGGCGTCGTCGTCGGATTCGGCTTTCCCGTCGACCGGAATCGCGGTCCAGGCGGTGGCGATGGCGTTGCCGTATTCGCCGGAGCGCTCCCAGGAAGGGGCCAGCAGCACCGCCGCCTGCCGCTTCTCCGCCGCGCTCAGGGGAGCCTGCAGCAACTCCTGGAGACAGCGCCGGGCGTCCTCATCCCTCTCGAGACGCAGAAGCGTTTGCGCTTCGAGGAGTTTCGTCTCGCGGTACCGCCAGACTTTTTCCGCCGCGAGCAGGGTGCGGCAGCGCTTCAGCGCCTCGGCGTACTTCCGCTCCTCGAATTCCAGGTGCGCCATGCTGAGGAACAGCGCGCAGCGTTCCGGGTTGTCGGTGAATTTCGGAGCGAACCGGCGGAAGAACTCCATCTTCCACTTCCGGTCGGGCAGGTTTTCCATCAACACCAGCAGTTCGGCGTCGCGGAAGGAGTCGCGCGCGAGCAGTTTTCGCAACAGCGCATCCCGCTCCGACAGCGGAAGTTCGGCGGAACATTGCAGGAGAACCGGAACCGCCTCGGGAGCGCCCAACTGATATCGGGCCATCCAGTCGCCGAGCGTCCGGAACTTCTCCTTCTCCGCCCGGTTCTTCCGGTAGGCTTCGAGCAGATATCCGGCATATACGGTCCCTTCCGGATTTGCCGGGTCATCGTGCAGCAGGAGTTCGGCCCAAGCGACGGCCCGGACGGGGTCCGCCTCCGTTCCGCAGCGAATGAGGAGCTTCAGCACTTCCGCGCGGGCCGGATCGTCCTTCTTCTCCAGCAGGGGCTCAAGACGCCGGATCGCCTCCGGGTAGCGCTTGCGCTTCATCTCCGCCTGACCGGCGAGGAGTGCGCGTTCCGGCGACGCGGGCAGAAGATCGAGCAGTTTCAGACATTCGGCGTACTCTCCGCCGCGATACCGGCATTGGGCGGCGAGAAACCGGGCCTGTTCGCCGACGGCGGGATCTTTCGCCGCGGCGGCAAGCGCGAGAAGCGTGTCGGCGGCCACCCGGAACTTCCCAGCATCGAGCAGCAGCCCCGCGCACTGCCGGGCGGCGGCCGCCGTGTCCGGGCTGTCGGGAGCCTCTTTGAGAAAGAGTTGAAACAAGGCCGCGGCCTCCGGCTTCTTCCCCGCCGCGAGGAATTTCCGGGCGGTCATCAGAAGCAGGGCCGGTTCGCCGGATTGGAAGCCCGGAGCCCCGGCGACGGTCCACGCCTCGTCGAATTTCCCGCAGGAGGCGGCTGCGGCGGCATAGCGAATTTTCATCGCCGGATCCTTGCTTTCGGCCAGCGCCAGCACCACGTCGTGATAGCGCCGGTTCTTCAGCATCTCGTCGATCATGGCGGCCTGGACGGCGTGTTGCGGACGGATTCCCTTCGGCAACTGCAAATCGTACCCGAGCAGCCGCAACATCTCGCGGCAGGAATGCAGCCGGTCGCAGAGCTCGCCGTAACGCGGATCCTTCGGCGTCAGGGAACCGACCGCCCGGAGATAATATTTCGCCGCCTGAGAGAGGGCGGTCGTCTTCTCCCGCTCGTCCCGGGTGCGAATGCCGCTGCCGACATGCTGATTCCCGGCGAGGATCAGCAGTTGAACCGCGCCCTCGGGCAGGTTCCTGCCCTGCTGGATGTTTGGCGGATAGTAGAGGCGGAGGGTCTCTTCGATCCGCTTCAGCGGCTCCAGATATTCGCCGTTCAGGTTGAAATTCTCGGTCTGCAACACGACGATCCGGAGCGCGGTTTCGGGGCTGCCGTTGTCCCTGGCGCGCCCGAGCAGTGCGGCGGCGGCGTCCGAAAGCTCCTGATATTCGGGGATGCCGCGTTCCTTCCAATCTCCGGCGCGCCGGATCAACAGCGCGGCATGGCTCAGCAGGTCCGCCGTCACCCAGCCCGGATGCGCGGCCGTCTCCTTCGCCTGCTTGACCGCCTCGGCGATTCCGGCCGGACTGGAGGCGAGCAGATACTCCTTCATGGCCAGGAGGCGGGCGCGTTGTTCCTCCGGCAGTTTCTTGTCGTTCAGCAGTGCGGCGATTTCCTTTTCGCAAAGTTCGGTTTCGCCGCGGGAAAACAGCCGCTCCGCCGTCCCGAAATCGGCGGCGGTGACGCTCACGCTCAAGGAGATCAGAATATAATTAAATAATTTCATTCTTCTGAATAATTTCATGATTTTACTGATAAGATAGCTTGTAAAAAGCAAAAAATCCACCTATCTTACAGAAGAATCTTACGATTTTCACGGAGGAGGAATCGCATGTTTCGTGCCGTCGGTGTATCATTCTGCCTGCTTTGTTTCGTCACTCAACCACTTTGGGCCGTCACGGATTGGGAGGAGGCGGCGGAGCTGCGCAAAGCGGGCCAACTCGACCAGGCGGAGCGGAAGTTGCGCCAATACGCCTCTCCGGCCGGATTCGACCAACTCAAGCCCGCCGAACGGATCGACTTCCTGCGCGGACTCCTGGAGCTGGCGCACATTCGGGCGTTGAAGGAGGACGTTTCCGGCTCGCTGGCGCTGCTCAATTGGGCGGAGAGCCGTCCCGACGCTTATCAGCGCGCGATTTCCTGCATCCGCTACGCGGGGATCCTGCTCGACCTCGGGGAATTCGACCGTGCGAAGGGCTACCTCAAGAACGCCGACGAAACCATTGCCGGGCACGCCACCGAAGAGACGGCGGGAGCGGCGATCGGGCAGAGTGGAGAATCCGCCGACACGGGAGCAGCCTGGCGCGAACTCCGCGACGAATCGGCGGCGCTGAAAGCCGATGTGGAATCCGAGGAGCTGAAAGAGAAATTCGGGGCCACCTACGGGAACTACGTAAAACTCCGCCGCCTGCAAAAAGTGGCGAAACGCGCCCGGCTTCCGCGCTACCAAAAGGAAGCGACGAAGATCGCCGATGAGATCATCGAAACCGACCCTGCCAGCCAATTCGCGGCGGCGGCGGGCTACCTGAAAGGCGAACTCCTCGCCGATCGTCTGAAAGAGGATTCGCCGAAAAAGGAGATCAAGGAGGCGAAAGAGTACCTCGAAAAGTTCGTCAAACAGCAGCCGGAAGGCCTCTACCGCGGCGAAGCCCTGATGTTATTGGGTAAAATCAGCCTCGAAATCGAATGGGACGCGAAAGACGCCGAGAAATACTACACCCAGGCCCTCGACTGGTTCCGCAAAGCCCGCGAAAAACGCGACGCCCTGAGCCTCTACGCCCCGGTCAGCGAAGACCTGAAAAAGCAAACCGAAGCCACCCAGAAACCAACCAGCTTGGACCAGTGGAAACGAATCGTCTACCACGACGAAGACCCGCTAAAACTCTACAACACCGCCAGTGCCCCCGCGTGGTATATTGACGACAAAGAGAAAAATTGTCTTCTTGCGGCGGGAATTACAAAATTTATCAACAATGATTTTGACATGGCTGATAAACTTTGGGAAAAAGCCGGTCAATTGGACGAAGGAGTCAAAACCCTGGAAGCAATTCAGGCTCCCAATTTGCTGAAGCGGCTTCGAGTGTCCTGTGCTCAAAAATTTCTGATTACCGATGCGGAGGAACAAACCGGAATCTCAAAATCGGAACGAGTAAGAATCGTTCTTGCAGAAATGCATTTCATGGAAGAACGCATTATGGAGGCAAAGGACAGTTGGATCAGCTTGCAACAAACTCCGAAGATTACGCCCGCCGCCAGAGCAATCGCGTTGATGGGGGAAGCGGATTGTCTTCGCATGCTTGACCAAGTTGATCGTAAACGGGCAGAAATTTGTTACCGCGCAGTACTCAATGATCGGGAGATGGCAAAAACACCGGCTGCGGCACGTGCAATGTACAACCTTGCTTGGCTGACTGTTCAATCGGGAATTAAAAATCGTGAATCCGCAAACCGGCTCTTTGAAGAATGTGTAGAGAAAAATCCAAAAAGCAAATATGCGGAGGCTTCCTTATTCTATCTGGCATTGACCAATGCGGGATATGACCGTTTACTGTCAGAAAAATATGCGGGAGAATATTTTCGCAAGTATCCGAATGGCATTTATGGCGATAAACTCAAATTGCGACTGAAACAAATACACAGCAGATCCGTAAACCAAGAGAAGAGGAGGGTACAATGATGCATTGGAAGAAACGGTTACTGATCTTATGTATCGGAGTTCCCATACTGACCTGGGGGGAATCACAAACAGGTCATGTCAATGGAGATGCGCCCGATGCGGTAGTTCATTTCAACAACAAAGTGGATGGATCTTACGAGATGCGTGCGGCACCAACAGGATTATGGCAATTTACTGATAAATTCGAGTGGAGTGGACCTAACGGGTGGTATAGCAAAGGAGAGAGAACGTATGAAATAGCATGTGAGAAACTTGATTCCTTGAAATACACCGCCTTCGTCGATGCATCGCTTTGTTTTGGTGCGCGAATGAATGGACAAATGTATATATCCAGTAATGAAGCTGGGAATACGATTCCATGGAGTGTATCCTCCGCTTATCACCCGTCTCCACAACCATACATAGATCCGGCGGAAGCGCTTATTGCGGTGGGCGAAACGAAGAGCTTCCGCTATGGGTATGACAATATTTTCTACACCAACCCCGGAGGTCTCTGGAAATACAGCGGGACGGATGTGGACGGTAATTCCGTTCAAATCGATTGGCATAATGCCGGAGCGAATTACAGCCTGCCGACCACGCTGAAAGCGGGCCAATACATGTTGACTGCCGCCAGAAATATCCAAGGCGCATTCAGTGCATATGCAAGTGCAAAAATCATCCAAGTGAAAAGCGTATCCGCGGGAGAAGTCACAAGCACTGTCGATTCGAGTGCCACTAGTATTCCAACTCTTTATGTCGAACGCAAAGACAACACTACGATTACAATAACGGCTACTCCGGAACCCGGTAGTGACTGGCCAGCCAATTATCCGAGTTGGAGCGGTGGCGGATCAGTTGACAGCAACGATCCCGCGAAGTATATTATTCCGGGGAATGTCGCAGCAAGCTATACTGTAACTGCAAAATGTGGAAATCAAAAAGTGATTAAAATAGCAGTGGTGGAGATTGAATTTGATCCATCTCCTGTCGATTATATCATCTTAGCGGGAAAGCCAGTTCCCGTAAAAGTGACAATCACTCCCTCAGAGGTGGCAGACAAAGTCACATTTGCAGCAGAAGGTAAAAATGTGTCTGTCACAGGTACAACTGAAAGTCTCACGGTTACTGCTCTTAAAACTGGAAGTGATACTATTAAAGCCAAGATCGGAAATCTGGAGATCGGTTCATTAGCCGCAAGTGTTATTGAAAATCCGGAGATTGAAGCCTCAGCCATTTCTGTTGTGGACGGAGCTCCTGTGCCTCCAGAGAATATATCTTCGGGAACATGGGGAATATGCAATACTGCCAATGTTGATGTCGAAATCAGCGCAGGGAGATCAGGTGATAAATGGGTGCCAATTGTAACTTCAATCAAAGGAAACTATTATATTTTCTTCCGACTTATAAATGGCGTCAGAGAAGTAACAGGGCCAGAAGGAAATACCACGCAAGAAAATTGGAGACTTCAGCGCGGACAGTTGAGAGTCACAACCTATTATGCTGACACGTGGTATATGCTGAAGGCAGTAGAGGATCATGAGCGTGTTCATGAGAAAAGAATGGCACCTGCGTTGAAAGATCAGACTATTTACAGAAGCATTGAAAAACGCTTTGAAGAAGCAGATGGATTGGGAGTTGCATTTTCTTTTGATTCGCGTACTAAGGCGATTGCTGCTTTGAAAGCCTGTGCTGGATTTCAAAATGCAACAGAAGCTGCACTTACTTTTTGGGATGCCAAATATACAGCGCTGATTACTAATGACCATGGAGATCAAGGATTAATTCTAGATGATAATTCTTTAGGACAAATAGGAGTTGCATATCAAGCGGAATTAAATGCCACTCAAGAGATGAGAACAGAAATTGCAGAACATGCAAAAGCGCAAAATTGGAAATGAAAATAAAGGAGAATTCTATATGACGTTGTCTAAATGCCTTTTGACTGGAATTGCTTCTCTCATTCCACTGTTTTTATTTGCAGAAATGAAAGACGAATTCATCATTCGTCCACTGGATGTGACATATAGTACCAAGGATTACCCCGAAAATGGGATTGAGGGAAGTATCGTTTATAAATCGGTTCAAGTATTTCCCATATCTTGTATTTCTCTTGGAATCAGAATTAAAAACACAACAAACATCGACCTTGAACTCAGAAATTTTCTCGACCTCATGGTTGTGCATGGTTACAAAACAGATGAATCTGACTTAAGATTTTTAAGAAATTTAAGGTTGGTTTCAAATATCTCCAGTCATCATAAGCAACCTGATCGACCTTTTGAAGTGAGTCATGTAACACTCAAAACAGGAAAGAAAACAAAATCCCTAGATATACAAACGACAGATGCGAAATTACTCTGGAATTTACCAGCTGGTGCGGAACTGGAAGTAGAGATTGTAATTTCCAAGGTCAAGCGCAATACAGAACAGATACCGCAAAAACTGCCTCAGGGAACTTACTATGTTATTATTGCAATTCCCTTGAAGTTCAATGCTCAAGCCTGGGAGGCAATGCTACGTGACAACGGCTTCAGCGTTGCAGTGGAATAATCAAAGGGAAAACAAATAGGTTATGGGAAATAGGGGGAAATAGGGAAATAGGAGGGAAATAGGTGATGGTATGTTGTTTGTCAGCAGGGCGCTTTCGCATAATCAGCGATAGGGCGTAATGACAACGTGAAAAACAACAGCTTATGGAGTATAGTAGCCTTCGGTTGGTGAAAACGAAATAGGTGCCATTCAGAGAAATAGGTGCCATTCAGTAGAAGTGACTTGAAAGGAAATAGGAAGGAAATAGGTGCCATTCAGGAAATAGGTGCCATTCAGAGGAAATAGGTGCCATTCAGCAAATAGGGAAATAGGTGCCATTCTAGGGAAATAGGGAGAAATAGGTGCCATTCAGTAGAAGTAACTTGAAATAATCTATTTAAATGATATATTATTCTCCTGAGGTCAATTAAGGCCGAAAAGGAGAAAAATCATGGGACGCCTGGCCCGCCGTCAGCTTGGGGATGGAATCTATCATGTGTACAACCGAAGCGCCAATAACGTCTGGATTCTCGATACGCCGGAGTCGCGGGATCACTTCCTGAAGTTATTGGCAGACTACGGCCAGAAATACCGCTTGAACATCTATCACTATTGCGTTATGAGCAATCATTTCCACCTGGCGATAGAGGGAGATATCAAGGACATATCGAGCCTGATCAGCGGAGTGTGCTCGCGCTATAGCCGACATTGGCACGGCGCCGCCCGCAACGGTTACGGACCGATCTGGCAGGGCCGCTACAAAAGCGTAATCGTTCAGAAGGCAAACTACCTCAGCCGCCTCGGACGATATATCGAACTGAATCCGGTGCGCGCCGGCATAGTCGTCGGAGAGCAAATCACAGAATACCGTTGGAGTTCCGCCCACTGCTATTTGACCGGAACCGCCGACGCCCTGGTTGACCCGGCACGGCATCCGCTGTTCGCCGAGTCCGGAATCTATGGCGAACAAGAGCGGAAACTATACGCGGATTACTTGCAAGTTCCCTATCAGGAAGATATCGTATTGTTCAGAAGCAACTCAAGCCGGATCGGAGATGAAAATTTTCTGAACAAACTGATATCCATTGGCGGACGAATCAAACTGCGCCCGGGACGCCCAAGCAAGCCATAGAATAATTAAGTCATAATTAACTTTTATCAAGCGAGTTCCGCTGAATGGCACCAATTATTAATTGGAGTAAATCGCCACCACAACATCCTGGCGTTGATGCGGCCACCAATGCAGCGGAAGATGCCGTGACTGGCCCAATGATTAATCTACTTGACGCTCATGCGGCTTCTCAAGTTCCAGCGTGGGTACCATAAAGAAAATAAATTCAATAAAAGTAGGAGTTTGTGTTATGTCTCTAAAACAATTTGCTTTGGTGTTTATTTCATCCGGTATTATGGTCATGAACTGTTTTGCGAATCCGGCAAATGGAAATGATAAAAGCATGGTCATGGAGAAAAATAAAGATATCATGGTAAAGGCGGAAGCAGTTAAAAACGACACGGAAATGACTGCCGGCTTTCGCATTGAATTAATCAATCTTGCTATTGATAAAAAATTGGTTCTCATGATAAGTAATAATTGCGTCCATCAGTTAACAATTAATATTTTAAACGAGGAAAGGCTCAATATTTCTCCAAGACAAGAATTGCTACCTGCAAATGAATCCAGTAGGCTGAAATATTATATAATTCCCCCTCAAGGAAGCGGTGTTTGGTTCATACCGATTCCTAATAAAATTCGTAAAAATCTTTTAAAGGATAATGATGATAATTTACAGCTAATTTCGGCAGGAAAATACAAGGCTCAAATTCGAGCGTCGTTTAGTTATTTTATCATTGATAACGAGGATAAGGATATTCCCCAGAATCCTAATTATATGTTTTTGCATCTAGCTTTGCCCGATGTCTCCATTGAGGTTGATCCTTCCATATGCGGTGCAAATATTGAGCAAATATATAATAATTCTCATCTAAATTCAAAGGGAAAAGTAAAATAGGTGATGGTATGTTGTCTGTCAGCAGGGCGCTTTCGCATAATCAGCGATAGCGCGTAATGACAACGAGAAAACCAACAGCTTATGGAGCAGATAGTGAATACACTCCATAAGCCGTTGTTTTTTATCCACCTTCTTCGTACAGGAAGCAGCTTTGCTCAGATGTCGCGAAGAAATCTCATTTGCCGAACACTGCGATGTCATTGATTTCGTAGGAGACGCTTTGCAGATTCCGCTCAGTCACCCGCCCCGGGGCTAGGATGCGGAGCTGCCGCCAGGAGGGATCGACTCCTTCAAGCGGCAGGACGATCTGCTGCCAGCGCCCCGCCGCAACTCCGGTGGAAAAACATTTTCCGTCCAGCACGAAACGCAGCTGGGTGCTGAACCAGGCGTCCTTCTTCAACCCCGCCGCCCGCGGGAAAACCCGGAACGTCAGATAGCGCGGCTTCTCCACCGGCGATTTGCCCAGCGCCAGATAGACGCTGTCGTTGCGTCCGGCGATTTCGGCGTTGGTCCGAAAGGTGACCAGCAGGCTCTGCGGCTCTTCCGGTGTGAACGGGGAACTCCCTTCCTCCACCCGCGTCGCGGGGATCCGGCTGAACGAAGCGGCGGAGCCATACGCCGCCGCGAAACCGCCGCCGCTGCGAAGCGGATGTTTGCTCAACTCGCCTTCTCCTGAGGGAATGGAATTCTTCACCGCCGTAAAATTGACCGCGACTTCCGGTGTGGTATCGCGCTGGATCACCGGTGGAATCTCCGGCGGCTTCGCCCCCTTCTTCACCAGCCGGATCACGGTCAGCTCCGGAAACACGGCGGAATACCGGAAGAGGTTGTTCTCTAGCTGCACCGTCCTGGTTTCGGATTGGATTTTCCCGGCAAGCCCGGCGAACGGCGAATGTTCCGGAAGGAGTCCGCTCTCAATGGTCATCTCTGTCGGTCCGGACCAGGGGACGACGGCCACCACTTCACCCTCCTCCGGAATCGGAAACCGCTTGGTGACCAGCAGCGTCGCCACGCCGGGCGCGTTGTACGCCGCGGCGGCGTTGCCGAAGATCTGCGGCTTCTCCCCGTATTTGGGATAGTACTGGGCGGATAGCCGGTGCGGCGCGCCGTCGAACAGCTTCGCCGCCTGCCGCAGCACCGACAGCGCCGGGTATTCGGTGTGAAACACCGAATCGTAAAGCCTCCCGCCGTCCATGATGCGATCGAGCTTGACGCCGGACCCGCCGTCGGCAATCCAATCGACGATTTCACGCGCGGTCTGGCGCAGATAGTGAAGCTGGAATTCATCCCCCATATATTCGCTGCCGGAGGCCGGAAACTCGGCGATGTAACTCTGGGTGGAATCATATTCGCCGATCTCCGGCAGAAGCCGCCGGTTCTCGGCGTTGCCGGAGAGCCGAACATACTTCGCCTCCTTCGGCTGTTCCGTCTCAAACAGGGGACGGAGCGAGGGCGGGAGTTCCGCCCGGTTTTCCGCCAGCAGATGGAGCCGGGGACCGACCTTTCCCGGCGCTTCGAGCCGGGCCGCGTCGAACGCGAGCACCGTCTGCCCGTTGTTGCGGATCTGCAGAATGTTTCCATACGGTTGCATGACGTCGAGCGGCAGAATCACCTCGATCAACTGCTTTTCGCGCAGCAGATAAGAGTTGTAAAGCCGTTTGCCGTTGAGCACCACTTCGAGCGCCTGCCGGTTCTCGAAGGCGGCCTTCTTCGACCCGACCGCGCCGATCAGGAGGCGGAGGTGTCCTTTGTAAGAGCGGGGAATCAGGTCGTCGAGAAAGAGCGCCAGCCGCTGGTTGGGCTGGAGCGTCTGCGGCCACGCTTCCGGCTTGCGGACCGGGATGGTCGAACGCAACGCGGCGAATATGGAGAACTCCTTCTCCGCCAACGGCGAGGAGCTCTCCGCCGGGACGCCGTCGAATTGCCCGAAACGGACCGGTTCGAAGTCGGAGTCCCCCACGCCGAGAAGAACGGCCGCCAGCGGGTCGGCTCCGCCGGGCAGCCGCACGAGCCGCCCGCCGCCGAGGTCGTAGTTGTCCGCCTGGTTGGAGAAGCCGGAACTCTCCGCGATGCTGTACCCCGGCAGATAGCGGTAGTAGACCTGGAGCATGAGGGCGCAGAGGCTGGTCCCGTAGATCGAGAGATCGTTCGCGTCGCGAACCCGGAAACTGGTGTCTCCGCCGGGCAGCGGCCAGCCGCCGTCGGCGCGCTGGGCGGCGAGAAGTTCCGTCTTGAGGTTGTTGTTCCACGCCTCCCAACGGTCGCCGCGCCCTTTCTCGGCCTGAAACAGCGACTGCGTCTGGTAGTACCAGCGGTAGAGCGGGAACTTGCCGCTCTGCTTCCACTTGGGGGCGGAGACTTCGTACAGCAGCTTTTCGGCGCGCCGCCCCGGCGTGCTGTTCCCGGCGTTGAGGAGCTGCAAGCCGAGCAGCCCGACCGGGTTCATATTGTCCTCGGCGGAGAAACGCTTCATGTTGATTCCGGTGGAGAAACCGCCCTTGTCGGCCTGGTGGATCTTGACCAGCGCTTCAGCGGCCAATTCAAGCGCCTTGTCCAGCCCGTCGATCCGGATTCCGGCGTTGCGCGCGGCGGTCATCGCCTGAATGTGCCAGCCGAGCAGCGAGAGATCGCAGGCGGACTCCCCGACCACGGTCTCCTTGAACTTCGGGTCGTTCTGCTGCGCCACAGTCGGCGGAGCCATCGGCGTGTTGTCGTAATTGAGCGCGAACGAACCGAAGCTGTTCTGCCGGGAGAGAATGAATTTGAGCCGCTGTTCGAGGGCTCCGCGCAAACTCATGCTGCCGCTCACCGCGTACCCTTCGGCCAACGCGTAAGTGAGGATGGCGTGGCCGAAGCCGCTTCCGGCGTATTCGATGTTCGGCGTGTTGCTCATTTCGACCAGGAAGTCGCAGCCGCGCCGGATATTGTCCGCATATTTTTCAGATTGAAAATTCTCTCCATGCGAGAAGAACGCCAGCAGCGAAAGCCCGGTCAAAGCGACGGCGTCTCCGGATTTGAAACTCTCCGGGCTGCCCCAGCTGCCGTTCTTGTTCTGGATGGAAGCAAGGTATTTGAGCGCCCGCCCGACCGCGGACTCGGTGTCGGCTCCGCCGCCGTGACGCTGCAACAGCCGGGAACGGTTCTTCGCGTCGCCGCGCCCCTTGAAGGACGCGCCGGTCTCCAACCCGGCGGGGAGCGTTCCGGCGGGAAGCCCGGATTTTAGCTGGTTGACGCCGCCGAACGCCTGCATCCGCCGTTCGACGCGCTCCAGTTCGCCGAGCCGTTCGGAGGCGGTTTTCTCCCCAGCTTCGAGTCCGCCGGAAATTTGCGGAGTGAACACACGCATGGCCTCTTCGGCCGGTTTCACGGTATCCGCCGCCGGAGCGGTGACGGCCCCGGCTGCGCCGGAGGCGAGCTGTTCCGGAACCGCCATTTCCTTGATCTCCGGCGGCTTAAAATCGGTCACATCCACACTGATTTCGGCAGGTGCAACGACTTGCGGCGGCGGATTCTTCAAGATCAGCAGCGCTCCCAACACCAGAATGTTGATTCCGAGCGCGCACAGGATCTCCCAGGGCACGCGGCGACGATAACATATTTTTCTGAAGAATTTCATAATTTTACTGATAAGATAGCTTGTGAGGGCAAAAAAGTCAATGCGAAGCAACACTTTGATGACTTTTTCAGCTCCGATGCTTGATTTTTTAATACTCGACGGCTATGTTATTCCGATATAATTGCAAGAAAGGAACTTGTCGCACAGAAAAGTTAATGATTTACAACTGAAGAACCAGATATTCGTATCTTTTAGCTGACTTTCTACCGAAAACGCCAAACTTCCAG
>CAYSZM010000020.1:0-46425 GCA_964435365.1 uncultured Victivallis sp. | reverse complement strand
CGGCGATGCCGAAGGCGAGTTCGTCGCGGATCTTCCACGGTTCTTCGCCGAGGGAAGAGAGGGCGGCGCGGTCGAGCAGGTCGTCGGCGTAATCGCGGTATTCGAGGAACCAGGAGAGCTCCACTTCGCGTGAGACCCGGATGGTTCGCTTGAGGAACTTGAGCTGGTTCGCCTGTTCCAGCCGGAAGAGTCGGAGGATGCCGCGGGCGTGGCGCATTTTCGCCTCGGACTCCTTGAGATAGAGTGCCTGGCCGACTTTGTCGCCTTCGTCGTTGAGGGCGGGGTAGGCGGTTTTGCCGTTGGAATTGGGCAGCTCGACTTCGAGCGGCATGGTTCCGACGCCGGGCCAGGTGGTGCCGCCGGAGACAGTGAACTGCTTCGCTCCGGCAACGGCGCGGCTCAGGCGCGAGCCGGAGCGGAAACTCTCGGGAATTTCGGAGTGAAGCGCGACCCGCTTGCCGTTCGCGTCCACCTCGGCCAGTTTCATCCGGAGGTCGGCGGGGAGGCGCGAATCGTCGAAATCGCCGGGCGCGACGTTTTCGCCGGTGGCGTCGCGGACGAATTCGGCCAGCGCGTCATAGAGCGGCTGTTCGCGGAAGACTTCGCCTTTGTCGAGGGCGTCAAGGAAACGCTGCGCCGTTTCGGCGATCGGGCTCGCCTTCTGGCGGACCGTCTTCGGCAACGAACGGATGAGGAGCTCGACCTTCTCCGCCAGCCGCCCGGGAACCAGATAGTCGAGCGCCCAGCCCGGCAGCAGGTTCATGCGGTCGGAGGGGGAGACGAGCAGGATGCCGTCGTCCGCTTCGCCGGGGTCGAACTTGTATTCCAGCTTGAACTTCTGACCGGAGAAGGTAAGGGAGTCGGGATAATCCTCTTCGCGCCATTTGACGAACTGCTCCTGCATCGCGTCGGCGCGGGGAATCGAATAGTCCTGCGAATCGCGGGCGATCAGCTCCTTGAGCGCCTGCGTCGAATTGAGTTCGGACGGCAGGAGTTCGAGATAGTAGTCGGCCACCGCGCCGGGGTCGAGGACGGTGCCGGGGCGGCGGAGTTTCTCCTCCATCCGTTCGAGCGAACGCAAGGTCTCCACATGCTTCTCCACCCAGGTGCCGGGGAGATTGAGTTCGCCGGTCGCCAACGCTTCGCGGATAAAGAGTTCGCGCGCCTCGACCGGATGGCTTTTTGCATAATGGACGCGCCGCCCGGTGTGGATCAACAGCCCGCCGAAGGTCAGCCGTTCGCGGGCGTAGACGAAGCCTGACTCCGGGTCCCACTTCGGCTGGTCGTAGATCTTCGAACAGAGGTGCGGCGCGGCGATTTCGAGATATTCCGGCTTGATTTCGGCGTTCTGGCGGGCGAACAGACGGCTGGTTTCGACCAGCGCGAACGAGAGCAGCCACGCCGGGACCGGCTTCTTTTTGGCCAGCCCGGAGCCGGGGAAGATCAGGAACTTGCGGCCGCCGGTGCCGAGAAAGTACTGCTCCTCGGGCACATAGCGCGAGATGTGGCGCGGAATCCCGGCCAGGATTGCCTGATGGACCTGGTCGTAGGGGGTGTTTTCGATCACTTTCGGCAGCTTCGCGTTCTGCCACTCCAGTTCGGCGGCGCTTTCGGCGAGGTCGTCGGCGAGGTTGCTCCACTCGATCATCCGGTTGTAGTTGTAGAAGTTTTTGCGGCAGAACTGGCGGAGCTTGCCGTGGCTCGGGCACTCCGCGCCGACGGCGTTCCACAGATTGAGGACCGAGAGAAAGTCCGACTTCGCGTCGCGGAAGCGGCGGTGCGCGTCGTCGGCGGCCTGCTGTTTCTCCACCGGCCGCTCTTCGGGGTCGCGGATGGAGAGGAACGCCGCGATCACCAGCAGTTCCGGCAGCACCCGCTTCGATTCGGCGAAGGAGAGCATCTTGCCGAGGTGCGGGTCGACCGGCAGCGCGGCGAGCTTCCACCCTTCGCGGGTGAGGTGCCCGGCCGGATCGATGGCGCGGAGGTCTTCGAGCGTCCGCACTCCCTCGCGCACGGCGGCGGGCGGCGGCGGATTGAGGAACGGGAAACGGTCGATGCGCGGCAGTTTGAGCGCCGCCATCTGGAGGATCACCCCGGCCAGCCCGGTCCGCTTGATTTCGGGGTCGGTGAATTCCGGGGCGCGCGAGAGATCGTCCTCGCTGTAGAGCCGGATGCAGACGCCGTCGGCGATTCGCCCGCACCGTCCGCGCCGCTGCCGGGCGCTGGCCTGGCTGATCGTCTCGATCTGGAGCTCCTCGATCTGGCTGCGCGGATTGAACCGCTTGATCCGGGCGAGGCCGGAGTCGATCACGAAGCGGATGCGCGGAATGGTCACGCTGGTCTCCGCCACGTTGGTGGCGAGGATGATCCGCCGCTCCCGCCCCGGCTGGAACACCTTCTGCTGGTCGGCGGCGGAGAGCCGCCCGTAGAGCGGCAGCACCTCGGTGTTGCGGTAATTGCGCCCGGTGAGAAGATCGGTCGCGTCGCGGATTTCGCGCTCGCCCGGCAGGAAGACGAGAATGTCGCCGCGCGGGTCGAGTTCGGTGGCGAATTCGACGCCGCGCCCGATCGAGTCGGAGAGCTCCTCGTCGAGTTCCGGCGGCAGGTACAGGTCCTCCACCGGGTAGGTCCGCCCCTCGATCGACAGCACCGGCGCGTTGAAAAACGCGGCGAAACTCTCGGTGTCGAGCGTCGCCGACGAAATCGCCACCTTGAGGTCGGGGCGGTACGGCAGCAGGTTTTTGAGGTAGCCGAGGATGAAGTCGATGTTGAGCGAGCGTTCATGCGCCTCGTCGATGATCAGCGCCTCGTATTGGCGGAGGCTGCGGTCATTGCGGGTTTCGGCGAGCAAAATGCCGTCGGTCATGAACTTGAGCGCGGTGTTCTTGCCCGTCCGGTCGTCGAAACGGACCTGATAGCCGACTTCGCTGCCGAGTTCGCTGCCGAGCTCCTGCGCGGCGCGGCGCGCCATCGCCGACGCGGCGAGGCGTCGCGGCTGGGTGCAGCCGATCCGCCCGGCGCGACCGAAGCCGAGGTCGAGGGCGATCTTGGGGAGCTGGGTGGTTTTTCCGCTGCCGGTGTCTCCGGCGACGACGATAACCTGATGACTCTTCCACGCCTCCTTGATTTCTTCGACGTGGCGGGTGATCGGCAACTCTTCCGGATACGCGATCCGAAGTTTTTCACAGGCGGCGACCAGTTCCGGGCGGGGTTGAGAACTCTTCATGCTTCCGCCCGCCGCCTTTTCGGCCGGAAGAGCCATTCGTCAAGCAGAATCAGGAGCCCGATCCCCGCGTAGCAGAGCGGGACGAGCAGGAACGACATGCGCAGCCCGTACCAGTTCCCCGCCACCCCCATCAGCCAGGCGAAGACGCCGCAGCCCGGAACTCCGGCGCAGGAGAGCAGGATGTAGAGCATGGTCGAATCCGCTTTGTCGAGCTGGTTGACGCAGTGGCTCTGAATGCTCGGCCAGAAGGGGCCGGTGACGATTCCGAGCACGAAGAGTACCGCGAACAGCACCGCGAGGCTCGACAGGAACGGCGGAAACAGTCCGGCCAGCGTCCCCACCGCCGAACAGAGCAGCACCAGGAGCGACAGCCGATGCTGATGGATAAGCACGGCGGAACCCATGCGGCCGAGGATCATCCCGCCGGCGAAAAACGCGGTGCCGACTCCGCCCATCCAGGCGCTGGCGTGGTAATCGAGCTGGATGAAGCTCGCCGCCCAGAAGGTGAGGCAGAATTCGCCGCCGCCGGCGAGGAACATCGTCACGAAAAAGAGCCAGAATCGGGGGAGGCGCATCGCGTCGGCCGCGTGGCCGAAGACGGCTTTGACCGATTTGCGTTCGGCCGGGAGCCGGTTTTTCGACGGCAGCAAATAGAGCATGGCCGGAATCAGCGTGAGGATCGAACACCCGGCCAGCACCCAGCGCCAGTTGACTCCCGCCGCCAGCAGCGCGCCCGCGGCGAGCACCGCCCCGACCACGCCCACCGACCAGAAAGCGTGGGTGAAATTGATGTAGCGGCCCGGTTCGTCGGGGTGAAGGTCCTGAATGACCGGGGTGGCGAGCCCTTCGACCACGCCTTCGCCGAATCCGGCGACGCAGATCGCGGCGAAGAGCGGCAGGTAGCCGGGGGCGAATGCGGCGAGCATGATGCCGATGCTCATCAGCAGCGTTGCGCCGCCGAGCGAACGCAACTTGCCGAAGCGCCCGGCGGAGAATCCCGAGAGCAGCATCGCCGCCACCATCGGAATGCTGCGCCCGAGTTGAAGCGCCCCGCCCGCGGCCATGCCGCCCTGGGAAAGCGGGAAACGGAGGTCTTTCGCCAGCGCGACCAGCACCATCGGGATCGCCACCGAACAGGCGGCATACGAGCCGAAACAGAAAAAATTGGCGAGGTCGTATCGCCCGAACCTCAAGTTATGAGCGCGCATGAACTATCCCTGGAGCGATCCTTTGGTGGAGAGGACGCCCTTGACGCGCGGATCGACCGACACCGCCTGGTCGAGCGCCTTGGCGAACCCCTTGAAGATCGCCTCGGCAACGTGGTGGACCTCTTCGCCCGCGAGTTTCTTCACGTGGAGGTTCATGCCGGACTTGTTGGCCAGCGCCTGGAAGAACTCGTGGAAGAGCCGCACGTCGAGGTCGCGGATCATCTGCGCCGGGAATTCGACGTCCCAGACCAGACAGGGCCGCCCGGAGAGGTCCAGCGCGACCAGCACCAGCGCTTCGTCCATGGGCAGGATGCAGCTCCCGTAACGGCGGATTCCGGCTTTGTCGCCGAGCGCGTCGGCGAGCGCCTGGCCGAGCACGAGGCCGAGGTCCTCCATGGTGTGGTGGTAATCGACTTCGACGTCACCCTTCGCGCGGACGGCGAGATCGAAAAAGCCGTGCTTGGCGAAGAGTTCGAGCATGTGATTCATGAACGGGATGCCGCTGTCGATCGCGCCCTTGCCTTCGCCGTCGAGGGCGAGGGAGAGCGTGATGTCGGTTTCCCGCGTGGTCCGGGTGACTTCGCTGTTCCGCATGATGGATTCCTGTCGCGTTGTATGTTTCTGCTATCGCCTGTAATATAACGCGAAAAGCGGAGCAATGCAATTCTCCGCCGCGGGAATCCGGCGGATTTTGCGGCGGAACGCCGAAAAGCCGCCCCGTCAATAACGGCCGTAGCGCTGGACCGCCGCCATCAGGAGCCGCATTCCGCTCAGGCGGCTGCCGTTGTTGATCGACCCCGCGGTGGTAAAGTTGAGCCCGCGCTTCTCCCGCGCCTGCCCGAAGTCGCGGAGGAATTCGGCCACCATGTTGCGTTCCTCGTTGCGGCTGTAGGTGAACGGCGCGAGCTGCCCGTCGATCCGGGCGCGCGGACAATGCTGCCGGATCTCCTTCACCGTCAGGGTGGGGCCGAAATTGACGCCGGTGAGGTCGAGCTCCGAGAGCAGCGGCAGCAAGTGGCCCATCGCCGAATCGCTGTGCTGGTAGCGCTGCGCGCCGGGAAACGCGGCGAAGGCGTCGAAGACCCGGCGGTGAATCGGCATGGCGAAGAATTCGTACATCTCCGGGGTGAAGAGGCAGCAGTTGTCGTCGGCCCAGCCCCAGCCGTGCGCCCGCTTGGCGACGCTTTCGGGGCCGGCTTCGGCGTCGAGCAGCCGCGACCGTTCGATGATCGCCCGGCCGATGAGTTCGCTGAACCGCTGCATCAGCGCCGGGTCGTCGTAGTAGAGGAACAGCAGGTTCTCCGAGCCGAAAACCGAGGTGGCGAACGTGCACGGTCCGCGCTGCCCCCGGTAGAGCGGAACTTCGCAGCCGAGGCCGAGCAGCCGCTGTTTTTCTTCCTCCCAGTTTTCCGGGAACAGGAACTCTTTGAGGTTGTCGAGCCGTTTTTCGACGCGGTCGAGCAGCGCCGCGAGTTCGCCCGGATCGTTGGCCGACTGCTTCAGCCACCAGGAGCCGGATGCGCCGCCCTCCCAGACGTTTTCCGCCTCGAAGATATCGTAGAGCTCCTTGACTTTCGGCCACTCCCGTTCCCGGTCGCGCGGCTGTTCGTTCAGAATCCGGCGGCCGACGGTCTTCTCCGCCAGATCGTTGTAACGCCGGGAGAGTTCCAGCGCCCAGGGTTCATCCTCGTAGAGAAAACGCCACCAGTCCTGTTCCACGCCGAGTTCGTCGAACACGCACTCCCAGGTGAGAACCGCGCCGAATGCGCATTGCGGAATCGTTTCGCCGAACGGATCGGCGGCGGCGATCTCCTGATCCTGCCAGAATTTCGGCAGGTCCAGCGGAGCCAGTCCGCCGTTGGCCCGTGTGTCCCGCAATAAATCGTCAACCAGTTGCTGCCGTTCGCGGTCAAGCTCGTCATAAGCGCCCATTGTCGTTCCTCCAATTGAAAAAATGGATGTTTCGATATATATTATAGCATCATCGACATCGTTTCATAATGGAAGAAAGTGCGGATTGCATGTATAAAAGTGCGGAAAGAACCGCGGCGCTGCGAATCGTCCGCGACGGCGTCGGCTACGACTTGCGGCATCTCTTTTCCGGCGTGGAGGTTTACCGGCCGACGGCGCGGAAAAAAATTCAGCGTCGGGAACATGTCCACGACGTCTATCATGTGGTCCTCTATCTGCGCGGCGAGGGGATCTTCAATTTCCGCGGCCGGGAGATCGGCTACCGGCCCGGCGTTCTGGCCCTGACCGGGCCGGGGCAACCGCATGTGTTCGGCCCGTATGAACCGGACGAAGAGGAGACCGAATACTGGAGTTTCACATTCGACCTGGTCGATGCGGAGGGGAGGCCGCTGACGTGCTCCTTTGCCGAGCTCCTCTCCCGCTGGTGGGGCGTCGAGAAGGGGGAACTCGACCTGACGCCCCGGGCACTCTCCCGGGCGGAGCTGCAGCGGGTGCGCGATGCCCTGGATCGCGCCGTCAAGTTGAAGATGATGCGGGAGGCGTTCCCCCGGCCGCAGGAGGCTGCGACGGTTCTCGATCTGCTGGCGGTGCTGCTCGGCGTGTGTCATTCGGGGAACCCGGAACGTCCGGGCAAGGTGTCCCCGCGTCTGTTTCAGGCCGCGGCGATGCTGGACGACGACCTGCTGGGGAAGTGGAGCGTCGCCGATCTCGCCCATGTCGCCGCCATGTCGCGGGCGCATTTCCTGCGGAGTTTCAAGCAGGTGTTCGGCGAAACCCCGATGCGGCGTTCGCGGCGGCGACGGTTGGAATATGCCGTTAAAATGCTGGAGCAGGGGGGCTGCTCCTTCAAGGAAGTCGCGGCGGCCACCGGATTCTGCGATGAATTCCACTTTTCCAAAGCGTTCAAGGCGGAATTTGAGGAATGCCCGTCCATTTTTCTGAACCGGCTCCGACAATTCCGCCTGTGAACGTTACGCCGGTTACTTTTCCGCGATCACGATCGCGTTGGGGATGCCGAACGTGCTGCCTTCCTTGCCGTTGTGGGCCGGGACTTCCAGCGTTCCTGCCGGGCATTCCTTGGAGTAGACCGTGTCGGTGAAGGCGTTCTGGCCGCTCTTCCAGGTGACCTTGCCCTCTTCCTTCGTCCAGCCTTCGGGAGCGGGCATCTTGCCCCGGTCATGGACGAGCAGGTAGACCTTGGCCGGTTTGGCGAGCGTGTAGCTGAACGCCGCGCCGGGCTTGGCGCCCTGGCCGCGCGGAATCGACACCATCGGCAGACCCTTCAGGTAGTCGGGGATTTCCGCGATGGCGAACGCACCGTCGGCGACCCGCTGCCGGCTCTTGACGTTGCAGTAGCTGAGTTCCGCCGGGCTTTCGCTTTCGAGGTTCCGGTCGGCGACGACGATCGCGTTGGGAATGCCGAAGTTGGAACCCTGCTTGCCGTCATGGGCGGGCACATCGATCTTGCCCGCGGTGAACTCTTTCACATAGATCGTGTCGGTCATCGGCTGTCCGTTGGCTTCCCATTCGACGAACCCCGGAACTTTCGTCCATCCCTCGGGAACAGTCACTTTGCCCCGGTTCTGGACGAAGAGATAGACGGTCGCGGGCTGGTCGACGGTGACGGAGTATCCGGCGCCGGCTTGGTTGCCCTGGCCGCGCGGCACGGACACGAGCGTCAGCCCGGCGAGCCGGACCGGAATCGCGGTGACGGCGAACGCGCCGTTGACGACCCGGTTTTTCGCTTTGAGTTCCAGCGTGCTCTGCTTGGCGCCGCCGGTGAGTTCGGAAACTTTCACTTCGGCCGCGCAGACCGCCGCCGCGAGCGCGCAGCATGCCGCCGCTCCGAAAACCCGAAATGTGTTCATTTGATGATTCCTTCCGTTTGATGGTGAAAGCGGAATTTGATCCCCGCCGCAATCAAATTAGCACAGGTTGCCGCCCGATTCAACCCGGAAAGGGTGTTTTTCTGCGGAATGACCGGTTTCCGGATCAATCCCGCTTCCGGTTTTTTTGCAGGAATTTCAGGAGCACCTCCTTTTCGGAGCTCGGGACATCTTTCGTCGTGTTGGCCGGGTCGGGACCGAATTCCGGGCTCCAGCCCGGCCATTCGGCGACGGCGTGAAACGTCCAGTCCCATCCTTGTTCCTCGAAAAGTTCGATCGCGTCGTTGATCCAGCGGTCCGCTCCCGGCGACCAGCGGATGCAGCTGAATTCACTGACCAGGATGTGGACGTTGTAGGCTTTCTGGAACTCGATCACCGGCAGGAGTTCGCGGCGGAGCGCCTCCTTGTCCCACATTTTCCCTTTGATCTCGCCGGGGTAGGAATAGGGAGTATCTCCTTTTCCGGCGAGATCCTGATGGGTCAGCGCGAACGGCATGTAGAAGTGCAGGGCATAAACCACGTTCTTCGCTTTGATCGGACGCAGTTTTTCGAAAGCGCGTGCACCCCACCACTCTTCCGGCTGGACGAGAATCGTCCGCTCCGGATCGACCCGGTTGATCGCCTGCGCCACGCGGTCCATGAGTTCGGGGTAGTCCGGCATTCCCGGCGCGGGGGGCGTCCGCCGTACGCTTTCGTTCAGGAGCTCGAATGCATATACGGTTTTATTCCCTTTGTAGCGTTCCGCGATGCGCTCCCAGAGCCCGACCAGTTTTTCGGCGCTTCCGGGTCGATAGTAGAAGAAATCGGTATTGCCGAGTTTGTCGTTTTTATCGCGCCATTTCGACGGATAGACTTCGAGGATGACCGAAACTTTTTTCGCTTTGGCCTCTTCGATGAATTTGTCCCACTGGGCGAACTGTTTTTCCAGGGCGGCTTCGAACGCGTCTTCCGGCTCCGGAGGCGGCATCCGGAACGCCATTTTGAAGAGGTTCGCGTTCCATTCTCCGGCGTAACGGGCGAGAAGTCCGCCCAGAATATTTCCGCAGGTGTTGAATCCGCGCAGCGGAGTTCCGTTTGGCCGCCCGGTATACGGTTCGGCGGAGACCGGCGCACATCCGGGAGTGCGCGGCGGATCGGTCACGGTCAGCTTGAAACTGCGGAATTCCGCGCTGCCGGTGTCGGCGATCAGCCCGAGCGTCAGGCTGGCATTGGTCAAATCGGAGGGAATCCGGCTCCGGAACCGTACCGTCTTCCAGCCGAACGTTCCCCAGAGATTGTAGCCGCAATCGCTGTAGGCGGACATCGGCGTCGCGTAGTTGAGCACGATCCGCACCCCCTCCCAGGGCAGCGGCGGCTGTTTCGTATCGGCTTTGACCTGCACGGAGAGTTCGACTTCACAGCCGCGAAGTTTGCTCAGGTCGAGGCCGCGGGTGATGACGAAGACCTTCTGCTTCGCCTTTTCGAGATTGCCGAATACATCGCGGACGCCGACCGCCTTGCCGTCGTCCGCTCCGGTTTCCTGCTGTCCGGCGGTCACCGTCAGCGTCCCTGCCGAAAAACGGGCGAAGGGAGCCCGCTGCCAGTTCGATTGGGACACGAGCGCGTCGGAGCAGTAGACACTCCCTGTCGCCGGAGGCGGGTTGGCGAAGAGAACGGAAGCGGAGGCGCAAAAAAGGAGCAGGGCCGATAAGCGTTTCATAGTGATCTCCGTCGGGTGGTTCAGTCGGCGAGCGGTTTGAAGAGATAGGACTTGCGCGCATCGACGGTGCTTGCGCCAAGGTGCTCGGCATGTCCGTCATAGAAGGACGCATTGATTCCCTTGTTGTGGCGGAAGGCGAGAATTCCGGTCCCCTGGGTCGCATTGCTCTCTTCGCCGCCGGTCACGTAGCTGTTGTAGCTGATCGTCCAGATCAATTGGTCGAGCGCGTCGGCGAAGGCGATGTTGCGCGCCGGTTTGCGGATCTGGTTGAGCTTGTAGCCGTAGAATTTTCCGACCGCGACCTGCCCGGAATAAGAAATTCCATACGATGCTTTGACATAGCCGCCGTAAGAAGCGGTTTTCATGACCATGACCGCCCGTGATTTCTCGCAGAGGTACGTTGTCGGCAGCCAGTCGTCGGCAGGATATCGGGTCGAGTCGATTCCGAGATAGTTGCGGAAGGCGGGGTTGTTCCACCCGTTCTTGACTCCGCCGTCGACCGGATACTGGCGGGGGAGCCAGTAACTGTTGTTGTCGTTGGCGTAAAACATCGACGCCGAAGCCCACGACTTGAGCGTATTCACACAGCGCAGGGATTTGGCGCGGTCGCGGGCCTGGTTCAATGCCGGCAGCAGCATGGCGGCGAGGATCGCGATGATGGCAATCACGACGAGAAGCTCGATCAGTGTGAAACGGTGCTTTTTCATTTGTCCTTGTTCCTTATTGGAGTGAAACCGATTCCGGCACCCGGCCGGTGCTTTCCCGTTCGATCAGGGTGGTGGGCTGGAGATGGACCGACGGTTCGGCGGGCTGTTCGGAAGAGAGTGCGAGGCGGACCGCTTCGCGGCCGATCTCTTCGAACGACTGTCCGAGAGTAGTGAGAGTGGGGCAGCACTTCCGCCCCAGCGACAGATTGCCGAACCCGACGATTGAGACATCATCGGGTACTTTAAGCCCCATGCCGAGCAGCACGGTCAGTGCTTCCAGCGCGTGATAATCGTTGCCGCAGCTGATTGCGGTGGGATGATCCGGCCGAGAGAAAATTTCCCGCAGCCGGGCGGCGATTTCCCGGTAGCCCGTCTCATTCTGTTCGAGGAAGAGATGCGTTCCGCAATCCGGCAAACCGAGTTCCCGCACCTCGTCGAGGAAGGCGTGAAAACGGGTCGTCGCGTATTGCGCTTTCAAGGGGTCGGTGAGGTGCATGATCTTCCGGTGTCCGAGCCGGTGCAGATACCGCACCGCCTCCCGGATGCCGGACCGGTCGTCGCTCAGGACCGACAAGGCCGGTCCTTCCACCTGAAAATCGAGGAAGGCAAGCGGAATTCCGCACTCTCGGGCGGTTTCGAGCAGCCGCCGCTGCGCTTCCTCCCCCGGATCTCCGAAGTGGAGCAGCGCCGCCGGACACTGGCCGACCGTGTAATTGAGCTGCTTCTCAAAATCGCTTTCGTCGCCGGTGATGACCGTCTTGAGATAGCAGTCGTGCTTTTCCACCTCAATGCTGGCGCCGGTCACCGCGTGGAAAGAGAAGTCCCTGACATACGATTGCTGCATGAACAGCGCCACCATGTTGGGGCGGTTCGATTTCATCTGCGCGGCGATCTCGTTCTTGCGGTAGCGCAGTTTCGCCGCGACGTGCCGCACCATCCGGCAGGTTTCCTCCTTGATCCCGAGCTCGGCGGCGCGGTTTGACAGAACGGCCGAAACCGTCGATTTGCTGACGTTCGCCGCCTGCGCCACATCTTTCAGCGTTACCATCGTCTTCTCCTGTATCGTTCCAGAAAATGAGCTTTGATCGATTCGCTCAAGGTTTTTCCGGGGGAATTTGCTTCTTCTGTATCGTTCCAGATATATTATGACCGACTTTTCGTCGTTTGTCAAGAGGGGAGAAGAAGGAAAATGAAAAAAACGTTGTTTGCGTGAAAGAGCTGATTTATTTCGGAAAGGCTGGGAGTGCCGACGGCTTGCCGGAGAGGTCGGACGAATCCGACAAGTCCGACAAGCCGTCTGGCGTATCCGGTCGCTTTACCGGGTGAGGTGGTAGCCGGCGAGTCCGCCGGGGAAGGCTCCGTTGTCGGCGTGGAAGCGGAGCACGCCGTCCTTCCAGGTCGCCGGAATTTCGCCCGCCCTGTCGCCCTGCATGTCGATCGCCTCGACTTTGAGCGGTGCCGCGGTGCGGAGTTCGACGTTCGCGGCGGCCCGGCGGAGGAGCAGCGGGGCGCGGCCGGGTTTCTCCATGATCTTGCGGTCCTGGTCGGTGAAACGGGTTCCGGTTGCCGTTACGTCCGAGAGCTGCAACAGCACGATTGAACCGCTGTCGCGGAGCGGCCTGTCGTCGAGCGAGATCGCGGCGAGCGTCTGGAAGGTGTCCGCTTTCGACACCGCGAGCGGACCGGCCGACAGCGTGCCCCCGGGCAGCGTCACGCTTGCCGAACGCGGAGTATCGACCGCGAACGTGCCCTTTTTGGTGTCGAGCCGGAGTTCGCCGGTTGAACTCTCGGCCACGCCGGTTTCGCGGAACCGTTTGAGCAGCGCGGCGATATGCGGATCGGTGACGTGATCGAACGGCTTCACGTTCGGTTCCGGCCGGTCGTCGAAGGTTGCGCCGACTTGTGTGATCAGCCGCAGCGGGCGGATCGCCGGGTATCCGGCGTCGCGCCGCTTCGAATAGAAGTCGCGCGGAATGGTGAATCCGTATTTCTCCGGTGCGGTTTTCACATCGCCGCGCAGGAAGAGCGCCGCCGAAATCCGGTCCGAAAGCTGCATCACCGGGTCGTTTACCGACTCGAAGACGATGATTCCGTCTTCGAGCGCCGTGACCCGGCGGCGCAGGCTGGAGAAGTTGAAGCGGTAGAGTCCGCTCAGGTCCTGAAGCGCCGAGTAGGCTCCGATCAGCGGCCCGTCCTCCGCCCGGAACTGATTGGGGGCGCAGAGGTTGAATTCGGTGACGAAGAACGGTTTCCCGTAAATCCGTCCCGGAACCAGGCTGCCCGGCAGCGGCGCTTCCATCGGAATCGTCGAACGCTGGCTGAATCCGTGCGGCAGCGACCACGGCTGTTTCGGGAATTGCGGATGGTCGTGATAGCCGTGGTCGTCCACCACGTCGAATCGGTCGCGCAGCAGCGTGGTGACGCTGTTCCCGTTGAAGTTGCAGCTGGTCAGCGGATATTTCGCCTTGACTTCGTCGCGGACGAACCGGGTCATCTCGCCGAGATACTCCCGGTGGGTGTCGTCGAGGAACCGGGAGAACGCCGGGTTGGCGAACCCGGGCCGGGTGTCGGCGATGCCGTTTTGGCGGCAGTACGCCTCGAAACGCTCATCCAGCAGCGCCCGGAGATCGGGGCTCGAATTCCAGACATAGCTCAGCGTGTCTTCATTGACCAGGTTGACGAAGAGGATGGCGGGGTCGTCCGCCCAGCGCAACCCGGTGTAGGGGTTGACGTGGTTCATCCACTTCGAAACGAAGTTCTTCCAATTCTCAATTCCTTCTTTCGACAGGATGATCGCGTACTTATCGCGGAGCTTCGGATATTGCTGCAGAATCGGCAGTTTGTCGCCCGGCTTGAGCTTGCGGCTGGTGTAGAGGTCGAAAGTGATGTAGATTCCGCTCTCCTTGAGTTTGGCGAAGAGGTAGTCGAGCTGGTCGAGCGTCTTCGGGTTCAGCGTCACCGAATCGGGCGCGGCGGGGTCGACCAGCCCGTTGTCGTGGTGGTGGAAACGCATCGTGTTGATGCCAAGCGCGCGAAGGAAGGCGGCCAGCCGGTCGACCTCCGGCTTCTCCAGGAAGAGGGCGGTTTCACAGAGGTTGGCGCCGTAGACGCGGAACCGGCGGTTCGAATCCTGCTCGAAGCCGATCGACCCATCCGGCTTGAGCAGCGCACGGCCGAACTTTCCGGCGGGGGCGTCGTCTTTCCCGATAAACGAGAAGTCGAGCGGACTCCCCGGCGTGATGCTCCGTTTGTAGTTGAGCGGAACCCAATCCTGATCCGCCTCGGTCACCAGCGGTTTCGCCACGTGGACGGGGAGGTGGACCGGCTGTTCGGTCAGCGTCACGGCGGCGATCATCCACGCCGATTCGGGATTCGCGCTGCGGAAGCGGATGCGGCGCGGCTCGCTCCCGCCGAGCGGAAAGGTCGAGACGTAGAGCCCGACCGGGACGCTCGGGTTGCTCGAACGCCACGCCACTTTCGCGTTCGGCAGGTCGCCCGGGTTCCACCAGTTGCCGCAGTCGCCGCCGCCGGTGACCGGGATGGTTTCGACTCCGGTGTCGGAGTAGGTGATTTCGAGTTCGCCGATCTTGCCCGGCATGGTCCACGCCGAGGCGTGCAAAAGCGCGATGCCGCGCGCCTTGACCGGCGGCAGCGTGAGTTCGGCCTCGGCGGGGGCGAAGCCGCGTTTGGACCCGGCGACGACGATCGCGCCCGGCCCTTTCTCCTTCGCCTCGTCGGCGACCTCGAATTCGAGGCCGTTGAATTTGAGTTTGCCGGGGGAGAGCATCCGCAGGTCATTCGACGCGCCCTGGTCGGTCCAGCCGCCGCGATGGTCTTCGGCGATGTCGTCGCGGAACGACCGGTTGGCCGAACCGGCCAGCGGCACCGGGATCGAATGCTGCTGCCGGAGTTCGAATTCGAGCTCGAACGGCGGCTTTCCGAACCAGAAGCGCAGCGCGAAGGTGTTGTGATGAAACTTGCGGTCATCCTGCACATAGACGGTCCCGCGACCGCGAAATACCAGCGTGTCGCCGTTGCCGAGGCGGAGTTCGGTCTCGCTGACGTTTCCCTTCTGAAGCAGCTCCATTTTTCCGAATTTGGCGGGAAAGGCAAGTGTGACCGGCTCCTTTCCGTCGGCGGTCCGGCAGGTCAGGGCGGAGGCGGAATCGGCCGGAATCGATACTTCCAGATACTGGAGCCCGATCTTGACCTCCGGCGGCGGAGCGGGCTGGACGGTGAGGCGGAAACTGTTCTCCCCGAGCGGAGTGAACACGGTCCGGCAACTCCCGGTCGCGGTGGTGTAG
Organism: uncultured Victivallis sp.; assembly: GCA_964435365.1. Taxonomy (GTDB): domain Bacteria; phylum Verrucomicrobiota; class Lentisphaeria; order Victivallales; family Victivallaceae; genus Victivallis. The sequence continues at coordinate 31,424 of CAYSZM010000020.1, read as the reverse complement.
TCGAGCGGAGAGGTCAGCGCAACGCTCCCGGCGGCGGCGGGTTCCGTCTTGGCCGGGCCGAATTTGGCGTTCCGCCAGTCGCCGTAGATCGACATCACCCGGAATCGGAGCCCGGCCCAGTCAAACGCACCGGCGTTTTCGAGTTCAAGGGTTTTCGGCAATCCGGCTCCGGAAGCGGAACCGAGAACGGCAACGGCGGCGAGAAGGGTGAGGAGCTGTTTCATTGCGCGTCTTTCCCCCACCAGAACGGAGTCTTGCGCGCCACCGGGATTTTCGCCGGTGCGGTTGCCGCGGCGTGTCCGTCGAGGAAGAGAATCTGCGCCAGGCCGGAAGTTCCGTGGACCGTCATAAACGCCGGGGTCGCCTCATCAATATGGTTGTTGTACCAACTGCTCCAACCGACATCGGTATAGGTGCCGTCCGACGAGAGGCAGAGCAGCGAGGGGTACTTGAACTGGCTGATTTTGGCAAACTGGGTCTGGTACCAGGCGACACGGTCGTTCATGCCGTAATTCATGGTGACGCCCTTCTTGGGATGCAGAGCGGTGTTCGCCTTGCAGTAGAATCCCTTCTTAGCCAGCGCGATGGCGCGGGCGTCGGAGGTCGCTTCGTTGATGCCGCTGAAGATGGCGAGCCGGGTCCGCCAGGTGACGTTTCCGCTGTCGGTCGCCACCGCGGGGAGGAAGCCCTGGGAGGCGTCCGCGTAGGAGGTGAAGAGAAAGCCGAGCATTTTCAGGCTGGACAGGCAGTCGGTTCGCCGGGCCCGGTCGCGTGCCTGGTTCAACGCGGGCAGCAGCATCGAGGCGAGAATCGCGATGATGGCGATTACGACCAGAAGCTCGATTAAGGTGAATCTTCGTCTCATGATGTTTTCTCCTTTATCTGGGTGAAACGTACAATCGTTCGGCATGATCAGACTCCGGGGGCCGGAGCCACCGATTCGCGGTGGACGATCCTGCCGGGAATGCGGATCGAGTAACCGGAGGCTTCTCCGGGGTTTTCAAGCTTGGCGATGATCGTTTGCGCGGCGGCGGCGCCCATCTCCGTGCCGGGGACCGCCAGCGTGTCGAGCGGCGGGATGGTGAACGCATGCGACGGCATGTCGTTGAAGGTGATGACGCTGAGCTCTTCGGGGACCCGCAGCCCCCGCCGCCAGGCGAGATAGAGCGCTTCGCGGGCGATCTTGTCGCTGTAGCAGATCAAAGCGGTGATGTTCCGTTTCCGCAGCTCTTCGAATTGGGCCTCGATCGGGGAGTACTTCCACGGCTCGCTCTGGAATTGCTCCAGACCGTATTCTTCGCAGAATTCGGCGTAGCCGCGCTTGCGTTCGCTGAAGCTGTGGTGATGGTTGCCGGGTACAAAGCCGTCGAGGTAGCCGATGCGACGGTGACCGAAGGAGTGAAGATGCTCCATCACCATGCGCATGTTGGCGACTTCATCGCTCATGATCGCGCTGCCGGACTTGCCGCAGACGCCGTTGACCACGACATAGGGGATTCCGGCCTCCTCGATGTACTTGAGCTGGCGCGGGTAGATGACGTCGGGGACGATCAGCCCGGCCACTTTCCATTCCGGCACCGGGTAGTAGAGGTTCTGGATCGATTCGCAGGGAATGAAATTGAAGGTATAGTTCCGTTGCGCCAGCTCCTGCGAGATCGCATCGACCGCATCGGAAACCGGGCTGGTCTGCTTGAGCAGATTGCGGTCGTAAAAAAGAAACGAAATCTGGCTGCACTCCTTGCTCCGCAGCGAGCTGAAGATCCGGTTCGGCTTGTACCCGGACTCTTCAACCCGTTCGAGAATGCGGGCGCGCAGTTCCGGCTTGATGGTGAAGTTCTTGCTGTATCCGTTCAACACCCGGCTGACGGTGGACGGCGAAACATTCAGCTCGCCGGCGATCTCTTTCAATGTCATGGCTTCGTTTCCTTTATCTTCTAGAAAACCGATTTCGTGATTAATTATGACACAATGGCAGCTGGATGTCAAGAGTTGAATTGAAAATTAATCGATTTTTCCGGCTGTAAACCGGAATAATAACGAAAACCGATTGCGCAGAAAAGAGAACCCCCCATCTTTCCGCATGGGAAGAAGGGGGGCCGTCTCCGATTTCGCGGAGTTTTCCTCAGAAGTCGAACGGGGATCTGCGGCGGGCTTCGACGGCCCGGCGGATGATGTCCTTGAGTTCGCCGAGTTCAGCGGCTTCGGCGCAGACCGGAATGATCTCGAAGAGTTCGTGCGTCAGCATGGAGCGCAGCGTTTCGAGGTTCGCCGCCGCTTCCGGCAGGTCCATCTTGTTGGCGACGATGATGGTCGCGCGCTTCGAGAGGCCCGGCATATAGAGGTCGAGTTCCTCGCGCAGATGGGCGAGGTCGTCCCACGGGGTGCGGCCGTCCACGCCGCCCATATCGAGCACGTAGGCCAGGAGCGTGGTGCGTTCGATGTGACGCAAAAAGGCGTGGCCGAGACCGACGTTGTCGTGTGCTCCCTCGATCAGTCCGGGGATGTCCGCCATGGTGATGCGGGCGAAATCCGGATACTCCATCACGCCGACCACCGGGTGCAGCGTGGTGAAGGGGTAGGGGGCCACTTTGGGCCGTGCCGCCGACACCGCGCGGAGCAGCGTCGATTTGCCCGCGTTGGGGTAGCCGACCAGGCCGACATCGGCGATGGTCTTGAGTTCGAGGCGGAGTTCCCGCTCCTCGCCGGGGAACCCCGGTTCGCATTCGCGCGGCGCGCGGTTGGTCTGGGTGGCGAACCGCGGGTTGCCGCGCCCGCCGCGCCCGCCCTGGGCGACGACGACGGACATGCCCGCCTCGTTCATATCCACGACAAGCTCTCCGGTTTCGGCGTCGGTGACGATGGTGCCGATCGGAACTTTGAGCGTGATGTCCGGGGCCTTGCGGCCGTGCATGTTCGACCCTTTGCCGCCGGGGCCGCTCTGGGCCTGGTAGTGGCGGTTGAAGACGAGCGCCTGGAGGCTCTGCTCGCTGTTGGTCGCTTCGAGAATGACGTTGCCGCCGCCGCCGCCGTCCCCGCCGTCGGGACCGCCGCGCGGCACGAATTTTTCACGGTGGAAACTGCAACAGCCGTTGCCGCCGTCCCCCGCCTTCACCGTAATGGTGGCTTTATCGACAAACATATTGAATTCCTCTATCTGACAAAAAAGCCCCGAATACGAAAGTACTCCGGGGCTTTTTCTATTTTGATCGCAGCGTTGCCGCGCCGATTACTCGGCGGAGACCGGAACGATGCTGACCTTGCGCTGCGTCTTGCGGAACTCGACGGTGCCGTCGCAGAGCGCGAAGAGCGTGAAGTCGCGGCCGACGCCGACGTTGTTGCCCGCATGGAACCGGGTGCCGCGCTGACGGACGATGATCGAACCGGCGGAAACGGTCTCGCCGCCGAACGCTTTGATGCCCAGAAACTTCGGATTGCTGTCACGGCCGTTGCGGCTGCTGGACTGACCTTTTTTGTGTGCCATTTTGTCGATTCCTGTTTTATGTGAATGTAAAAAAATAATCAATCGTCGAACAACTAAAATACACTCGATTTCCGGAAATGCAACCCGAAGGGGCGAATTTTACGCGATTTTGTCGAGGCAACCGCCCTTATCCGGCACCGGCTTCGCCGATTTTCGGTAATCGCTTTTTCCGTCGCTTGCGTATTTCGGAAGTCAGAAGTATAGTATAGCCTATGAGAGAGGACTTTTCAAGATGACATTCACGCAGGCTTTCCGGAAATTCGTCCGCTACTACCGCCCGTATCGCGGGCTGTTCTACTTCGACATGCTCTGCGCGCTGGCGGTCAGCGCGATCGACCTGGCGTTCCCCCAGATTCTCAATTTTCTGACCAAGGGGCTGTTTCTGCGCGACCCGGCGGAAATCCGCGGCGCGCTCTGGATCATCGGCGCGGGGCTGCTGGCGATGTATCTCGTCCGCTACGGCTGCCAGTATTTCATCACCAGCTGGGGCCATATCATGGGCGCGCGGATGGAGAGCGACATGCGGCAGGACCTCTTCAACCACTACCAGCGGCTCTCGTTCACCTACTACGACCGCAACAACACCGGCGAAATGATGTCGAAGCTGGTGAGCGACCTCTTCGACATCTCCGAACTGGCGCACCACGGGCCGGAGAACATCGTGATTTCGACGCTGAAAATCGTCGGCGCCTTTGCGATCCTGATTTTCATGAACGTCCCGATGACGCTGCTCTTGCTGGGGGTGACCGTGGTGATGGTGATCTTCAGCATCCGCAAGAACCGCCGGATGCATCAGGTGTTCACCGACAACCGGCGCAAGATCGCGGCGGTCAACGCCCGGGTGCAGGATTCGCTTTCCGGAATCCGCGTGGTCAAGTCGTTCGCCAACGAGAGCGTCGAATCCGAAAAGTTCGACGACTGCAACCGCAGCTTTCTCGCCACCAAGACCGACAGCTACAAGATCATGGGCAGCTTCCACGCCGGGAACAGCTTCTTCCAGGGGCTGTTCTACACGATGGTGCTGGTGTCGGGCGGCTACTTCATCTCGACCGGGAAACTCAATCCGATGGAGCTGGCGATCTACGCGCTCTACATCGGGATCTTCCTCAATCCGGTCGAGGTGCTGATCAACTTCACCGAGCAGTTCCAGCGCGGCTATGCCGGGTTCAAGCGGTTTATGGAGGTGATCCACACCCAGCCGGAAATCGACGACGCGCCCGACGCGAAACCGCTGTCCGACGTGCGGGGCCACATCGTCTTCGACCACGTCAGCTTCCGCTACGGCAAGGAGGCCGAGGTGCTGTCGGACCTCAGCATCGACATCGCGCCGGGCAAAACCATCGCGCTGGTGGGGCCTTCGGGCGGCGGCAAGACCACGCTCTGCTCGCTCCTGCCGCGCTTCTACGACGTGACCGCGGGCGCGGTGCTGATCGACGGACAGGACGTGCGCGGCGTGACCCAGCAGTCGCTGCGCAGCTCGATCGGCATCGTCCAGCAGGACGTCTATCTCTTTTCGGGGAGCATCCGCGACAACATCGGCTACGGCAAGCCGGGCGCGAGCGAAGAGGAGATTATCGCGGCGGCGAAGCGGGCCAACATCCACGACTTCGTGATGTCGTTGACGGACGGTTACGACACCTTTACCGGGGAGCGCGGCGTACGCCTCTCCGGCGGGCAGAAACAGCGCGTGGCGATCGCACGGGTCTTTCTCAAGGACCCGAAGATCCTGATTCTCGACGAGGCGACGAGCGCGCTCGACAACGAGAGCGAGCGGTTCATCCAGTCCTCGCTGGAGGAGCTGGCGAAGGGGCGCACGACGATCGTCATCGCGCACCGGCTCTCCACCATCCGCAACGCCGACGAGATCATCGTGATCACGTCGGAGGGAATCTGCGAACGCGGCAGCCACGCCGAGCTGCTGGAGCGTGACGGGCTGTACGCGAAATACTACAACATGCAGTTCGAAGGGCTGAATTGAGCCGATCATGATTTTCGGAATTCTTGCCGGGTTTCTGAGTGCGTTTCTCCAGTCGTCTTCCTATGTGTTTTCGCGCCGTTTCGTGCTGAAACACGGGAGTCCCGGTTTGCTGGTGGTCTATTCGCAGGCGGCGATGGGAGTGTTCGGCGCGATTACGCTGGCTGCGACGCTGCCGTTCGTCACGGTTCCGCTTTCCTTGCATTTTTTCCTGCTGCTTGCCGCGCTGGTGGCGGCGAGCAACATCGGATATTTCTGTTTCTTCCGTGCGCTGCGCGAGATCGAGGCTTCGCGGCTGAGTTCGCTTCTCGGGCTCAAGATTGTCGTGCTTGCCGTGATCGCCATGCTGCTGCCCGGACGGGGATTGAGCTGGATTCAGCTTCTGGCGGTGACGCTTTCCGCGGTTGCCGCGGTCGGGATGAATTTTACCGGGGGGCCGTTGAGCCGGAAGGGCATCCTCTTTCTGCTGCTGACGCTGCTCTCCTACGCTTCGGCGGATATCGTGGAGACGAAAATGATTCTGATGATGCCGGGCGAGCGGCTGTTCCTGAATGCGATTACGGTGACCGGGGTGGCGTTTTTTGCGATGGGCTGCGTGTCCAGTCTGGCTTTTTTCCGGATGACGCGCGACCGGCGATATCTGGCCGACGCCGTTCCCTATGCGGTGGCTTGGTATCTGGCGATGATTTTTCTATTTGCCTCGTTCGGCACGATCGGCGTGCTGTTCGGAAACATGATTCAGGCGAGCCGCGGAATCATCTCCGTCCTGCTCGGCGTCCTGCTGGTAAAAGCGGGGCTCGATCGTCTCGAACCCCGCGTCGGCGCATCCGCCTGGCGTCGCCGGGTTGTCATGGCCGTGCTGATGCTGGCGGCCATGGCGCTTTATTCGGCGGCGCCTTAGAAACCGCTTTCAGCGTTTGAGCGGGCGGCCGTAGATTTCGAGTTCGTCGAGGTAGCCGCCTTTTGCGGTCGGATACTTGATCCGGACGAGGACGTAACGTCCGACCGCCGGCTTCGTTTTCACCATTGACCAGCCGCCCTCGTCCCAGTCGAGTGCGGCGTCCTTTGCGACCGGTTCAAAGGCGTTGCCGTCTTTGCTCACTTCGACGTCGACCGACTTCGGAAAGGCGGGTGCGCCTTTGCGCAGGTTGACCGCGGTGATGTCGTATTCCGCTTTCAGATCGAAAACCACTTCGGCTTCGGGCATGGCGAAGATCACGCGGCGTGTCCACCAGTCGAGGCCGTCGGTGAGGGCGTTGCCGGTGCGGCCGCTCTCCTTGTTCGAACAGGGGTCTTTGAAATACTGGCCGGCCGGGAGTTCATCCGGGAAGTTGTAGACGTACTCCGCTCCGGTTTTGAGCGTGAAATCGCGCGGGAAACGGCTGTCGGTCGCATTGTCCGAGAGCAGATGGTCGAACTTGGTCGGGTCGAGCCGCATCCCCACCGCCTGGTGGATGACCGCCTTGCGTTCGCCGCCGCCGGTGAATTCGGCGATCAGCGGATAGACGATGTTGGGGCGGTAGTTGGGGCTGGCTTCCGGCGGCGTCGCTTCGAAGGTGAATTCACGGAGTTCGCCCGGTTTCAGCGCGGGGACGGCGAATTCGGCCGGAGTCACCTTCCAGTCGGCCAGCGCGCGGAGCGATACGGTTCCGGCTTTCGCGTCGGCCGTTCCCGGGTTGGCGACCTGGACTTTGACCTTGACCGTCTCGCCCGGAACGAGTTCCGCCGTGTTCGGGTCGGCGGCGGCGGTGAATTTCGGCTGTTCCACCGCGATACCGAGCAGCGGCTGCGGCGTGGCGAAGCAGTAGAGCATCCCGGCGGTCTTGATCTCGGGGAGGTCGAAGACTGCGCCGTCGTCGGTCCGGGTGAACGGAACCTTCTCCATGAGTGCGCTTTCCGCCGGGGCCCAGAAGGCCTGCGTGAACTTCGCCGCGGCGGGGAGGGCGACGGTGAGTTTTCCGGCGGGGACGGCGAAGCGGGTGAGTCCGGCAACGGCGAATGCGAGGTCGCCGCCCGGCGTGAGCTGGGGCTCCTCGACCCGGAGGCGGTCGCCTTCGGCGGTCGAGTGGGCGTAGGCGGGTTTGACGCCGCCGCGTTTCAGCCAGTCGCCGAAGAAGTTCGAAACCACCATCGGTTCGACCGATTCCGGACGCAGCGCGCCGAGCCGTGTGTTGAACCAGAAAGACTTGCCTTTGCCGAACTCGTTGCCGACCACCTGCGCGGCCTTGGCGTTCTCGAAGAGGTCGTCGGCGTTGAGCAGCTTGCCGGTGGTGGTTTCGTAGAGGATTTTGCCGTCGCCGCGAATCACGTTGCCGTATTTCGTGTGATACCAGACGTCGTCCGGCGAGACTTCGATGCCGGTGTAGACGCCTTTGAAGTCGAGTCCGAGGACCTTGGCCAGCCCGTTGTGTTCGAGGTGGTGTTCGTCGAATTCCCCGGCGCGCATGTCGGAGTAGAGGGCACCGCCGTTTTTGACGAACGCTTCGATGTCGGCGCACTCCTTCGCGCTCAGGTGCTCGGCCCCGACCAGGAAGAGCGCGTCGAAGCGCTTGAGGAAGGCGGGGTTGAGTTTGCCGTAGGGGATCGATTCGACCCAGTACCCGGCGTTGCGCAAGTTGCTGTAGACTGCGAGGCGGTTGTTGGTCGAGAAGTCCCAGCGGCTGACGCCGGTGTCGTTGGCGAGCAGGATGTCGCGCTGCGGCATCAGCATGGCGATGCGGGGAGCGTCTTCCGCCGGAGCGGCTTCGGCCCAGAACGGCCCGGTGCGGTGGATCGCCGCGGCGAGCCGGGCGAGATAGTGGAAGCGGTCGCGGCGGCTGCCGTCCGGCGAAGTGAGCCCGAAGGTCGAGTAGTCGTTTTTCGCGCCGAAGTAGCCGAGCACGAAGAAGTCGCCGCCCTTCCAGCCGTTGGAGGGGAGCCGCCAGTAGCTCTGTGCGAACTGCCAGCCGGGACCGGCGTGGTTGTTCGCCTCGCCGGTGAAGACGCCGGAGCGGAACTTCTTGTCAGCCGGGTCGTTCGGCCGGATGCAGTTGTAGAGGTAACCCATCTCGTAGGTGTCGCGGTCGCCGTGCCCGTACTGGTCGATGCCGTACCACCCCTGGCTGAGGTCGCGGGTGCGGTCGGCGAGGATTTCATGGTTGACCGCGCGGTTGCGTACGACCGACTGCATTTCGATGGTGCACTGGGTCGATTTGGAGACGACCGGGCGGTGCTTCGGGTCTCGCTCGGTGATCGCTTTGAAGTAGTCGCGGATGAAATCGGCGTAGGCCTCTTCCTGGAATCTCCTCCAGTCCAGCCACGCGCCCGGTTTCTGCGCGGCCTCGGCCACTTTCGGCGGAACAGCTTCGGAGAACGCGTTGTACGACTCTCCCCAGGCGCGGTTCAGCTTGGCGAGGTCGCCGTTGTAACTCGCTTCGAGAAACTTGCGGAATCCCGCCATCGCTTCCGGCGAATAGTCGAGCGGGAGTTCCCACTCGTTGTCGATGCCCCAGATAAAGACGTTGTCCTGCTTCTCGCGTTCCGTTACGGTGCCGACGGTCGCGGCGGCGGTGTCGAGCACGTACTTGCGGGTGGCCGGGTCCAGAAAGCGGATCATCTGGCGTTCGTACGGTTTCCCGGCGTCGCTGAGCGGACGCTTGAGCTTCCCGTAGTTTTTCGTGTCATCCGAGCGGAACAGGCTGTGCGCCGCCCAGACATTGAAGAAAAAGAGCCCCCGGCCGTCCATGACCGGCTTGTAATCGCAGGGCTTGCCGTCCTTGAACTCATAGCAGCAGTGGGAGCGTTCGCAGAGGTTGAGCCCGGCGAAGGGCAACAGCCGGAACGAGTGGTCCCCGAGCGCTCCGATCGGGAAATATCCTTTGGCCGGAACGAGTTCCGCCGAAAGCTGCGTCGTGTAGGCGTCGGCCTTTGCGAGCGGATCGACGGCGAGCGCCGCCGAGGCCGCCGCCAGCGCGGCCAGAGTCAGTCTGAATTTCATTGCTTGTCTCCCTGGGATTGGATGCCGTAAACCATGAGCGGAGCCCCGGAAAGGGTCAGCGTCACTTTGCCGTTTTTCGCTTCGACCGTCTTGCTCCGGCCGATCGGGTCGATCACCGTGACTTTGTCGCCGACGGCGTTGAAGGTCTTCTCCCGGCGGGTCTTCCAGGTGTCCACCCAGGGTTCCGGCGCGGCGTAGTCCTTGGTCCGTTTGGTGAGAAAATAGCCGTCGGTGCGGTCGTAGACGATCGCCAGCGGGCCGCGCGGCGTGTCGAAGCCGATGCCGCGCACCTTGCCGCCGAAATCGAGATACCCGGTGCACTTCGCGCCGTCCAGCGCTTCGGCGATGGCGGCATAGGAGAGCAGCGACGGCTTGATGGTGCCGTCCCGCATCAGCAGCCCGTAATGGTACTCGGAGTCTTCGGCGTCGACGCCGCCGAGGTCATGCCAGACCGAATCGTGGAGCTGGTAGAACTGAATCGACTCCGCCCCTTCGGCAAGCCCGATCGCATAGGTGAGGATCACGTTTTCGGCGGCGTGCCGGTACGAATCCTTCCACGAATCGTTGGGATGGGTCGCGGCATACACTTCTGAGAGGTGCAACTGCTTGATGCCGAGTTCATCCATCACTTTTCGGAAGCGGCGGATTCCGCCGAGGTAGGTCCAGCCGTCGCCGGTGTAGTCGGGCGTCATGTTGCCGCGGCCGGGGTGGAGCGCGACGCCGCCGTCCATCAGCGGGACCGCGCCCGCTTTGGCCATGATCTTGAGGAATTCGACGTCGGCTCCGGCCATGCCCATGCCGATGATCTTGAGATCGGGATTGCGCTTGTCGCGTTCGGCTTTGAATTGGCGCAGCACCTCGACGTAATGCTCGGCGCGGCGGCGTTTCTCGTCGCCCTTGACGCTCATGTTCCACTCGTTGCAGAATTCGATTTCGGGATTCTGGTATTCGGCGGCGCGGGAGAGGATTCCGTCGATCCGTTTCGCCACTTTCTCCGGCGAATCGTTCGGGCCGACGCTGGCATGATCGAGGGCGAGAATGCCGTACTTCGACGTGACGCGGTTGTCGCCGTGGCGGAGCATCCGCACGCCCATCCGCTGCATCAGTTTGTACACCGCTTCCTGCGAGGGGATCATGAAGTAGGCGGAGAGTGCGAACTTGCTGTCTTTCAAATCCTTGAATTCATGCGGCGGCAGGATCGCCAGGTTGGTGCGGCTGAAGATCTCCTTCTCTCCCGGAGCGACGGCCTTCGCCTCGACGAAATAGATATCCCGCTCCGCTTCGGGGAGCCGGAAGGCCAGGGCGGCGGTCTCGAACGGTTTTAACGTCAGCGATTTCGTTTCATTCAGCACCACCTTGCCGTCGAAATTCCGGGCGATGACGGAGAAGGCGATATTTTTCTGCTCGCGGCCGTACGGATTGGTTACCTCGGCCTTCAGTTCCGGAGCGCCGGATTCCCAGAGATTGAACGCGCGGTCTGTCGAGAGCCGGAGCCCGACCGGGCGTTTGCGGAAGAGCGCCGCGGCCGACTCGCCACCGAGTTCGGGGGGCGCGACGAGAAATTCGGCGGAAGCCCGGTATTTGCCGTCCTTGTCCTTCTGAAAACCGAGGTGTTCGGACCACGAATTCGAGTAGTTCACATTGCCGCCGAGCAGCAGCCAGAGGGTGATTTTTCCGTTGCTGAAGCTGCGGAAATAGCCGTCGCGGACTTCATACGGCACGCCGCCGTTGGCGTCGCGGGTCCAGAGTCCGGACTTGAAGGCGGATTCCGATTTCTTCGCGCCGCTTTGCGGCAGAAGCTCGAGCATGACGCCGCCGGTCTTGACCGAATCCGGCGCGTCGAGCTGCCAATCGAGCTTGATGTGCCCGTCCGGCAACACTTTGAGGGTTCCGGCGACGGCGACCTTGCCGGTGTCGTCGCGGTCGATTCTGTAGTCGATCCGGAAGGCGTCCGGCGCGGTCTGTTCGATTCTGACCGGAACGGCGACGGGGGGAGACCAGGAAAATGCGAGCTTCCCGATTCTCAATACCGGATTGCCTTCATAATCAAAGACAACCGGTTCTCCCTTCACGTCCCGGACCGAGTATTCCGGGTATCCGATCTTTGGATTCGGGGCTGCGAACACCCCGGCCGCCCCGAACAGGGCAGCCATGACAAGCCAGAATTTTTTCTTCATGGAGTGTGGTTACTTTTTCTTGGGGGTCTCTTGCGCGGCGAACGATTGTTCCCCGACCTTGAGGATTGCCGAGGCGGGAGCGTCGCCGGGTTCGACGGCGATTTTCTTCGCTTCGCCCGGGGCGACGGTGACGGTTTCGGCCTTGCCGTTCAGGATGAGTTCGGCATTTTCGATCGCTTTGGCGGTGAGGTTGCGGATCAAGAGGCCGTCTGCTCCGAAGGAGAGCGAAACCGGGTCGTCGCGGTCGATGGCGGCGGCGTCTTCCCCGGAGAATCCCGCCGGGGTGATGATGAATTCGAGGGTGGAGGTGTACTGGCCGTCGCCGCTCTTGCGGAATCCGGCGTGTTCGGCCCAGCCGTTGGTCCAGCCGGTGTTGCCGGGGAGCTTGAGCCAGACGGTTTCCGCCTTGTCGGAGAAGGCGCGGAATTCGCCGCCCTTGGCCGCGACGAGTTTGCCGCCGAACGGGCGGGGCTTCCAGACGGTTGCGCTGTATTTCTCGCCTTTCTTCGCGCCGCCCTGGGGGAGCAGCTCGAACATGGCGCCGTCCGGCTTGACCTTCGGCGAAACCAGCGTGTAGACGATCTTCACGCGCCCTTCTTTGGCGGTGGCGACCGCCGAGAGCTTGATCTCTTTGGCGTCGGCCTTCATCTGCGCGTTCTGTTCCGGGGTTTTCTTCGGATCGTTGTCGGCGTTGACCGTGTATTCGATCTTCATCGTCCCGTCTTCGGCGACTTCGGCGGAGGCCGGCGTTGCCGCGAGCGGACTCCAGGTATAGAGAATTTTTCCGACCAGAAGTTTGTGCTGATTGTCAGCATTGGAGATAAAGAGTTTGTTCCGGATAAATTCGACTTGGCTGTCGCCTTGCCCGATGCGGGCGGTCTCCGCGCAAGGAGCGAAGGCAGCGGCGGAAACGGCGGCGCAGATGATGAATGATTTCCACATAATTTCAGATATTTCTCTATATTTGGGGTTAGGGCCAGAGGTTTTTCCAGTATCCATCCGTAAGACTGGTCCAGGCCCGGAGCGGGGCGAAGGTAATTCCGATCGGATTGGTGCCGTACCGCCGGGTTTCCGCATGTCCGTCAACCATTGCGAAGTTGGAGCCGGTGTTGCCGTGGTCGCGGATATAAGCGCCGTTCCAACGGGTCTGGGTGCGTTTTGTCCAGGTCGTCATGCCGTCCGCGGTGCACGGCGCGAAATCTTCGAAAATCATAATGGCGCGGGTCGGGATGTCGATAGAACTCATCCGCTTGGAATTACCTTTTCGGTCCCATTTGCTGGCGTGGATTAGTAATCCGTTCATGCTGTAGTTGTTGACTTTCTCCGACTCGTAATTCGCAACACGAAAGCCTAGTCCCGGAATGCCGCCGACCGGGTGGGGATTGGCCGGGCAGGCGAACACTTTCGCTCCGCTCGCGTAGTTGTCGTAAAAGTACCACAACCACCAGGACGATTGCCAGCTCCAGAGTTTTGACGGAACGGCTCCTGCCATGTGAATTGGAAAGGCATCCTTGTTGTCGGAACAGTAAAACTGCATATAAGTCCCCAGTGTCTTAGTGTTCGCCTTGCACTTTGTCGATTGACCCTTGAGGCGCGCCTGCTGCAATGCCGGGAGCAGCAGCGAGGCCAGAATCGCGATGATTGCGATTACTACCAGAAGTTCAATCAGCGTAAATCTTCTCTTCTTCATCGTCTCTCTCCTCTTTTCTGTTTCGGAGTTTGGCTGTGATTGTTCAAAGACTGTATTTTATTACGCGTTCCGTACCGAATTTCCGACGACCAGTTCAAGCGGCAGGACGATTTTATAGGGGGTGGTGTCTTTGCCGCCGGAAGTCATGATCTGGTAAAGCCGCTGCGCGGATTTGACTCCGAGTTCGCGCGGGAAAACATGCAGATGGGTCAGCTCGAGCCCGAACACATTCTCGACGGAGTTGTCGAAGGTGATCAGACTGAAATCCTTCGGGCAGGAGAGTCCGTGTTCGCTGAGTACGCGGCAGACCACCGCGGTCGCGCTGGCGTGGGTGGTGACGAGCGCTTTCGGGCAGGTTCCGGATTCGAGCCATTCGCGGAAACAAACAGCGATGTCGCCGTCGTCCGAAGTCTTCGACGTGCGGCTTACGAACCGGTCGAAACCCAGCCGCTCGATCGTTCTGACCATCACGCCGCGGCGGCGGGAGAGGAACGAATTCGGCTTGTCGGAGCCGCACAGGAACCCGATGCGGTCGAATCCCCGGTCGATCAGGTATTGGGCCGCCATGATTCCGCCCGCGAAGTCGTCGAAACAGACCGAATTGATCGCGATGTCCTGGCGTCCCGCCGAAATCAGGAGCGGCAGGAGCCCCGCATTGACCATGCGGTCCACCGCTTCTTTTGTCGGGTTCCCGATGACCAGGATGCCGTCGGCGTCGATCAGCCGCTGGAAGATCAGCTCGTTTTCCTCGCGATGGAGCTCTTCGTCGATCTCCCAGGTGCAGAGGTTCATCCGCACATTGCCGTGGCGGCTGAAAAAACTCTGGACGCCGCGCAGCGTATCGGCCATGAAGTCGAGCTGGAGAAGGTTCTTCTGTTCGGCCAGCGGACAGAGCAGGAGTTCGACATTGAACATGCGCTGCTCGGCGCGGGCTTCGCGTTTTCTCGCGATGGAGTCGGCGTTATAACCGAGGTCTTCCACCGAGGTCATGACGCGGCGGCGGGTGTGTTCGTCCACCTGTCCGCGTCGGTTGAGAACCCGCGAAACGGTCGCAATCGAAACTCCGGCGGCTTCCGCCACCTGAGTCAAGGTAACCGGCTGTCTGATAGGCATGGCAATCTCTCCGAAATAATTTTACTGTAATTTACAGTAAATATTATGTCTCATTCAATCCGCTTTGTCAAGGTCTGATTCGTTTTTTGATTGAAAAAACCGTTCGTTCAGTATGCGGCATAATAGGTTGACCAGAGCGGAGCCGCCCAGCTGTCGGCGCTCGCGCTGACGTACCAGTTGCGCTGGGGGGCGAAGGTGATGCTGCGCGGGTTGGTCATGTAGCGAAGATTCTCCACGTGACCGTCGGCCGTGGCGAAGTTGCTGCCGCTGTTGTTGTGGTCCCGGATGTATTTTTCATCGCCGTTGAAGCGGCCGAGCACTTTGTTGTAGCGCCACATGGAGGACTGGTCGTAGAGGGGGGTGTAGAACTCCATGACGAGAATGCTGCGCGACGGCGTATCGCAGCGGGTGATTTTGCCGGACGGACCTTTTTTGCCGTTGAAGGTGCTGCGCATCATCCAGCCGTTCATCGTATAGTTGGTCGATGCCGAGCCGGTGCTCGTGGTGGAGCCGTTGTTGTCGCCGGGGAACCCGAGTCCCTGGATGAATCCGGGTGTCTGGGTGGGGTTGACCACGCCGGGATTTCCTTTGCAGAAGTAAATTTTGTCGCCGGTTCCGTAGTTGCGGCGGAGGGTCTGCATCCAGAACAGGCTGTTGTAGGTGAATCCGGCGGAATAGCGGCCGTCCCACGGCAGCATTTCGTGATAGTCTCCGGTATAAAAGCTCAACCCCTGCGCCAGCGTCTTCATATTGCCCTGGCAGACGGTCACCCGCGCCCTGGCCCGCGCCTTCTGGAGGGACGGCAGCAGCAGCGAGGCGAGGATGGCGATAATCGCGATCACCACCAGCAATTCAATCAAAGTAAATGTCTGAATCCGGGCTTGCTTCCATTTCATTTGTGCGGCTGTTTTCATCTTTTCCATGCTCCCTGGTTGAAGACTTTTGTTTTTTCTGAAAAAGTTGTTTATTTTTACAGTAAATATTATGACGCATTTTACATGCAATGTCAAGAGCTTTGCCGATTTTTTATGAAGAAAGTTGGCGGATGCGGAAAAAACGCCCGCCCCCCGTGGTTCGGGAGGCGGGCGTCGTTGTGCTTCAGAAGATTATCATATAGATTGGACAATGCGGTTCGACGGTGTTTCTCCGGTTCGGTTTCTGACTGCCGGACGCGCGCGCCTTCTTTTCGCATGAAAAGCTCTGCTTCCTCCATCTTCCAAATTAAAAACTTTTGACACGACCTCTCTCATTCAATGAAATACCTCAGACGCTGATCTCTGAAAATCGCCGCGCTTCTACTACGGCAAGAGTCGCAGGGACACATGTTTATACCACATTGGAACGGTTGAGCGGTTTTGCATGTAGATCGTTGCCGTGTCGCCGGGACTTTGATAGGCCTTTGGCGGAATTTCAAAGATCAGGCTTTTTTCCGTCCATTCCGGAGCCGCTTCGGTAATATAAACACTGCGATACTTTTCGCCGGTACCGGTGAGCATTATATCGGCATATGGTTTCGCGTTCCCGGTTTTATAAGTGAATTTCAGTTCGTAACGCCGACCTCGCGGAGCTTGAATCATTTGTCGGATGGACGCCTGCTTATTCCTGGCTTCGGCAACAATTTTGACGCTCGAACCATCATATTCGATCAGTCCATTACCAGCGGCGGCAAGCCAATCCATCGGCAGCTTGCCGTCCGCGGCGGGGATTGCCAGGTCTCCATTCACCACCAGATTGCGTTGATTGGCGGGACGCGGCTTGAAAGGTTCGATTTTCTCTTGCTCGAGCAAGAGAATGTCACCGGCTACCTGATCGGCCTTGAACAAATATTTCCCGTTGCCCAATTCTCCTGTATTTCCGGTCATGCTTTTCAGGCCTGTAACTTTGGAGGCAATCTCAATCACGGCTTCTGCGCCACCCGGCCCATAATTGACAATAACCAGCGCAAGACGACCGTCATTTGCCTTAAAGACTTTTGCTTTCAGCTCGCCGGCTCCCTTTTTTCCCTTGATGGCAACCTCCGGGCCATGCGGGTCGTCAGACAGGATGAAGTCTCCCAGTACCCGAAGCCGCTTGGCCACCAGCGACCATTCCGGAAAACGCCGATCAAATTCCTCCGGAGCGTCGCGTTCGGCAAGATCCTGATACGCGTAGTAAAAAATTCCTTTGGCGCCATCAATAATACAGCCCAGTCCCTGCGCCAGCATCCGTTCGCCGGATGGATAGCCTGCGTTCAGAAAGTTGAAGGAAAGCGGTGCCATCCAGCAAGCCATCGCTCCATCGGAGGCGCGACCGAATACACTGCGTCCGTCATCAAGCTGCTTCGAAGCCGGCCCCAGGCTGGAGCCGGTGGGATAATTATCGAAACCGATAATGTCCATGCCACCGACAAAGTAGGAAATAATATCCGACTTGTTGAAAAGCGCCCAGGTCGGGTGAAACGGATCAAGCTCATTCACCCATTTGCGCTGCCCCAATACGAAATCCTTCTCTTCCAGCGGAGGCTCGTCGGCGGTATACCAGGCCAGCAGCGCCGGATGGTTCTTGAACTGTTCGACGCGGGATCGGATTTTCTCATTCAGCGTTTTCGAGTTTTTTGTATCCTTTACCGAAGCCACATATTTCATATTACGGGTTTGGGCGTAATCGAGCACCGAGGCCAGGTCGGCGGTATAAGGGAAGTGATAGGAAACAACGGCATTGAAGCCGCCCTGAGCTAAATTATCGATGATATCGGAATTGAGCTGTCCGACAAACATTCCCACAGGAAAAAAAGGCTTGCCATCGACGATCGCCCGGCCGAGGCCGTCAATCTCACAAGTTCCGACAGGAGCCTTTTTAATCAAAGCGGTCCGGTCGATAACCTGCAAGGGGCATTCTTGTTCATTAAGGATATATTGATTCTGCAGATCCACTAATTTCGCTGCAATCCGATAATCTCCAACCGACAATTTGCCAAAGTCAACTGTGCAGCGATTATTCTTCAGAGGAACCAGCCGCTGCTGCAATTCCTTGCCTTGAGTGTTCTGCAGGGTGAAATGCACCGCATAGTCAGGTTCTCCGGTCTGCGGATAATCAAACTTCCCGATGATTCTGGAGGTGAATTCCAACTTGCCGCCAGACGTATCAATCCTTGCTTTGTGCGGCAGAATCATACCGAAAGTCCATTCCGCCAGATCTTCGCCAACATACAAATCATCAGCCCAAAATGCACCGCCGACATTTCTTGGCATGTAAACTCCGAAATTGTAATGATATACACCGGTGTCGCCGGTGACAAACGTATATTCCGCTTTGTGCCATTCATTATCGCCGCAGGCGCTGTTATGATAGGCGCCGCCGCCGAATTTACCATCAGCGCTCCAGCATTCAGCCAACGGACCTACTCTGCCGCCGGTCACGCCTTCGGTTTTAATCCAGGCGCTTGCCCGGTAACGAGTATAGGGCTTGAGGTTCAATGTCTGCTTTACGACCAGGGAAGAGTTCTCCGCGGGGCGTTCCACATAAAGTCCGGGTGTGCCGGTAATGCCGTAATTACCGCCGAACTTCACAGTTCCCGGCCCCTTGATATCCTTCTGCCAATGTTTCGCCCCTTCGCTGAAGTCGCCGTTTCTCACCAGGTTCGGCGACTGGTTGCCTGTCTTTTCAAGGCGTTTGAAGGAGTCTATGGTGTCAGCACTTGCAATGGGGCTGAAAGCACATAGAACTGCGGTAAATAATAAGCTAATTCTCATGAAATCTGATCTCTGTCATTTTGTTTTAAGCCGATCTTTGGTACATTGAAAAATTCAATCAGCGTGTATTTCTTGACCTGTATTGAATCGGCAAATTATTTCGTCATGACTCCATTGCGGTTGTAGGGAGTGGTCCATGCCGGATAACTGCTGTTAAGTTCAACATGGCTATCGGATTGGGCATGGCCATCAAAATATCCGTTGTTAACTCGCTTGTTGCCGTCGTGAACGATGAATCCAGAGTATATTTTGCCTTTGCTGTATGGGTAAAAACCATGACTGGGCAGAAATAATGAAGCTTCGGCACTGGTGTGAATCGTGGCACCGGCTACGTCATTAGCCGGTCCGCTTCCGGCTTTTTGATACCATCCGGGAGTCTCCGTGAGCACCAACAGGTTGGAGCTGCCGCCGGCGTTGGCTACTTGAGAGCCTTTGGTCCGATAGTAGCCGGTGCTGTCCTTGTCGCTGCGCCCGAAGCTCATGATATTGAGTCCATAACTTATTTCCGAGGCGCTGCTTGTGTTGAGGAATGAATCGCTGTTGCGATATTTGCGTGACGGACACCAGAAAACATTGCTGCCTGGCATATAGTAATAGGATAAGAAGTAATACCATTTCCCCGTTTTATACGTCGCATCCGGCTTGGGACCGTTATAGCCGGTAACACACCAGTCATCATTGTCACTCTGGTACTGGCAAAAAGCCGCCATCTGCTGTTTGACATTGCTCAAACATTCGACTGATTGCGCAGTGGCCCGTGCTTTGTTGAATGCCGGCAGCAACATGGAAGCGAGGATCGCTATAATAGCAATCACGACAAGAAGTTCAATAAGGGTGAATTTCTTTTCTCTGCTCATTTTTTTCTCCTTGGTCATATCGAAATATATTCCATCCGCTGGTTCTTTGCCTGCCCTAAGGACGGATTTTCCTTTAAATAGATAGAGTTCCCCTAAAGTGAATTTTCGTTTCATTTTCTTCTCCTGGCGTTAGATATAAACCTGTTCGGCCCGGGCGGCCGGTGTGGAACCTCTGACAACAAGGGTCGGCGTCAGCGAGAGAACCCGCTGGGTGAAGCGTCCGCGCTCGCGGCGGATACGCAGCAGCATCTCCGCCGCCTGGTAGCCCATCGCGTAAAACGGGAGCTGCAGCGTCGTCAGCGGCGGCTCGGCGTCCTGCCCGGCCTGCGAATTCTCGGTGCCGACGACGGCGAAATCTTCCGGAATCCGATAGCCCGCCTCCTCCAGGTTGTGCATCAGCCGGAGCGCGTAATAGTCGTTGTGGCACCAGACCGCCGAGGGGCGGTTGGGCAGTGCGAGAAACCGTTCCGTCGCCCGGTCGATCGACTCCCGCTCGTTGGCGCGGTCGATGGAGAAACACCACTCGTCGCGGACATTCATCCAGGCTTTGCGGAACAGCTCCATGATGAGCGGAAGTTTCGCCAGCGTGTAATGTACCGGGGCCGGCAGCCGCGGGCTGATGTTGAAGATCGCCAGGTCGCGGTGTCCGCAGTCGATCAGATGCTGGGCGACGTATTGCAGCCCGATGCTGTTGTCGAAGCTCACGCTGCCGCAGTGCGCGTATTTGTTGCGCGAGAAGATCAGCACCTGCGGCACCGAGTCGTTCGCCCACAGCCGGTCCAGCACCGGGTCGAAATTCTGGCCGCGGTCGCCGAAATGAATGATTCCGAGCAGATTCGGGATGGTCTCCTCGAAGAACCGGTCGATTTCGGATTTGACGTTACCCGGTTCCGGCAGGTTGATGATCCGGGTGCCGATTCCGGAGCGCGCGGCGTAATCGACGACTCCGGAGTAAATGGCCATCCGCTTCTGGCTGTGGACCGGCGAACTCAGGTACTCCCGCAGGCTGGCGGGCAGAACGATGCCGATGCACTGGTTGGCGTCGATCCGGGTGAAATCGCAGATCTGGTAATTGCGCATGCCGGGATCGCGGCGGAGAAGCCCGTCCGCGCAGAGCATGGTGTAAACCTTGTGAACCGCCGACCGGCTGATGTTCAGCCGTTCCGCGGCGGTGCGCTCCGAAATGAGGACTTCTCCCGGCGAGCGGTCTTCCTGCCGCAGCTTCCGGGTGAGTTGTTCGTAGAGCTGCGGAATCGCCTGTTCCGAATCGGTCAGGGTGGTTCCGGTTGTAAAATCGAATCGCGCTGTCATCGTTCCCTCCTTGTCGCTGTTTATTATGGCCGAGAAATCCGGTTTCGGCAATACCACAGCAGGGCAAAAAGAGGGATTATTCCAATGATGTTGACCATAATTCATTTTGGCTTCGCGAAAATCATGGTCAGGAAAAGAAAAACCCTCCTCGCGCTTCCGTTATGGCGCAGGGGAGGGCGTCGGGGAGGGGGCGGATTTAGTGCTTATCCCAGTCCGGCTTCTTGCCGAAGATCCGTTTGAGCGCGCCGCCGGGAACTTTCGGGGTGCGGTCGTAGCAGTAGACGCCGTTCTCCTCCTGCTCCACGTCGGTGAGCTGGGTGTAGCAGTAGCCGGCGATGCCGGGATCGGCGAGCATCACGTCGGCCTGCTCTTCGATCTTGGCGCAGAGTTCCTCCGGCGTCTTGAGGTCGATGCCGTGATATCCCCAGCCCGCCTGCGCCGTGGCGCGGTGCGATTCCGGGATGAATTTGAAGCCGCCCCACTCGTCGATGACATAGGGCTGGCCGCAGTAGCCGCACTCGTGCGTCGGCGCATGGATCATCACTTCGGAATCCGCGGGGCGGATCGCCGCCTTGAGGTCCGCCGCGTTCGCCCGGTAGGGGTGGACGGTCCATAGATCGGTCTTCACGTGCAGGTAACCGCTCGAATCGTTGACCGGGCGCGAAGGGTCGAAACATTTGGTGCGGTCGTAAACGTTGCGCATAAAGGCGCGGTAACGCTCCAGCGAACCGGCTTCGGCGAAGGCGGCGGCGAGACAGGGCGGCGTCGGGTGGGCGCTCTCGTTGAACGGGCTCCAGGCGATGATCGACGGGTGGTTGACGTCGCGCGCCAGAATCTCCTGCCACTCTTCGAGGTAACGGTAACGCGCCTCGGAGAGATTCCAGTCGAGGCCCCAGCTCGGATACTCGGCCCAGGTGAGGTAGCCGAGCTTGTCCGCCCAGTAGTGGAAGCGCTCTTCGAACACCTTCTGGTGGAGCCGCGCGCCGTTGAAACCGGCTTCGAGCGAAAGCTCGATGTCGCGCTTGAGCGCCGCGTCGGAGGGGGCGGTCCAGATGCCGTCCGGATAGAACCCCTGGTCGAGCACCAGCCGCTGAAAGATCGGTTCGTTGTTGAGGAACACCCGGTTGCCTTCGATATGGACTTTGCGCAAGCCCGCGTAGCTCTCCACCCGGTCGATACAGACGCCGTTTTCGTCGCAAAGCTCGAAGACGAAGTCGTAGAGGAACGGGTCGGCGGTGCTCCACAGCCGCGGCTGCGGCACCGGAACCGTCACCGGAACGCCGGTCGCCGCCGGAACCGTCACTCGGTTCGCCTCTTTGCCGTCCGCCAGCAGAATCGCGGTGAACGCGTATCCGCGCCGGTCGCACCGGAAGCGGGGCGCCAGGCCGAAGACTCCGGCGTCGACGCCGGGAACGATGCGGCAGGAGGCGATTCCCGCCGGATGCACCGCTTCGAGCCACACCGTCTGCCAGATGCCGGTCACCCGGGTGTAATAACAGCCGTAGGAACCCGCCCGGGTGGACTGTTTGCCGCCGCCTTGGCAGCCGCCGCGCAATTCGTCGAGCGCGTGGAGGGTCAGCGTCTGCTCCGTTCCGGGTTTGACCAGGGAGGTGATGTCGAGCGTGAAACTCGCCGAGCCGCCCTGGTGCCGCCCGACTTCGACGCCGTCGATCCAAACGGTGGCGGCGTACTCGACCGCGCCGAAATGGAGGAGCACGGTTTTCCCGCTCCAGCTCTCCGGCACGGTGATGTTGCGCGCATAGAACATCGACTCGATGAAATCGGTATGGCCGATTCCGGAGAGTTTGCTCTCGGGGCAGAACGGCACGACGATGTCGCGGTCGAACTCTCCGTTTTTTTTCTGCCACTCGCGTTCGACGCCGGTTTTGCCGAAGTCGAACCGGCAGCGCCAGCTGCCGTTGAGATTGATCCAGGACTCTTCCCGCCGGAACTGCATCCGGGGGTATTCGGGGCGCGGAATCGGATTCATGGACAATACCTCCTGTTTTTTCAGAAATGTTTTGTCTCAATATAATTCCGCGCCACCGATCCGGCTATGTGTAAAATGATCGAAATGATGCGGAAAATCGTCTTTCTGCCAATTTATGCCATGATCGGGGAGGCCGCGGGTCAGTTTTATTTCTGCAGAATCACTTTCTGAAACAGAGACGGATTTTTGACGTTGCCGATGCCCTCGCCGAACGTCATGAAGTAACGTTCCTCGTCCGGGTCTTTGTCATTGAAGCAAAGCGAGATTCCCAGCACCGTTCCCGGGCGCAGTTTCAGCGGCTCGAGCAGTTTGCGCGGAATCGCCAGCCGGTAAACGGTTGTTTTTGTCTTCTCCGAGCGGGTGATGACCTGGCGGATTTCCGGGCAGGCCCCGGCTGTCTGGAAGGGGGGCGCGTAGTGACGCCACGGCATTTTTCCCGGCGCGAAGGTGAACTCATGGTCGTCGGAGTCATAGTGAAGTTTCCCGTCCGCGTTGTTGAAGGAATCGATTCCGATTTGGAGCGAATCCCCCCGCCACGATTCCCGGTCGGGGTATGGGTTGATCTGGACGTCGTCCCTGACTTCACTCAAAATGTAGAGGTTTTCCTCATCCCAACCCAACACCGTCCGGTGCGACAGGTCATCGGCGCCGCTCCAGGGAATCGATGGATCGGGCGGATACACATCCCGCCGCTCCGTTTGTACGATGGCGTCGGGAATCTGGTGACAGTCGAACGTCGCCAGGTCTTCCACCTTCAAGCGGGGAAGTTTGCGCATGTTCGGGAGCGTGACGGTTTGCCGGAACAACTTCCCGTCCGCCCCCGTCATTTCCAGGTGAAAGGTTTCGTGCGGAGGATTTTTCACGGTGACGGTCTCCGCGGTCAGGCGGGGAACGGAGAGTTCCTGATGCAGAAACGAGGGAATTGAAATCTCGCCCTTCCAATCCTGGAAACTGCGATTGAATACCTTCAGTTTCAGCGTGTCGCCATCGCGCAGCCAAGCGTGCACGAGGAGCGGCGAACGGGATTCGACCACCTTCCGCAAGGCGGGCAGTACCGTCCCGGCGGCATTCTCGGAGAGATAAACCGGAGACTCTGTAATCGCTGCCTGTTTCAGCGGAGTTCCGTAAAGAGAGCGGAAATTCGCATCGGCCGGCAGCGAATCGAGTGAAAGTTGTTCCGTTCCATCCCCGGCGTTCCAGACGGCATAGGAAACGCGGCCGGAATTCCGGTAACGGAGAATCTTGATATCGCTGTCGAGAATCCATTCCACATCTCTTGCGTCGTCGATTTCGTGGGCCGCCTGCGCGTAGGCGGCAACCGACGGAAGCGGCCGAATGCCGTTCTCGCTGCGCCAGATCCCGTAGAGGAACGGCCCCGATTCCCAATGGTCCAACCCGGTGAACCAGATCAGGTAGCGGCATTGCGGACAACTGCGCGCAATCAGGAACATCCTGGCGAGATAGGCCGCGCGGCGATGTGCGGCCGGAGCGGCGAACGGGATGGCTTCGCCGAGCGAGTAGCCCAACTCCCCGATCAGCAATTCCTTCCCGTGTTCGCGGGCAAGCCGGGCGGCGTTTTGCAGTCTGGTCGCAAAACCGCCGTTCTCGGGCGCGGCGACGTAGCGGCCGTCCGGAGCAAAAATCCGTGGACCGGTGTAAGGGTGCGGAGCGATTATTTCGAAGCAGTCGCCCGCGTTTTTCAGCACTTTGTCGAGAAAAGGAGAATCCACTCCGGAAACATCCACCATCAGTTTCAGTCCGTATTTCCGTGCAATCGGCGATGCCGCCCGAAGCAGTTCACTGTAATATTCCGCTCCGTCCGGCAGATTGCGGAACACGAGATCGGGCTCGTTGATGAAATCGACGAATTCCGCTTTGCCCTTCAATTCCCGGAAGACACGGTCCAGATAGAGCGCCGCTTTTTCCGGGTCGGCCTTACGGGTTCCTTTCCTGGTTCCCCATGCCGGCATCGAGGTTGGAGAAAACACGTTTTCCAGCAGCGGATGCCAGAACAGCGACTCCGGCATTTCGATCTTCGGACTCCGAAACGTCCCCTCCTGCGGTTCCAGTTCTTTCCACGATCCATGCAGCCTTTTGCGCAGAACGGTAGTGCCGATCAGCGGCAGGAAACTGTTCGGCAGCGAACTTTCCTGCATCCCGAAGAAGCCCGGGGTCTGCCGTTCGGGGAAGGGATCGGTTACCACAAACGGCGCGGCGGCATGTTTGACCACGGCTCCTTTGTCGTCGATGACTTCCACATCCGCCGGATAGTAACCGGGCAGGGCGGCCTCCGGAAGTTCCGCCGCAAGTTCCGTGGATGTTCCCGGTTTCAGTTGAAAAGGAAACGAGCGGACCTTCCCCTGCAATGCGACCCGGAGGGTGAATTGCGTCGATGCGATTTCGGCGTTGAACAGCCTCACCGCCATCCGGGGAACGGCGGGCGTGTGGACGACTTCGGCGGCTCCGACGCTGGGATTGGCGCTGAACGGTTCTCCCGGGCGATAGGGGGTTGGCGCATCGCCCTCTTCCAGTTGAAGCGCGTCCAGACGAAATACGGCCGGACTCCCCTCCGGCAGAAACGCGGGAAAGTAAACCGCGTCGTCGCGATCGACCCGAATGCGGCAGGAGTATCGTTTCCACTCGTTCGTCAGTTTGAATTCAGCTTTGCCGGCCGTCTCCCAATTCGGCAGCAGGATGCAGCTGAACTGGATGGCGTCTCCGTTGGAAATCTGTTTCGCATAGAAACTTACCGTGTAATCCGTATCTTTGCGGAGATGGTAGCCCCAGCGCCCGCGCACCCAATTGACGGCAAGATCGATCTCCAGCGAATTGTTTCCGAACGCCGCATCGCCCGAAACCACGGCGGGAGGCCGTTCGCCGTAATAGTAATTGAATGTATGCGCGCCGGTTTCAAACCCGGTGTCTCCGGGAAACAGATTGGCGGCTTCGGCTCCGAAGGCGAGCAGCAGGAACAAAAGGGAAAAGCATTTCACGGTTTCAACTCCCATACCAGATTGTCCAGAAAGAATATCGTCGGCTGTTCCGACGCCGCACCGTTGAGTTGCAGGGAATAGACCGCACCCGGTTTGAACGGGAACTGCCGGCCGCGCAACTTGGCCGGCGCATAGGACGGATAGTTCATCGAGCGAAGAGGAATTGTGATTTTTTGCCAGTCGTCTCCTGCTGTATTGATTCTGGCGGCTGCCGTGAAGAAGCCTTTGGGGCCTTCCTTCGTGCGTTCCGTCAGCGTCAAGTTTTCCGGCGGAGCTCCAAAAGCCGGTTTGACCAGGAAGGAGATCGAAACCGCGTTTGCCGGCAGCCGGATTCCTTCCAGCAAGGAGATTCCGACATACCGTTTGCTGCTTTCGATGAAAACCTTGAGCGCGCCGTCGCCGCTGATCGTCTCGTCGGAGATGGAAAGGTGCGGCATCGGGCTTTCGGCATCTTTGTACGCTCCCCATCCGGTTTTGCCGTCCCGTTCGAAATCATCGATCACGACGGCGGGGGGCGCGGCGGCAAGCGCCCCGGCGGCCGCGAGCATGACGAAAATGCAACGTTTGATCAAAACTACCTCCAGATATCGCGATTTTTGTCTGCCCACCCCAGCGGAAAGATCTCGCCGTCCCGTACCAGCGGATCGTGGTAGCCGAGTCGAGCGGCATGTCCGTCGGCGAATCCGGCATTGCATCCGTTGTTGTGGCGCGGAGCATAGCCCCGGTCGGTTGCGATGAGGTCGGAATCCTGCCAGAATCCCAGCATCTGTACCCGATCGCAGCTTTTCGCCTTCAAATCGGCGATGATTCCGGTTTTGGAGGGGGCGCGGTTTCGGGAGAGCTTGCGCGGAATATTGGTAATCGCCCACGAAGTCGGAGCCCCGAGCTTCTGGTAATACCCGTAATTGGAAACGTCTACGCTCTGATGACTGCTGTGTCTCCAGATTTCATTTGGTTCAGTCGGGCAGAAGTAGATTTTCGGCGCATTTTGATTCCCGGTCCATTGGGCTCCCACGTAGCGGCTGGTGGTATAAACCCAGTAAGCATGTACGAAGTCCGCGCTGATCCACGGGTCCCGCGGAGACCCCCAGACCGAGGGGTTTCCGTAGATTCCGGAAGCCATGGGCATAAATCCGCAGTTGTCGCTGGCATAGAAGAGCGCCGCGCCGATAATTTGTTTCTGGTTGTTCAGGCAGGTGGTGGCGCGCCCCCGTTCCCGGGCCTGGGTCAATGCGGGCAACAGCATGGAGGCCAGGATTGCGATGATTGCAATTACAACCAACAGTTCTATCAATGTAAAATATCGCTTCATCATATTACTCCTGATATGAGGTTGGTGGCGATCGTTCAAACGGGGCCGTGAATTCCGCGAGGGAGAAGTGGAGCAGCGTTTCATGAAAATTCCTCCTTTGTCAGTTGTTTATGGCGATATTTCGGACAGAACCGTGGATCTCAAGCTGGGGACGCAGCAGGGTATGGATTTCCGCCCGGTTTTTCAGCATGGGGCGGTTCAGAATGTAATATTCCCCCCACGCAGCGAGCTGTTCGATGTCGAACGCCACGGTGTCGTAGGAGTGAAGCGGCCGATGGAAATTGCGTTCTTCCGGCCGGTTGTATCCGATCAGGCTGAAATGTTCCGGAATCTTCAATCCGTATTTTGCCGCATACTCCGGCAGATAATCCGCATTTCCGCCGAGAGGACAGAAGAAGCCGGTGGGAAGGGAATCCCTGTTTTTCCGGAAATAATCCTCCCAGAACTCTTCGGCCCGGGTATGCTGGAAAAATCGATGCAGCTCCACCTTGCAGCCCGGATCGTGGTACATCATTTCCGCAAAAAAGCTCTTGTAACGCTCCTCATGGTTGGACTGGTCAAGCGTGGTGAACACGCCGACGTGACGGTGGCCGTTCCGAAGAAAATGGCGTGCGGCAAGTTGTCCCCCGAGGCAGTCGTCCGAATCGATGGCGACATCTCCGCCGTTGCCGCCGAACAGATTGACGATGAGGCATTCGGAATTGGCCTGCCGGACTTCCCGGAGCAGCTCTTCCGAGGGGAAGGAACACATGACGACGATGTCGGCCTGGGCCGCCGCGTCGAGGAAACGTTCTTTGCGGTCCAGATGGTTGCTCAGCATGCAGCGGAAGTCCCGCAGCGAAAGACGCTGCATCAGCAGAATTCCCACCCTTTCGATAAAGGGATTTTGAACAATATCGAAAAGAATGGTCTGAGACTCTTTTTTCCCGGCGCAAAGATAGCCGTAACGGTTGAGCGCCGCTTCGACCTGGCGTCGCGTCGCGGTACTGACTGCTCCCCGATTGTTCATCACGCGATACAGCGTGCGGACACTGACTCCGGCTTCATTGGCGATATTGTAAAAATGGACTCGATTCATAACACTCTCCGGGTAAAACAACTTTCTGGTCATATTATGAAAGAAAAAGGCTCGAAAAGCAATTATTTCCGGCGGTATCTTGTCTGAAAAATTGTCCGATTTGCGACAACTCCGGCGGGAAAGAAGGACATCAATATCAGGGAAGCAACGGGCGATCCGACCGGGGCAACGGGTTCATCGGCCCCCTTTTTCAGGGGGGCCAAAACACCGCAGCAAGGCAGGCAGGCGTCTGTTCCGCATCGGGTAAGCGGGGCGATGTCGAGCGTGAAGTTCCCCGGGCGAGACATGGCGTTTCAGCGCAAATCGGGGGGCGGGATAAGCTCTAGACTTCCACGTCGGCCATGTCGTGTTCCTGGACGGGCTTCCAGGTGAGGCGCACCCGTTCGACCCGGCGCTCATCGACCGATTCGACCCGGATTTTGACGCCGAGTTCCGGCAGTTCCACGGTGGAGCCGACGGAGGGGACCGCGTTCAGCTTGCCGAACACCAGTCCGCCGATCGTATCGTACTCTTCGGCCGGGAGTTGAATGCCGAGCTGGCGGGAGATGTCGTCGAGGCGCATTCCGCCGTCGATCCGCCAGACGTTGTCGCCGACCTGTTCGATTTCGATTTCCGGCTCGTCGTACTCGTCGTAGAGGCTGCCGACGATCTCTTCGAGCAGGTCTTCGACGGTGACGATGCCGGAGGTTCCGCCGAACTCGTCAAGAACCACCGCCATACCGATTTTCCGGCTCTGCATGTTGCGGAAGAGGAGGTTAGCCCGCATGGTCTCCGGGGCGAAATAGACCGGTTTGAGCAGCTGCATGAGATCCGGCGCGGTCTTTCCGACCAGTTTCGCCGACAGGTACTCGCGGTAGTGGAGAAAGCCGATGATGTCGTCGATGTCCCCGCGGTAGACCGGCACACGCGAATAGCCGCAGTTGAGCAGGACCTGCTCGATCTCCTCGGGCGGAGCCTCCGCTTCGAGCGCCACCAGCTCGGTCCGGTGGGTCATGACTTCGGCGGCGGTGGTGTTGTTGAATTCGAACACGTTCTCGATCATCCGCTTCTCGTCGCTCTCGATGGCGCCGTTCTCCTCGCCGATATCGACCATCATGCGAATCTCTTCCTCGGTGACCTGCTGGGCGTTTTCCGGCTTGATCCCGAAAATCCGCAGAGTCACGTTGACCGAGGCGTTGAGCAACCGGATGACTGGCGTGGTGACGCGGGCGAGAAAGTCGATCGGCCCGGCCGAGCGAAGCGCGATCGGTTCGGCGTAGCGCAGCCCGAGATGTTTCGGAATCAGTTCGCCGAACAGCAGCGCAAAAAAGGTGAGCGCCATCGTGATGAGCACTACGGCCAGACCGTAAAGTTTGCCGTGGGAAAGAAAGGTGACGCCGTGCCCGGCGAACCAGGCGGTGAGGGGGGCGGCGAAACTCTCCGCGGCGAACGCGCTCGCCAGGAATCCGGCAAAAGTCACTCCCAGTTGTACCGTTGCGAGAAAACGGCCCGAATTCCCGGCCAGGGCGGCGAGCCGTCTGCCGCGCCGGCCTCCTTCCTGATCAAGGCGGCGCACCGTTGCCGGCTTCAGCGAAATCAGCGCCACTTCCGACGCGGCGAAACAGGCATTGAGAAAAATCAGGAAACCCAGAATCAACAACTGCAGAAACAGTAAACTGCCGTCTTCCAAAATAAATCCTTGCGTTCGGTCCAACCCGCTGCGGTCCGAAAGGGCCGCATGAGAACGGTACATTATAATATATAAGTGAAAAAAAGAAATGCAACCGGAAAAACGAGAATCTCTGTTTGCTTCCTGCGAGCGCACATTTTCGGCCGGATTCCCGACCCGGGAGGTTGTATTTTGCCGGTTTCGCCATTACATTAATCCGCATGGTTTCAATCAGATGGATATTTGCAACCGGAAAGGTCGTGTTTATATGGATTTGGAACGGATCATCGAGGCGCAGTCGGGCCTGTTCGACGCGCTCAGGAAGTTCGCCGCGGGCGAAATCGATTCGGCGGCGCTGAAGCCGTTCGGCGCGCCCTTCGGCATTTATCAGCAGCGCGACGGCAAGTTCATGAACCGCATCCGGCTGGTGGGGGGAGAAATCCCGACTTTTACGCTCAACTTTCTCGCCGGGCTGCTGCGCGAGTGCGGGGCGGACTATGCCCACGTCTCGACCCGGCAGAACATCCAGTTCCACGGCGTTTCGCCGCTGAAGACGATCGAGGTGGTGAAGTCCTGCACGGCGAACGGGCTGCCGTTCCGGGGCGGCGGCGGCGACACGTTCCGCAATATCTCGATCACTGTCGGCAGCGGCATCGCGCCGGACGGCAGCTTCGATCTCATCCCCTACGCCCGCTATCTGAAAGAGGTGATTTTCGGTTGGGAGATGGCCTTCCATCTGCCGCGCAAGCTCAAAATCGGCATGGCTTCGGCGGCTGATCGCGGACTGGCGCTGCGTCAAGACCTCGGTTTCATCGCGGCGCTCGATTCCGACGGGAATCCGGGTTTCGAGGTTTACGGCGCCGGCGGGTTCGGGCGCGAATCGGCGGCGGGGGTGAGGCTGTTCGAGTTCCTCCCGGCCCGGGACATTGCCGCTGCGGCCCGCGCCATGGTCGAGCTTTTCGACGAACACGGCGACCGGAGCAACCGGGGGAAGGCGCGCATCCGCTTCATCCGCAAGCGGATCGGCGACGAGGAATTCGTCAGGCTTTATCAGGAATACTATGCGAAGACCGATCCGGCCGCCTATCCGGAGCTCCCGGAGATTTCCGCCGACTGGCCGCTCGGGACGCTGCATAAGGAGTTCGAAGCCGCGCCGGAGCCGGACGACCCGGAATACCGCCGCTGGCTCACCATCGCGGTGCGCCCGACCCGGTTCGGGGAAGACACTGCGCAGGTGACCTTGTTCGTGCCGCGCGGAGTGCTGACGCCCGACGAGTTCGCGGCGCTGGCGGCGCTGGTGGAAGGGTTCGGCGTCCCGGCGGTCCGGCTCACTTTCGAGCAGAACATCGTGTTGCCGGTGCTGTCGAAAAGCGCGCTGCCGCATCTTTTCCGCGAGTTGCGTTCGCTGCCGTTCGACCTGACGTTCCGCAATTTCGCGGGGCAGATCGACTGCTGCATCGGGGCGACGGTGTGCAAGATCGGGGTATTGGACGCGCCGAAATACGGCGAGTTGGTCGCCGCCGCGCTCGACCGCTACTTTGAGGAGCACCCGGAGGAGCGGGCGGAGAAGGCGGCGAAGCTGATTGAGCTGCTGCACTTTTCCGGCTGCCCGAACTCGTGTACTTCGCACGAAGTGTCGCTGTTCGGGTTCCAGGGCTGCAAAAAGACGATCGAAGGGGTGTTGACCGACTGCTTCCTGCTCTGGCGGAATCCGGAGTTCCCAGCCTCTCCGATCGGCTCCGATACGGGCGAAATCATCCCCGCCGGCCGGATTGGCGAGCGGGTCATCGAACTTCTCCGCGAAGAGAAGTTTCTGAACTGAGCGGCGGCGCGGCGCGGCGACAACCCTTACCCGGCACCGGCACCCTGCCGGTCTGGGGTTGCAAAAAAGAAAAGTACCTTACTCGCAGGCATGAGTACGGCGAAGCCGCACGGAGTGCCGGAGAGCGGGGCCCTCGAAAAGATCTCCGGAGCTTTTGACCAAAGGCCAAAAGACCCGAGGCCCGTGGCCGAAGGGTGGGATCTTTTTGGGGAGTTGCGAAGCGCCCCAACCGCCGGAGGCTACCGGCGCGCAGCGAAACCGCTACATAGC